>CANHZI010000001.1 GCA_947464955.1 Oxalobacteraceae bacterium
CCGTTTCACCGAAAATCTGTTCAACTTCACGGTCATGAATACCTTGGGTATTCGAATTTAATTGAATTTCTGTCAAAATAAGCTAAATAAAAAATGCACGTGTTTTTTCATAGAATCGGAGACGATTCAGGACGAGGCGATCAAGAAACCAACCGCCAAGCGGGAAATCAAGCTGGAATATCGGGTGACAATTGCATCTTGAGTAAAGCAATGTAATCCTTGAGTTGCAATTTTCGTTTTTTCAAACGGCGAAGTTGCAATTCATCATGATTTGGATCTTTCACAATCGCCTCAATGACAGAGTCGAGGTCGCGATGCTCTACCTCTAACTCACAAATGCGCATTCTAATTTGATTTGTATGATCCATAAGCTTTAAGAACGAGTAAAATAAGACGAATTAATTAAGTATTTCGGAAATACCGACTAGTGTAATCTACCCAGACGTATGAGCCAATATAAGATCGAAGCAGGTACCGCCCAACACATCGGCGATCGTAAAGAACAACAAGACCGTGTCGCACTTTTCGCAGCACCGAATGCACCTGGCCATATGATGGCCGTTGTTGCTGACGGTATGGGCGGAAAAAGTGGTGGCGCAATTGCCGCAGAACAAGTAATTCGCTCAGCCAAAATGTTGTTTGACGAGTTCTTTCCAGGTAATGATATCAAAGCGATGCTCGAGGCCATCGTGAACGAAGCGCACACGGTCATCAAATTATCCGCGGTTTCCTCTGAGAAAGAACCGCATAGCACGTTTGCGGCACTTGTCATTTCCCCGCAAAAAGCGGTTTGGGCACATGTCGGTGACTCGCGTCTTTATCGCTTTTCTGGCCCGAATTTTGCCGAGCGTACCAAAGATCATTCTTATGTAGAACGTTTGGTCGATGAGGGTATGATCACTCCAGAAGAAGCAAAAAACCATAAGATGTCCAACGTCTTGGTCAACGTACTCGGCTCTAAGAATGCCATTCCCTACGTCACCTTCGGCGAAAAAGACAATCTGGTCGCTGGTGACTCTTTCCTACTTTGTTCAGATGGACTTTGGCATTATTTTTCAGACACCGAACTGTCCGTTGCGGTCGGCGCTAGCAGCCCGCGCCAAGCTTCTGAGTTGATGATTCGCAAAGCACGGGAGCGTGCTAATTCGCACGGTGATAACGTCTCCTTTGCGATTGTCAAACTCTCTCCGCAGCCAATCGAACAAAAGACTTACGTTGCTGAAAAAATGACGCGTGTAATTTAATGCTAAATGCAACACAAAAAAGAAAGGATGCAATTTGCATCCTTTCTTTTTTCACCAGTTCATCAGAACATTAGTCCATCAATTACTTAGTTCATGAAATTAAAAAGAGATAATGAGGTCGCCTTCACGAAGGACTGCTGAGCCGCTTGAAGCACAACCTGGTTTTGATTCAACTCTGTGATTGCTTTAGCGTAGTCCAAGTCTTGAATATCAGACAGTTCTTGCTTATAGATTAAGCCTAGGCCCTCACCCGCACTATCTAAGCCTTCAAGTTCTTTCAAGCTGGTGCCAAAGTTAGTACGAGCCATCAACACATTTGATAGTGATTTATCGACATTACTATTTGCCTGATTGAGGCGCCAGCTAAGATCTAGCTTACCTTGGGAAGTGGTCGCCGATGTGCGCAAAGCGTTAATCACATCCGTCAGAGTCTCGAAGATATTCTGATTACCTGGTTGTATCGTGTACTTATCACCCAAGCCAGGCGCACCCGATGGCCCCGCGCCATTGGCAATGGTGATATCCATACCATCGATTGTCACCGTAGTTGGGTTGACATAAGCTGTCGCGGGCACCACGGTAGCTCCCGTCGTTGTGTTCTTGACAGAAAAATTCAGCCCAGTTCCATCAAATGCGACTTCATAGTTGTTGCCAGTTAAATTTGCTGTCGTGGGCACATTAATCGCCACTGCGGCAGTCGCCTGACCTGTGTTGGAAGGATTTGGAACAATGTTAAATTGATTCGCTGAAGTTCGAATATTTCCAAATATCGCATTTCCTGCTTCACTAATTGGTATCTGCCTAGAGGTATCGACTTGAATGGCGCGTATGCCTTGATCGCCATTATATGTCGCACCGCCCTGTGTCTTAGTAAAAGGGGCTACCGTCGATGAAAAACCCGAAAACAAGTATGCCTCTGTACCATCCGTCGAGTTTGCCAATCCTAACAATTCATCCAAGTTACCTTGCAATTCATTGGCAATATAGGCACGCTCTTGGTCACTCAAGACACCGTTGCCAGCATTAACCATCAGGGTCTTGACGTTATGTAAGACATTAGTAACATTGCCCAAAGTATTCTCGGCAACACTCAATGAATTAACGGCATTCTTACGATTGGTCGCGAACTGATCATTGACTGCGTCTGACTGTGAAATTACAAGAGCCCGGGCGGAGCCGATCGGATCATCCGATGGCGACAGAATTCGGCGACCAGCTGCAATTTGCTGTTGCGTACGGTTTAAGGCGACCTGCAGATCACTAATTCGTCCGCCGCCGGTTTGAAAAATGGTAGTCGTGCTAATACGCATAATAAAACCTCTTATCTACCCAGTGCCAATAAGGCATCAAACAACTGACTAGCAATTTGCATTAATTTACCCGCAGCCTGATATGCCTGTTGGTAACGCAACAAGTTTGCGGCTTCTTCATCAAGATTCACACCAGATTCTGCTTGTTGTGCTTGTAGCGCCTGATCCAGCAATTTTGTTTCCGCCGAGTTGGTCACTTCAAGCTCATGCGCTTTATTGCCGATTAGGCTTACAAACTGACCATAGGCACCTTGAAAACTGGTTGAGCCAGAAGACATGGTGTTCTTTGTTTGCAATCCTGCAAGCAACACTGCATTTCGGTTGTCGCCAGTTCCGCTCGCGTTGTTCGAGATATTGACCACGTCGCCATTGCGATAGCTTCCCGAAACGACAAAGCTTAAACCATTAAAACTAATGGTCGATCCTTCAACATAAGGAATCGCTGCGCCAGCGACATAGGAAGTTGTCGTTGCACCGTTTTTTACAGTGACGTTTGCAGTGGCAGGGAAGCCCGAAAACGAATTCGTTCCCGAGTTATAGGTCAAGGTCGCATTCGTAATTGGTGTTGAGGACGCTAGCGTAAAAGTCTCACCAGCAACTGGCGCAGTTGGATTATCTTTAATAACAAAACTTATTCCGGCATAGGTAACGGTAGCCCCACTTGTGTACGGAACGTTCACAACTTTGGGTGGCGTCGCTGCTGGTGCAGCGGCAGCCGCAACCTCATAATTCGAAGTGACGCCAGCATTTGTAACGGATACTAATGCACCCACTGGAAAACCCGCCAGCGAATTTGGTGCGGTTGCAAACGTCAAATTAAGGGGGCTAGCCAGCGTGCTTGCTTGATACGAATCGGCTACGACCACAGAACCAATATTCGCGGTTAACGAGTTGCTTTTTGCTGCGACAGCTGTGTCAATTGTACCCGCTGTGATTTTTCCAGTGCCAAGATTAGTGGTTGGAGTAAGCGTTGACAAAGGAGTCCCAGCGGCGATCTTTGCGACATCGGTGATTGAGACTCGCAGAGACGATGCTCCCGCAGCCGTTGGTTTAATCAAAAACTCATCATTCACGGCAGGCAAGACAGCACTAGACCTCAGCTTAATGGTCAAGCCATCAACCACGGCTGGCAAGGTATTCGATGTTTGAACGTTGCCATCCGAGACGCGTGTGATCTTAAAATAATTTGGAGCTGGCACCGTACCTGCAAGATACTGTACGCGATAGTCACTCAAGGTCAATGCGCCAACATCTGCAAAAGACGCATCTACATTCGCTGTCCCAGTATTTGCACTGCTAGGCGTGGTTACCGGTCCGCCAATGGAGAAAAAATCGGTACCAACTTGGCCATTAAGATCTTGACCGAGTTTGTGTTGATAATTGAATTCATTTGCAATCGCAATAGCAATTCGCCCAATAGAGTTGCGCGCAACATCAAGTGAATTTGTTCTAAATGCAAACAAGCCACCGAGCTCCCCGCCAGTGATACTTTTCTCATTGAGTTGAACAAACTTTCCATTGCTTTCATATGAAGCTTGAATTCGACTTGCATCTGTAAGCGAGCTTGTTGGTTGCAATATGTTTACCTTGGCTCCCAAAACCAAAGGTTGCCCAGTTCCCATAAAAATATTGTATTTACCGCTCTGCTCGACAACCGTCACGTTCACCAATCGACTAAGTTGGGTCACGGCATAGTCGCGCTGATCCAACAAATCATTCGGAGTTGCACCGCCAGAGATACTCTGTGCGGTCTCGATAAAATCGTTTAACTCAGATATCTGTGTTGCATATCCGTTAATATCATTTAAGGTTTGTGAGATCCGGCTATTTACTTCTTCCGAGACTTGATCTAGCTGCGCTCCAAGCCCAGATAGACGAGAAGTTAGAGCAGAACCAGTCGAGAGCACGGATTGACGCGCCGCGGCACCTGCGGTTGCGTTTGGAGTCGAAGCTAGATTTTGTAAGGAGCTAAAAAACTCTTGTAAAGTCGGAGAAATACTCGCCGTTTGATCGGCAACTAAATTATTAATGCGCTGCACCTGATTCAGGTAGGCGGCGGAGTAGTTTTGCGATGATTGCGTGGCATTCACTTGCTGACCGACAAATTCATTATAAATTCGTCGCACTTCCCCGACTTTGGTACCTTGTCCAATAAAACTGCCGCCGTCATTCTGCGCGGCGGCGGCACTTTGCAACAAGGTTTGTCTGCTGTAACCAGGAGTGTTTGCATTAGCGATGTTATGGCCGGTTGTGGCGATTCCCATCTGGGCGGCTGCTAAAGCGCTCTGTCCAATCCCTAGAATACTGGTGCCCATATATCAACCTATCTGTAAAATTTGCAAACTTTTCACTGTTACCGTCGATCTGTTATCGGGCAAGATGCCGAAAACTTTAATGAAGTGAACTTTGTCAGCTCGCCCCGAATGAATGTCGAATGATGTTATTGAGCTTTTGCGCGTAATGTGGGTCGGTCGCGTATCCGGCTTTTTGTAATGCTTGGGCAAAGCGAGTTGGATCACCCGCGCTTTCCATTACATTTTGATATCTTGGATTATTACTGATCAGGCGCCCGTAGTCCTTGAATGCATCACTATAGCTGTCATAAGCTCGAAATTTTTCAAGCCGCTGTTGTGGCACGCCATTGACATACTCTGTCGTCATTGCTTCAACCGTCCGACCTTTCCAATTTGCACCGGCCTTAATACCAAACACATTATGACTATTGGAGCCATCCAATGCTTTAATTTCACGCTTACCCCAACCACTTTCCAAAGCCGCCTGTCCCAACATAAACTTAGCGGGAATACCAGTCTCCATGCTCGCCGCTTGAGCTTCCGCACCAAGGCGTTGAGTAAAATCTTGCACATGTTTTAATTGTGAGTTACTGACGATAGGCTTTGTGTTTTCGATCAAATTTGCTGCCCGAATGCTTTGTTTCTGTTGTTGCAGATATTGATCTATGCCCGCCATTCCACCAAGCGGAGCGGAGCCGCTAGGCTCAGCTTGCACCGCCTGTGACATCGCATTATTTGACATTTGCCGGACCATCGCATCTGCCAATCCAAGACCACGACTCGCCATCTTCTGCGACAATTGTTGATCAAGCATCGAGGTGTACATCCGGCTCTGCTCGTTATCAAACATGCCATCTTGACTTCCAGCTTGCCGCATCGACTTCATCATCATATTCACGAACAGGGCTTCGAATTGCGTGGCAGCGGCTTTCAGCGACTCCGGTGAATTATTGTGAGCAGAACGCCGTAAGGCATCTAATCCTTTAGTGTCAAAGGCAAGATTTTCTGAGATATCAGCTTTACCAATCATCGCTAGGCCTCAAATAATTTCTAAATCCGCACGCAAAGCACCACTGGCTTTCATTGCCTGCAGGATCGCTAACAAGTCTTGTGGAGTCGCGCCAATTGAGTTGAGCGCCTTAACCACATCAGCGAGAGAGGCACCCGATTTCAGCATTAAGAGTTGCCCGCCCTCTTTAGTGATCGAGACATTTGAATTTCCAGTTGTCGTCGTTTGCCCGTCGGACAAGGCGTTTGGCTGGCTAACAGTATTTTCCGTATTCACCACAATCGACAAATTACCATGTGCAACGGCACAAGTTTCCAAGCTTACCGCTTGATTCATCACAATCGACCCTGTACGCGCATTCAGAATGACCTTAGCTGCATTTTGAGCTGGCGTAACCTCTAAACTCTCGAGTGCCCCCAAGAAAGCCACACGCTGATCATTGACCATAGGTGCCTTGACCTGAATCACACGCCCGTCAACCGCTGCGGCGGTGTCTGCACCAAATTTTTTGTTGATCGCATCGACCACTTTTGCTGCGGTCGAAAAGTCTGCATTATTGAGCTCGAGTTGAATAATATTACCTTGGCCTAATGGGGATGGTACTGAACGTTCAACGGTGGCTCCGCCAGATATCTTGCCTACGCTTAGATGATTGACCTGCGCCTTGCTACCATTCGCTGAAGCACCGACACCTCCCACCAACACATTACCCTGGGCCATTGCGTAGATTTGGTTGTCTGCCCCTTTCAACGGCGTCATCAGCAGCGTACCACCACGCAGACTTTTTGCATTACCCATCGACGAAACAGTCACATCCAAGGTCTGGCCGGGCTGAGAAAATGGAGGCAGAGATGTGGTTACCATCACCGCGGCGACATTCTTCAATTGCAAACTAGTACCTACAGGCATACTGACGCCCATTTGCTGCATCATGCTGATGATACTTTGCACTGTGAACGGTGTCTGTGTGGTTTGATCCCCGCTTCCATCTAAACCGACCACCAGACCATAGCCCATCAATTGATTCTGACGCACACCTTGAATACCTGCCATGTCTTTAAGCCGTTCGGCGTAAGCAGACTGAAATGAGGACAAAAGAGTCACAGCAACCACGGCGACGATCTTGCACATTGTTCTCAGTGTTTTTTTCATGATGAACTTTCCTAGAAAGGAAGGAAGCTTAAGAAAAAGCGGGTAAGTAAAGAATTCGCCTCAGCCAAGTCAACGCGCGATGTCGAACGATACTCAAATCTGGCTTCCGCAACCTGAGTTGAAGAAACAGTATTTGCTGCAGTAATGGTTTGCGGACTCACTACGCCAGAGAAGCGCACATACTCGGCACCTTTGTTAAACGCGATTTGTTTCTCGCCACTTACAAGTAGATTGCCATTCGGTAGCACATCCACTACCGTAACAGCGATCGTACCGGTGAAAGTATTACTAGCGGTTTCTGCACCTTTCTCGTCAAACTTTGAAGAAGCAGTTGTTGAAATTGACGCTTTTGCCGTCGTTGTCGCAGGAATACCAAACAAGGTCGGTGCAGAAAAATTAGCACCACCTGCCTTACTACCCGAAGACGCCGCAGCCTTTCCAGCAGAAGTATTTTCACTAATAGCGATCGTCAATACATCGCCAACCATGCGCGCTTTGTAATCTTCAAACAGAGGGCGATAGGAAGCCGCTTGAAATATCGCACCGTTTGCCTCTTTTTGATTTTTCGCAGTTTGGGCACGAACCATTCCAGGTTGTTGCACTATCGGCGTAGGCGTAACTGCACATGCAGTTAGACCCCATACCGCCACCAACAGGCTTATTGAATTGAGCATCTTCATTTCAGTACTCCAAAAACGAGAACCAAGACAATCACAATTGAGACAGACGTTGCAGCATCTGATCCGAAGTCGTAATCGCTTTACTATTGATCTCATACGCACGCTGTGTCTGAATCATGCTGACCAGCTCTTCGGCCACATTGACGTTAGATGTTTCAACGAAGCCCTGCACGATCAGTCCTGCACCATTTGTACCTGGCGTATTGGTTCCGGGATTACCAGACGCTGCTGTTTCAACATACAAATTTTCACCGAGCGCTGATAAGCCGGCAGGATTAATGAAAGTCGACAATTGAATGGAACCTACCTGGACCGGTGCAGGAGAACCTGGTTGGGTGACTGAAACCGTGCCATCACGGCCGACCGTAATCGATTGTGCATTGGCGGGAATAGTTATCGCTGGTTGAATTACAAACCCACTCGATGTCACAAGTTGACCTTGATTGTCGACTTGAAAGGAACCATCACGGGTGTATCCCGTCGACCCGTCTGGTAACAAGACTTGAAAAAAACCTTGTCCATTAATCGCAAGATCTTTATTGTTTCCCGTTTGTTGTAAATTTCCTTGAGTGAAAATTCGCTCTGTGGCGACTGGCCTAACACCGACGCCGAGCTGTAGCCCCGAAGGTAATTGAGTTTGCTGAGAGCTTTGAGCACCCGGTTGACGCACTGTCTGGTACAAAAGATCTTCGAACACTGCTCTCGAGCGCTTAAATCCATTTGTACTCACGTTAGCCAAATTATTGGTAATCACGTCCATCTGCGTTTGCTGCGCATCAAGACCTGTCTTTGCAACCCAAAGTGAGCGAATCATTTTATTCTCCTCGGAGTGTTAATTTAATTCACTCCATTGTGCTCCAGAAAAACCTACCCCAAACTCAAGATCTGACTTGCTTTTGTCTCGTTACTCTCAGCATTGCTTAAGAGTTTCATTTGCATTTCGAACTGCCTTGCAAGATTAATCATGGTGACCATTGAATCAACGACATTTACATTACTCCCTTCAAGACATCCATTGGCAACTGACACTGCTGCATCTGCGTCGGGCACAACGCCATCTTTTGTCTTAAATAAACCGTCATCACCGCGCACTAAATTACTCTCAGGCGGATTGACTAACTTTAATCGCCCGACAATCTGCACAGCATTTGGCTTGGTTCCCATCGGTATGGTCGAAATCGTTCCATCTTTTGCGATCGCGATAGTCACTTCAGGCGGAATTGTGATCGGGCCACCCTCACCAACGACCTGCAAACCGTTCTGTGTTTGCAAGACACCGTTCTCATTGATTTTCAGGCTCCCGTGACGGGTCATTTTCTCGGAGCCGTCCTCCCCCTGCACCACCAACCAACCTTTTCCTTGTATTGCCACATCCAAATCACGCCCCGTAGGCTGCAGCGTACCCGTTGAGAAATCTGTGCCGACCGTAGCATCAACCACGAAAGCGCGTGTCGGCAAGCCCTCGCTGATGACTGGCACTGCACGAAATGAATCGAGCTGTGCCTTAAAACCAGTGGTCGTCGCATTTGCCAAATTGTGCGCATTGGTCGTCTGCTGCTCTAACAGATGTTTTGCACCTGTCATCGCGGTATAAATCAGTCTATCCATTACGTACTCCTCGTCGGCACATTAACAAATATCATTAACGCAAATTCACCAGCGTTTGCAAAATCTGGTCTTGGGTTTTAATCGTTTGCGCGTTCGCTTGGTATACACGCTGTGCCGTGATCATGTTCACTAACTCCCCTGTCAAGTCAGTGTTCGAGTCTTCCGTCGCATTTGACGTGAGCACACCAAGACTTCCTGAACCTGGAGGACCAACCAAAGCTGGACCAGAGGTCGCAGTTTCTGTCCATTGGTTATCACCCAATGATTGAAGGCCGTTAGGGTTGACAAAGTTCGCCATCGCAATTTGCCCCAAAACAGCAGTCTTACCGTTGGTGTAACTACCGACAATCGTGCCGTCCTTTGAAGTATTGAACTTTGACAATTTGCCGGAGGTGTAACCATCTTGCTTAATTGCGTTTACGCTAAACGCCGCACCAAATTGCGTGGTACCAGTCAAATCGTACTTAATGGTTGGCGTTGAAATCGGTGTGACCGCGCCAGTTGAGACCGGAATAGCAATTGAAAATGCTTTAGGATCGGTTGCCGCAAAATTCGGCGTCACGTTGACAAGCTTACCCATGTTATCGAAACCCAATGTCGCCACAGCATTCGTCGGTGCAGGTGCGACTGCCGTGCCATTGATCAACACACCGTCGACAGCCGAGAATACATCCCATTCCGCCGTCCAAGTATTTGGCAGAACGATTGGACGAGTAACTGGGTCAACACGGACGAAAAAAGTCTGTAGTACGTGGGAATTACCTAAGCTATCGAAAACCGCAACTGAGGTGGCATTATTGTAAGAAAGCGGGTCGGTAATTGAAAACGCGATCGGAACAATTACCGGTGGACTCGCGACTGGCACTTGAGTTCCAGGTACCAGCGAGCGGGAATCCAAGTTTAACAAAGCATTTACAGTATCTGTCTGCTTAGGCGAAATGTCAGTTGTATTAATCGTCAGTGGCACAGCTGCTCCCGTTGAAAGTACTCCATTCGTATCGGCTGCATAACCCGTCAAATTGGCGCCCTGCGCATTTACGATGCTACCGTTTTTATCGAGTGAGAATTGTCCATTTCGGCTATAAGTAATGGCGCCATTGGTCGACATTCGAAAAAAGCCAGCGCCGTTAATCGCGATATCGAGTGGGTTATTTGTTGAACTGATGTTACCTTGTGTGAACAGTTGTTGCACCGTTTGCACTTTGACACCGATACCAACGCCGCTCGTGCCGGCACCGTTTAATGAGTTCGCGAACACATCAGAAAACTGGGCTTGTGCCATCTTGAAGCCGACTGTATTTGCATTTGAAATATTATTGCCGATCACATCAAGTGATTTCGAGGCAGCGTTAAGACCGCTCAGACCCTGTTGAAAACCCATGATAATTCTCCTTTGATTTGGATAAGTTGGTTCGCAAACTGCGAAATGTTTTTTACGCTTAGCTTTTTGGATTAACTTAGTTAGCTTAATAATTCACTTATTAAAAGACCTGACGGATATCTGCCATGGATACTTCGCCTACATTCGAAACCGATAACTGAGCTCCTTGTCTACCGAAACTCACGCTAGACACCATTCCAAAACTCAAATTGGTCGTGCTTAATTTTTTGTCGCCAGCATTAGCATCGACTGCAAATGAATAATTACCGTTGGCTAGCAAAGTGCCGGCTTCATTCTTGCCATCCCAAGTCATTGAGTTCATTCCTGCAGACATGCTATTGGAAGTGAGCGTACGAACCACAGCGCCTGATGCATCTTTGATCTGGACCTTCACTAAGTCGGCTGACTGCGGCAAATCAAATCCAAATACCGATTTACCATCCTTCAACTCAACATTGCTACCAGGGACAACGACCCCGTGTCCTATCATATTCGCTGCTTGTATACCTTGATTACTTTGGAAGCTGCTGCTGAGAGCAGAAACAGTTTCATTGAGCTTGTCGATACCGGTTACGGTTGATAGCTGAGCCAGCTGACTAGTCACTTGCGCATTGTCAAGGGGATTTAATGGATCCTGATTTTTCATCTGCGTTACTAGCAAAGTCATAAATCGATCTTGCGCCGCTTGCGCTGCAGACTTGGTCGAGGAACTTCCATTCATTGTCGTCAACAATGCTGGATCAACTGTTTGGGTGTTTATCGTACTCATCTTTATTCCCTTCTAAGCTTGTCACTGGCCAAGACTAAGCGTCTTCAATAACATCGACTTCGCTGCATTCATGGTCTCGACGTTCGTCTGATAAGAACGCGAAGCAGAAATCATATTGACCATCTCTTCGACCACGTTCACGTTCGGCATTGCGACATACCCTTTTTCATCTGCGAGCGGATGCTTTGGGTCATACATTAACTTTGGTGGTGCGGCATCTTCAACGACTTCACTCACCTTTACCCCTGTAGCCGCCGGATCTGCGCTTTGCTTCGCACTAAAAATAACTTGTTTCGCCTTATATGCCTGCCCATTTGAACTTGTTACGCTATCTGCGTTAGCGAGATTACTAGCAACGACATTCAAACGCTGAGACTGCGCACTCATCGCTGATCCAGACACATCAAAAATCTTAAAAAGAGACATCATGTCCTCCTGTAACTAGATCAAAATCAACCTTGAATCGCAGCCAGTATTCCTTTGATCTGCATATTGATCATGGTTAAACTTGCTTCATATCGCAAAGCATTGTCCGTAAATGCGTTACGTTCCTCATCAATGTTGACGGTATTACCATCAACGTTGCCTTGAGATTCTTGACGATATCCTGGCACGACACCGGCTATTGTTCCTTTGGCGTCCAAGTGTGTTCCATCCGTCTTTTTGAGGGCGTTACTCGGCGTTGTTTTTTCAATCGCCGCACTCATTGCTTTATTAAAATCGATGTCACGCGCTTTGTAATTGGGTGTGTCAGCATTCGCGATATTTGAGGCAAGCAACTGCTGACGCTGCCCTCGCACAGAGAGTGCCGTCTCATGAAAACGTAAAAAATCATCAAGTTTATTCATTTTGAACTCCTGCATTCCTCAGTGACGGCACACAATGACAGCGGTTTTTGATAGATGCATAGTAAACGCCTCTAAATCAATTCGATATGTCGAGCAAAGAGCAAAAAACCCATCTATTCCTCTGTTTGCATTCCCCTCGCGCGACTACAATTTGTGCATAAACTTTTTATTGCGATTGTATTTATGTCGACCAAGCACTACTTACTTGCTCTCACTTTGATTTGTGCATCAAACAGCTATGCGCAAACGCAGAACTTAGAGAGCATTAAAGAAATCGCGAGGGAATTTTTGAGCAAGAATTCGGCTAGTTTTGGAGAGGCCGCAGTGATCGAAGTTGGGAATATCGACAGTCGATTAAAGTTGACCAACTGCGACGATCCCGCTGCCTTTCTTCCCCCAGGAAGCAAAGCATGGGGGAAAGTGACTGTCGGGATTAGATGTAGTCGACCAAAGCCATGGCAAGTCTATTTATCGGCACAGGTTCGTATCAGTGGTGAATACTATGTAGCCGCAAGTAATTTGGTGAATGGGCAAATTTTAGCGCCGTCCGACATCATCAAAGTAAATGGTGAACTGTCGAATTTACCCGCTAATGCCATCACCAAACCACAACTAGTTCTTGGCAAAACAATACAGGGTAGTTATGCCGCTGGTATCGCTTTGCGCTCGGATATGTTCCGCAGCCTACCTGTGGTTCAGCAGGGCCAAACGGTCAAGGTTGTGAGTTACGGTAAAGGCTTTACTGTTTCTACTGAAGCAACAGCTTTAACAAACGCTAACGAAGGTCAAGTGACCAAAGTAAAAACAAACAATGGACAACTGATTGCCGGGATTGCTAAACTTGGTGGCATTATAGAAATACAAAATTAACTTTTGGATGTATTCATCGACAGATTTATGCAAATACGGTTAAAGTTTAAAATAAGCGAGCCGTTACAGATGATGTAGATGTATGTAAATCCAACCATAGAGGTATCGCCGTGAAAATTAATGACTCACTAAGTTCGACCCAAGGGCTGCCTAACAGCCCCCCTGCACCGCGTGCGGATAAGGCTGGTGACAACGCGAAAGTGGCGACGACACCCTCCATCAATGTGCAAATTTCGCCGCTTTCAGTGCAGCTTCAAGCAATGCAAAATACACAAGCCAGTGGTGCAGTGTTTGAAGCAAAGAAAGTCGAAGAAATTAAACTAGCTATTTCTGAAGGCCGTTTTCAGGTTGATGCTGAAAAGGTCGCTGATGGCTTATTGGAAACAGTAAAAGATTTATTAAACGCGAGAAGACAGCCAACATGAGTGCAAACTTGACCAACGTGCATAATATTGCAAATATCATTACACAAGAAGTCGAGTTAATGACATCGTTGGTTCAACTTTTACAAAATGAAGAGCAAATCTTAATTGATAACGCAGCGGAGAAATTAGAAGGCATCGTTGCGGAAAAAAACAATTTGCTGATGCAAATAATTGCATTAGAAAAGAATCGAAATCAGCAATTAGGGCAAGCAGGTTTCGGCACCGATGCTGAGGGCATGAATTCGCTGTTATCACAGTTTTCAAGCGAGTTGGATATTGAAGCCAATTGGAAGAGCTTACTGGAACTATCTGCCGCAGCAAAAGAAAACAATCGCACCAACGGGATCTTGATTAATCGTCAAATGACTCGCAATCAGACTGCGCTGAATATTCTGCAGCAGAACGACCAAACCGCCGCGGTTTATGGCGCCGATGGCCAATCTCGCTTAAGTTCCAATAGCGGACGCGGCATTATTGCCGGTTGAATCGGTTCACCGCTTCGCTACTCCGGCAAACAAAGCGAAAACCCACCAATATAAATGTAAGGCATCATTCTTGAGGCTAACGATTAGCCCCTGGAACTGGAACTTCAATTGGCGTATCTGGTAACAATGAAAGTATCGTAATGGTCACGCGCCGGTTTCGTGCTCGACCCTCAGCTGTATCATTTGCTGCAACTGGTGTCTTCGGCCCTTGTCCAACTGCGGTAATTCGAGCCTCATCAACACCGCTCTCCATAAACAAACGAGCAACGGTGCTCGCTCGGACCGCAGACAATTCCCAATTGGATGGAAAAACAGAATTCTTAATGGGAAGATTATCGGTAAAACCTTCAACTTGAATCGCATGATTGTCGCTCTTTAAAACTTCCGCAATCGCCTTCAAGGCTTGTATCGATTCGACGTTAAGTTTTGCTTCGCCTTGACCAAACAAAAGGCTGGCGTTGATTTCAATTGCAACGCCTCGACTGGTTTGAGTGACTTTTACTTTACCTTCACGAACCAATGGCTCCAATACACCCAGAATATCTCTTGCGACACCCGTCATTTTTTCGCGCTCTTTTTTCAAAGGTTCTGGCGGCTTAGGACGAATACTGGGAATCGGCTCGAGTACGGACGTTTGATTCAATTTAGGGTCTGGGATCACCCCTAGCGTCGTCATTGACGTACCGAATGCGCCTGTCAAAGAATTTGAAAGCACCTTATACTTTCCCACGTTAAGCGAGGAGATTGCGTACATGACTACAAAAAAAGCAAAGAGCAAGGTCATGAAGTCGGCATAGGATACAAGCCAACGTTCATGATTGTCCGGCTCTTCAATATACTTTTTTCTCGCCATAACTATCGCCTGTTACTTTCTGTGGTTGGAGAGACGCTCCTCCACAATTCGAGGGCTATCTCCTTGAGCGATACTATAAAAAATGTCAGCCAACATCTCACGACGCACAACTTCACGTCCAACAATTTCCTTGAGCTTATTTGCCACAGGCAGAAAAAACAAATTAGCGAGACCCACGCCGTAGATTGTGGCCACGAAAGCAACCGCGATGCCACTGCCTAGTTTGTTTGGGTCGCTTAAATTCTCCATCACATGGATTAGCCCCAATACAGCGCCTAGAATCCCTATAGTCGGCGAGTAGCCGCCTGCTGCGTCCCAGATCTTTATCGCTTGACGCTGTTCCATCTCATAAAACGAAATATCAACATCAAGAATTTCCTTGAGGCGCTCAGGATCGACGCCATCGACCACCAATTTCAATCCTTTTTCGATAAATGGATCTTTTGCTGAATCGATATAACGCTCCAAGCTTAAGAACCCCTCACGGCGAGCAACGACACTCCATACCAAAGCATCTTGTACGTTCTTTCGATTCTTATCTTCAGGCATGAAGGCGATCCACTTTAGTAGCTTCACACCACGAATAAAAACGGGCAATCGACTCTGCAATAGAACTGCACCTATCGTACTGACGACAACGATAGTAAATGCTGCAGGTTGTACTAAAGATGATAGATGGCCACCTTCTAGCGTCTGACCCGCTAGAATTCCGACCAAAACCAGTACGATCCCAATTAGGCTAGCCCGGTCCACGCTCGCTCCCTTAATGATGCGCGCAAACGTGCAACCGCTTGGCTATGAAGCTGCGATACACGCGATTCAGAGACTCCCATTACAGCTCCAATCTCTTTAAGATTAAGTTCCTGCTCATAGTACAAACCCATTAGCAATTTCTCACGTTCGGGAAGCGCATTAATCGCATGCACCACGGCGTCACGAAAATCGCCATGCAAGAGATCTTGTAAGGGATCTCCTGAACGCTCATCGTTACAAAAATGATCTAGGAAATGTTCCTTGGTATCAGCATCATGAAAATCTTCGTAATACAAAAGCTGGTGTCCGCCGCTTTCGCCCAGTAACTCCTGATAATCCGCCAATGATAACTTCAAATGTTTGGCAACTTCGGTTTCGAGTGGCGAGCGTCCTAAACGCTGCTGCAATTCATTCATCGCGTTTTCAATCTTGCGCATGTTTTGGCGCACGCCACGCGGCAACCAATCACTACTGCGCAGCTCATCTAACATGGCCCCGCGAATCCGCTGAATCGCGTAGGTTTCGAATTGCGCGCCGTGCGTCTCTTCATAGCGATTCACTGCGTCTAACAAGCCTATCATTCCAGCCTGAACTAAATCATCCACTTCTACACTAGGGGGAAGTCTTGCTTTTAACTGATATGCCAAACGCTTTACCAACGGAGCATGCTCAGTAAGTATCGAGTTTTTATCTGACTTGCCACTTGCTGTGTACATAAATTAATTAATATTCCAATTGCGCACCTACCATAGGAGCAGAGTTAAATCTCAAACTACTTGTCGCTGTAGCTATGAGTTTATCAGCAATGCGCACAAATGCATTCGATGCCTTCGATAAAGGGAACGCTTCTACAACAGATCTGCCCGCTTCGGTCGCACGTTTCAAATACATGTCCTCGGGAATAAAGCCGACCAAGTCAAGTTCCACCGCAAGGTATCGTTTAGCCGTCATTGATAAATTTGCAAAGATCAACTCCGCCTGTTGCTGACTCACACTTGTTACCACGATTCCAAAATGTCGAATCCCAATGCTGTGCTGTAACCGCTTAATTAAGCCATACGCAGACTTGATCGTTGATGGATCTGAAGATAACTGAATAATCACATCACTATCGTCAAAAGACGACAATAAAAAAGTGTCATCTTTATTGAGTTCACAATCAACCACTACCACATCAGAACGACTTGCAGCTATATCAAACACTTTCGACAACTCTCGAAAACCGCTTTGTGGTAGTTGTAAACTACTCGGAGTTGTGTGACTAACTTTGGTGACGGACAATCCTGGCGAAACCTCTTTAATGACAAATTCCATTGTACGCTTTTGTCTCGCCACGTCCAACAAAGTCTGATCCGCTTGTAGATTCAACCAAGCACTTAAACTCGACTCTGATGTCTTGGCGTCTACCATCAAGGTATGCTTCCCTCTTCGAGCCAAACTCGCAGAAAGATTAATCACTGTTCCATTGCGCTCAGACTCCGGTAACGCCGATAAAAAAGTTAACACGCGTTGCTTTGGCAATTCAAGCATGCGACGAAGGCCTTCGGCCTGATCATAATTAGCCAAGAGACACCTCCAGACTGATTCCTTGCAATCCTGTGTGTGCCATCAACAATGGCAATTCTTCATTCTGCAACTTAAATGCCGAGGTTTCTCGTTTCAGTTTAAACGCACGATCGACTAAGTATTGTTTGTTGGCGACGTGAAGATCCTCTGGAACCCGCTGTCCACTTGCGACATAGTAGATATTGAGCTTTTGGCGAATCGCAATATCAAGTGCACCACCGATGGTGGCAGCTTCATCTAATTTGGTTAAGATACAGCCCGATAATCCGGCTCCGGCATAGGCACGAACAACTTCGCTCAGCGTCTCGCCCGTTGAGGTCGCATTCAGGCACAGCAATCGTTTTACATCCAAACCACTACCCGAGAGCATTGCCACCTGCTCAGTCACCATTTTATCGCGCTGGCTTACGCCAACTGTATCGATAAGGACCGTATGTTTATTCTTAAGTTCAGCTAATGCGATTCTCAGATCCGCCTCGTCTTTTACTGAGTGCACCATCACGCCTAAAATTTTTCCATAGATGCGCAATTGCTCATAGGCGCCTATACGATAGCCGTCGGTCGTAATGAGTGCTAGCTTTGATGGCCCATGACGCATCACACATCGAGCGGCGAGTTTTGCAGTCGTAGTCGTCTTACCAACGCCGGTCGGACCGACTAGTGCATACACTCCACCTTTCTCCAAAATTTCACTCTCATTGCTAATGGTTGAAAGGTTTCTAGTCAATACACTCTTAATCCAATCTAATCCATTATTCGTTTGTTCGGTCGCAGGAAGTTTATCAATCAGATGACGCGCCAAACTTGCACTAAATCCTGTTGCCAACATTTCGCGCATGAGTTCTGATTTACGCGGCTCTCTTTGCTGTGTATTTATCCAAGAAATCTCAGAAATCTTATTCTCCAAGATTGCACGCATGGACCGGATCTCATTCATCATTTGAGCCACATCATTTGGGTTATGTGCGGCATCGCTATTGTGCTGCAGCCCCACCAACATCGAAGCATCTGACCTCGTTTTTGATTGGCTTACTTGCGGATTGAAACGTAGTTCACTATCTAACATTTTTGCTTTTGACGCCTCAGGAGCAATCGCACCTAGCGTCGAATCATCCATGGCCAATATCTCAACCCGACCATCGACATTTTTATTCGACAGTATCACCGCGTCTTCGCCGAGTGCCTCTCTTACTTTACGCAAGGCTTCACGCGATGTTGGGGCAGTAAATTTTTTCACGTTCATAATTGACCTCCGACCAGGCTAGTAACCCGGATAGTTTTATTCTCTGGTAATTCAGAATGGGACAAGACCTTCACTTGAGGTAAGGTGCGACGCAGGAAACGCGATAGTAACAAGCGCAGAGGGCCAGGAACCAACAGTACTGGCGTCAGTCCCAATTGCTGTTGATGCTGCGCTGCCGATTCCGTTTGCAGCGCGATTGTGTCAGCCAGACCAGGTTCCATAGTCGCGCCATCAACACCAGTTCCTTGCAGGGTCTGCATTAATAAACGCTCTAATTTCGCATCCAATGTCATCACTGATAATTCGTTCCCAGTCGGGAAAATTTGCTGCACGATAGCGCGTCCAAGTGCAATCCTCACTTGCGCCGTTAGCTCCGTTGGATCCTGAGAATGGGCTGCGAATTCCGCAAGTGTTTCGACAATTGTCCGCATGTCGCGAATATGAACACCTTCAACCAACAGATTCTGTAAAACCTTTTGAATAACAGAGAGACTCAACAAGCGTGGCGTCAAATCCTCAATTAATTTCGGAGAGTCTTTACCTAAATGATCGAGTAACTGCTGGACTTCATGGCGCCCCAATAACTCAGATGCATTTGAAGTGATTAAGTGGTTTAGGTGCGTGGCCACAACTGTACCCGCATCAACAACTGTGTACCCCAATGATTGCGCTAACTCGCGCGAGGACGCATCAATCCACACTGCTGGCAGACCAAATGCCGGATCTGTTGTTGGAACACCGGGTACGGCACCAGAAACCATCCCAGGATCAATCGCCAAATACTGTCCCATATTCGCTTCGCCAACCCCGATCTCAACCCCCTTCAAGCTAATCCGATACGCTGAAGGTTTTAACTCAAGATTGTCGCGAATGTGAACTGGAGGTGAAAGGAATCCAATTTCTTGTGCGAATTTCTTTCTAATCCCTTTAATACGACGCAGTAGTTCACCGCCTTGGGTTTTGTCAACCAAAGGAATCAATCGATATCCAACTTCCAAACCTAAGGTATCGACAGGCAAAATGTCTTGCCAAGTCGCCTCCTCCATTTCAGGCGCGGCCGTACTTGTTTGTTCGACTTTTGTTTCCGATTGCGGAGTCTGTGCTTTCTTATTCGCCAGCAAATAACCTGCGCCAGCTAAAGTCGATGCAAGAAGAATAAATGCAAAGTGAGGCATCCCAGGGATAATACCGAGCCCACCAATAATGGCTGCGGTAATGTAGAGAACCTGTGGCTTACCGAATAACTGACTGACAAACTGATTACCGATATCCTGCTCACTTGCTACCCTAGATACAACGATACCGGCTGCCGTTGAAATGATCAGCGAGGGGATTTGCGCGACTAGACCATCACCAATAGCTAACAACGCGTATATCTTTGATGCACTAGCAAAATCCAAATCATGTTGAACCATACCAACGATCAGTCCACCGACGATATTGATCAAGGTAACGATAATGCCAGCTACCGCATCGCCTTTGACGTACTTACTCGCACCGTCCATTGCACCATAGAACTCCGCCTCTTGTGCCACTTCAGTGCGCCGGCGTCTAGCTTCCTGTTCTGCTATAAGACCAGCATTTAAGTCGGCATCAATTGCCATCTGCTTCCCTGGCATCGCATCCAAAGCAAAACGTGCACCCACCTCTGCGATACGACCAGCGCCTTTTGTCACCACAGTAAAATTAATAATCGTCAGAATGACGAACACCACAATACCAACGGTGTAGTTACCGCCGATTAGGAAATGGCCAAAAGCTTCAATCACTTTACCAGCTGCATCAGGGCCGGTATGACCTTCAGTCAAGACGACGCGAGTCGATGCTACATTCAGTGATAGGCGCAGCATAGTGCTAACCAATAAGACCGATGGAAACACCATAAAATCTAGAGGTTTCACTGTATATAAACTCGTCAATAAGACGATGATCGCTAAAGCGATATTGAAACTAAAAAAAATGTCGAGTGCAAACGGGGGCAAAGGTAAAATCATCATCGCCAGCATCATGACGATTAGGATTGGAGCTGCTATGGCCTTCGACCCTGGACCACTCATCCATCCGCTAATTTTTGTCCAATTCATACTTCTACCTCGTTCACTTTATTGAGTGGATCTAATTCTTTAGGGACTTCAACATTATTTGGTTCAACGGGACGGACTCCACCGCTGGTTTTGAAGGTCCGCAATTGGAATACATAAGCGAGAACTTCAGCAACTGCGGCATACAAGGCCTCTGGAATTTGATCGCCAAGCTCAGTATGCTTATACAGTGCACGTGCCAAAGGTGGTGCTTCTAAAATCGGCACATTATGCTCTTTTGCCAGTTCCCGAATTTTGGCCGCGACGGCGTCGGCGCCTTTGGCAACTACGCGTGGCGCACCATTGCCTTCGGAATATTTCAACGCAACAGAAAAGTGCGTAGGGTTAGTTACAACAACATCGGCGGTTGGCACTTCAGCCATCATGCGTCGACGTGCCATCTCCCGTTGCTGTTGACGAATCTTTGCCTTAATCTGAGGGTTACCATTCGCCTCTTTAGATTCTTGTACCACCTCTTCCCGCGTCATTTTCAATTTTTGTGCGTATTCCCACATCTGATACGGAGCGTCAATCGCTGCAATGATGACCAGACCAGCAACAATCGCAAGGAAGGAAAAACCAAGCATGCTACCCAAATGTTGAGGGCCACGATCGAACGATTCCAAGGCTAGTCCAAAGATCGCTTCCTTCTGCTTGTTCACAACAATCCAGGCGATACTTCCAATGAGTATGGTTTTTAGAATCGCCTTAACTAATTCGACACCGGCTCTCGCCGAGACGATATTTCCGAGCCCATTTATCGGATCTAAACGCTCAAATTTTGGCTGGAATGCTTTGGCGCTAAACATCCATCCCCCGATTAACAGCGGTGAACCGACCGCCGCCACAATAAACAATAAGGCGATGGGAGCAAACGCAATCATCACATCGAGAATCATGGCGAGAATTTTTGAAGTCAGAAAATTCGCATCGAAGGCTGCTGCTCGCTCGAACGCCAAACCGCTGGTAAGCGTGACTCCCAATCGATGTGATAGACTGCCCCCGAGTGCATACAAACCGCCTCCAGCCGCGAGCAAAACCAAACACGTAGACAATTCACGTGAACGTGGCACATCCCCCTCTTCGCGCGCTTTCTCTAGCCGCTGGGGTGAGGCCTCTTCGGTCCGTTCTAGTCCGCTATCTTCTGCCATGGAATCAATCCGCTACAAATGCACAACACTCGCTTTTTCTATAGCTATGATTATTCTTGAAAAGAAGATGTCTAGATCACTCGAATAGACAGTGAAACTCCCCCTATTTCCCAAGAACAAGTTTTTCAGAGGGCGTACCCTGCTGATTATTTAAAACTTCAGCAGATGCATGTAACTGTAAAAATTTTAAGAAACGCCTCGGGCTTCTTTCCATTGCGTTCCAATTTTGAAATAAAAAAACCGCCGTAAAAGGCGGTTTCTGAGGAAGATTAAATTTTAGGAAAATTTACAACTAAGCATTAGCGATATTTTTCGCCCACACTAACGAAGACAAGTGTGCTTTGTTCACATCAGCAGGCGCAATCTTCAGTGATTCAGACAAAGATTGAACCAACATGCTATTTAACTCGCAGGCCTCTGCCAATGCCAAATAAGGGCCGTATATCCCGCCCCGCGACACAAGCGCTTCGACCACACTTTCAGGCAATTGAATGGTCGAGAGAACTTCTTCCATCGGCAATCCGAGTAGTCGATCGAGTAAGGAAAACATGCCGGCTACGAACAGATTTTCAGCTTCTGTCTTCGACATAAACGGTTGCCCAAGCAACTCCGCAAACCGACCACGAACAATCGCTGTCTCGAGCAAGACCGGCGAATTACCGTTGGTACTTGCGGTGGCTAACAACAGCGATAACCAACGATACAGAGGGCTGTAACCCAAAATCGTCACTGCATGTTTCAGCGATTGCACTTCCGTGCGCAAACCAAAACCAGCAGAGTTAATATAACGTAGTAACTTATAGGCCAAGGCCGCATCACGCTTAACCACTGTCTCTAACTGTTGGATATCTGCATTCTTACGAATCATCTCCATGAGTTGCAAAATCGTGGTTTGGGTCGTATTCAAGCCCTTATGATTAGGATTAGGGCGCGGCGTCAAATGTAACTTACCAACAAAACTACTCAAGCCTAATGCGGCACAAGCCTCAAAGCTTTGCCAGCTTCCGACGTTTCGCGCAACCATCTGCACATTCGATTGTTTCAATGCGGCATAGGTCTTCGCTTGCGCAGCTAGGTTCGCGCCATCAATTTGAACTTCAAAATGGGTAATCAGCGAGAATATTGAACGATCTAAAACCGTTGCATCAGCATTTCGTAGGCAAATGCCAAACCCCAATTGACGCAGATCTTTAATCGCATCAAGTGATTGTTGATCGCCAAAATAACGTTTTGAAAAAATTAATACTGTGTTTTTGGGGGATAACTTCTTCAGACTCTCGGCCTGCAACAAACCTGGCATTGCCTCGAGAAAAACGAGACTATCGCCAAGGAGAAATCCTTTTTCCTCATCACTCAACTCCGCCGCGACAAAAGCGATCAAGGCATCGATCGCTGACACATCGACATCGCCATTAGTATTCTTTTGGTTCCAAGAAAGTTGAACTCCGATGACTTTCTGTGCAGGATCTAACAGCGGTTCTCGAACGATGAAGTTTGCTTGACTCATAAATTTTTGATATTAAATAGAACTTCAGAATCCGAGACTATCGAGCAAATCATCGACTTGTCCTTGATTTGCTACGACATCAGATTTCCCTTCAGGGTTCACCTGCGGACCGTTGAGTAGTCCATCTTGCTGAGGTCGCTTGGCCTGCTCTGGAGAGTACTCTATCAATAATTGCACCATTTGCTGCTCGATGTTTTGTGCAATTTCAGTGACTTTTTTGATCACCTGGCCAGTCAAATCTTGAAAATCTTGGGCCATCATAATCTCGATCAAGTGCGCCTTTGTCTCTTTGCAATGCGCATTGGTCTTTTCGAAATGCATCAAGGCTTTTTCGAGCTGCATTTTATATTCAGACTCGGTTGGATTCCCCGCCAACAAGCTACGAATCTCAACGCTCAAATCTCGTGCACCGTCATCTAATGCTTCTTGCAGCGGTATAGCTGCATCTGTTGCGTTCAATACCCGCTGCGCTGCACGTTCAGACAATTTCGCAACATAGTCGAGACGGTCACGCGCATCAGGAATATCCTCCGCTGCGCGCTCCAATAACTTGTCTAAACCAAGTCCCCGCAAACTATCATGCAATAAACGAGTCATGTGTCCAACACGAACCAACAGCTCATCTTGCTGCGAATGATCCACTTTGGTATTCATATTGACTCCAAAAAATTTTTGGTTTTGTTTAGGCTGGCTTGCCTAATTTTTCAAAAATCTTTTGTAATTTTTCATCCAGAGTTGCGGCCGTAAATGGCTTAACCACATAACCATTCGCACCCGCTTGGGCTGCAGCAATGATGTTTTCTTTCTTCGCCTCTGCGGTCACCATCAGCACAGGCAATTTCGCCAGAGCTGGATCAGCACGGATATGCTGCAACATCGTCAAACCATCCATGTTTGGCATATTCCAGTCAGAGATCACAAAATCAAAATCACCGCTCTTTAATTTTGCCAATCCAAGTGCGCCATCTTCTGCCTCATCTACGTTCGAATAACCGAGCTCTTTGAGCAAATTTCTCACGATACGACGCATCGTTGAAAAATCGTCAACTACTAAAAATTTGAGGTTTTGATCAGCCATAAATTACTCCATGATTTCTAAAGGACGGGTAATACACATTATCGGTTATATAAACAAATTTGGGGAAGCAAATTACACTATCAATCAACAATAAGACACTAAACACGCAACGCTCGACTACCATGTTGCTCCAGATATCCAAGTACTTTCGTCGGCAAATCGTTTAACGCTGCGATCTCATGCACCGCACCAACAGCGATTGCCTCTCGCGGCATGCCAAAAACAACACAGCTAGCTTCATCTTGAGCAAAGTTGAATGAGCCAGCACTTTTCATTTCCAGCATCCCTTCAGCACCATCTTTCCCCATGCCAGTCAAGATTACCCCAACCGCATTTTTACCTGCGAATTTAGCAGCAGAGCGAAACAAAACGTCGACTGAAGGGCGATGGCGATTCACTGGTTCTGAATCATCGAGTTCGGTCACGTAATTAGCACCACTTCTCGCTAATTTGAGGTGTGAGTGCCCTGGTGCAATATAGGCATGACCGGGAAGAATACGCTCACCACCTTGAGCTTCAGAAACACTTATCTTGCAAATTCCATCGAGGCGCTTCGCGAATGATTTAGTAAAACCCTCTGGCATATGTTGGGTGATCAGAATTCCAGGGCAATCTGACGGCATCTGGCACAAGAAACTTTTAATCGCTTCGGTTCCTCCTGTCGAGGCCCCAACAATAATCAGCTTTTCACTACTCAGCAAAGGGTTCTTCATTGACGGTAAAACGACCGAGGCCTGTGCCGCATGCGCAACAGCTGCCGCAGCGCGTGCACGAATCTTCGCTTTTGAAGCGGCCCGAATCTTATCGGTGATGACGTGAGCATATTCCAGCATGCCGCTCTGAATTGATAATTTCGGCTTGGTCACAAAATCCACAGCCCCCAACTCAAGCGCACGCAGGGTAATTTCCGAGCCGCGTTCAGTCAGCGAAGAAACCATAATGACTGGCATTGGACGCAGACGCATCAATTTTTCCAAAAAATCCAGGCCATCCATCTTCGGCATTTCGACATCGAGTGTCAGCACGTCAGGGTTGGTTTGCTTAATCAACTCACGCGCAACCAAGGGATCGGGTGCGACACCAATAACTTCCATGTCGGGTTCATTTCGGATAATTTCCGAAAGAATGCTACGTATCAGCGCTGAATCGTCGATGATGAGAACTTTTATTTTCATTGAGTTTCCCCGTGCGAGCGGCTAATCATAATTTAACTCTAAGAACTGCATCATCTGGGTCAAAACAAATCCACATCGCCACCAACAGGTGCACTCTTGAGCCTGCTAGCGTAATCGAGTTCGCGTTTTTTCAATGTATCGTTGTGTTCGACTTTCAATTTCTTGACAAGGACTTTCCCAGTCCGAGGAAAGAAATAAACCTTACGAGGATAAATATCGTTAAGATCTTCCGCGATCACACGCATTCTTTCCATTCGAAGATAGTCCAACACAAATTTCGCATTTCGCTCTCCGACATTAATCGAAGTAAATCCGCGCAGCACATTACCACCGCCAAATACTTTTGCTTCCATGTTTTCGCGTTTAGCACCGGCCTTGAGCAATTCATTGATCAGCACCTCCATTGCATAGGTACCATATCGCATCGAGGCGGAGACGGGATTTTCGGAATTCTCTCCTCCATCCGGCAGCATAAAATGATTCATGCCACCAACCCCGGATACACGATCGCGAATACAAGCAGAAACGCATGAGCCCAGTACCGTAACGATGAGCATGTCCTTGCCAGTGAAGTAATATTCTCCTGGCAAAATCTTTGCTGCATCACAATCAAAAGTGCGATCGTAATAGACATTCGTCGCAAAGTGTTCTTCACTAAACTGACTCATGGATCACCCTTTATTTAATTCGTGTGAATTCATTTTTTTACGTTTTTCTTCAGCTGTCGCAAGGACATAGACTGTCTTTCCACGCAATTTAAAATCATCTGAAACATATAAAAAGTTTTCAGAATGTCCTGCAAACAATAAGGCATCGGGCTTCATCAAGGGCACAAACTTTTTCAAGATCTCCGACTGGGTTGGCTTATCAAAGTAGATCATCACGTTTCGACAAAAAATCGCATCAAAATCACCTTGCAAATGCCAACGATCATCTAGCAAGTTGAGGGGTTCGAACGAAATCAAATTACGGATTTCAGGGCGAACCATGACGCTGCCATCGTTTCTTCCTTTGCCACGTAGAAAAAATTTCCTAACCCTCTCCTGCGACATTTTTTCGACCCGATCAAGGTTATAAACTCCCTTGGCGGCGATTGCCAACACATTCGTATCAATGTCAGTCGCGATGATTTCTAAATGCGGAGACATCGTTCCTAACGCCTCACAAACAGTCATCGCGATTGAATAAGGTTCCTCGCCAGTAGAACTCGCCGAACACCAAATACGCAATGGTCCATGCTTTTTCTTAACGTGTTCCGCGAGAATAGGGAAATGATGCTCCTCCCGAAAAAACGACGTCAGATTAGTCGTCAATGCATTAGTAAATGACTCCCATTCTTGGCTCTCGGTTTCTCGCTCCAGCATATTCAAATATGTAGCGAAAGAATTGATACCAGTCGCTCGCAAGCGCCGCGCCAAGCGACTGTACACCATCTCTTGCTTGCTCTCAGAGAGGGAAATTCCAGCACGCTTATAAATCAGGTCGCGAACACGATCAAAATCACGATGATTAAACTCGAATTCCTTTTCGCCGTCACCGCGCTCAGATTGTTTTGCCATTATTGGTGTCCGTTTTTTGATCTAAGGTCTATTCAATTACCCAAGTTCATTTATTCGGTGTGATCTAGCAATCCCATTTCCGGGCTGGACATCAGTTTTTCGATATCGACTAGAATCAACATACGTTCATCCAAAGTACCGAGTCCAATCAAGAAGTCATCGTTGAACGTAGTATTCATCTCTGGTGCAGGACGCACCTGCTCTGGCATCAGGGTCATCACGTCGGACACGCTATCGACGACCATGCCCACAACTCGAGTACCAATATTGAGGATAATGACCACTGTAAGTTGGTCATAAGTCGGTGTACCTAGATTGAACTTAATTCGCATATCGACGATGGGAACAATAATCCCTCGAAGATTAATAACACCTTTCAGAAACTCAGGCGCATTCGCAATTCTCGTAACGGCTTCGTAGCCTCGAATCTCCTGCACTTTCAAAATATCAATACCGTACTCTTCGCTGCCCAACGTAAATGCCAAGAACTCATGTCGAGTGATTTCTCCATCGTCCTGTTCGCCACTTGCATTTTTCGTGTTAACGCCCGCGCTTTGTATCATGATAGTTTCCTCGTTTAACGCTCAAGTCTGCAAAATTTATCTCACTGCACGTAATAGTGCTGCCACATCAAGGATCAAAGACACCCCGCCATCGCCAAGTATCGTTGCCCCAGAAATTCCCGGGATTTTTCGGTAATTCGATTCGATATTCTTCACTACAACCTGTTGCTGACCTACCAAGTCATCAACAAATAAAGCAGCTTTTTTGCCATCAACCTCGACAATGACTGTAATACCATTGGATGGATCAACATGACGTGGAACGATATTGAAACTCTCGTAAAGAGGAATCAATGGCAAATACTCTTGGCGAATTTTAATCACGCGCCCTTTGCCGTTAATTTCTTTAATATCCTCGCGTTGCGGTTGCAAAGATTCAACGACAAACCCTAACGGCAAAATATAGATCTCTTCGCCAACTTTGACCGACATACCATCCAAAATCGCCAACGTCAGTGGTAATGAAATTGTGATTGTCGTTCCAAATCCACGCGCAGACTTGATATCGACCACACCACCCATTTGCGTAATGTTACGTTTAACCACATCCATACCTACGCCGCGACCCGAGACATCAGTCACAACTTCAGCAGTAGAAAAACCAGGTGCGAAAATCAACTGCCATACGTCTGAATCAGACATTGAGTCAGACACGGCCAAACCATTTTGCTTCGCTTTCGATAGAATTTTTTCGCGATGCAACCCACCGCCGTCATCGCAAACTTCGATCACAATATTGCCGCCCTGATGTACCGCGGAGAGAGACAACTTGCCCGACTCACTCTTCCCATTTTCGACGCGCGTAGCCGGCATCTCGATACCATGATCGATACTGTTTCTTACGAGATGAGTCAATGGATCAACAATACGCTCAATAAGACCTTTATCAAGTTCCGTTGAAGCTCCATAGGTCACAAATTCAACTTTTTTCCCGAGTTTTGTCGCTAAATCACGCACCATTCTCGGGAACCGTGAAAACACGTAATCCATCGGCATCATCCGAATCGACATCACCGCTTCTTGCAAATCTCTTGTGTTGCGAGTCAAGTGAGCGACGCTGCTCAACAAACGCTCATTTGAAACGGGATCAAGGTCTTGCGTACGTTGCGTCAACATCGCTTGAGTAATGACCAATTCACCAATGAGGTTAATGATTTGATCGACCTTTTCGATGCCCACACGAATCGTCGAAGATTCTTGAGAGCTTGCGCTCTTATCGACCTCTTTCTTTGCAGGCGCTTTAGAGACGGGCGGTGGCGGTGGCGCTTTCTCGACCACTTTTGCAGGAGCTGCCTCAACCGCCTCTGTTTCTGGAGGAAACATCGCATCGAGCGGTTCAAAGAAGCCATATCCTAAATCATCATCACTTGGCTGTTCTGCGGCGGCGACCGCTTCTGCTGTGATCGTCAATTTATCTGCATCAGTAATAAACGAACAAACGGCCAGGATATCGTCCTCACTACCGTTTGTTTTCAAATAGATCGATGATTTGCCATCACTTCCTTTTTCGCTTTTCGCATCGCCGAGCAAACCTAGCTCCGAAGTCAGGAGCTTGAGATCATCATCACCGACCTCGGCAAAACTGACACGAAACGCATGATGATAAGTTTCGACTGCCTCCGCTACATTATTGACTGGAGCGAGATTCGCCACAGGCGCAGCTTTAGCGGCGATTTCACCCTGCACGAAAGATTGCAACAACATACGTACGTCGCCAACGGCATCAAGATCGACTGCAGTACCATGGCGATGGCCGTCCAACTGCATTTTTAAGACATCTTTCGCCGCTAAGAATGCGTCTACGTGATCTGAAGTCAGTGCCATTTCGCCTTTACGAATCTTATCCAAAAGATTCTCAAGGATATGCGTCACTTCCGTCATATCATTCAAACCGAAAGTCGATGCACCACCTTTGATCGAGTGAGCTGCACGAAAAATAGCATTGAGATCCTCTGGGTCTGGCGATGCAACGTCGACACCCAATAACAACTTTTCTTTTTCAGCCAGGAGTTCTTCCGCTTCGTCAAAAAACACCTGAAAGAACTGACTCATGTCAATCGTCATTATCCCACCCCATTATTTACTCGAATGATCTCGCAAATATGCGCCTAGATTAGCCAATCACTTTTTTCACAACTTCAGTCAGCTTTTGTGGATCAAATGGCTTTACTAACCAACCATTAGCGCCTGCTGCGCGCCCTTTTGCTTTCATATCATCACTAGATTCCGTGGTGAGCATTAAGATCGGCACTCGCTGATATGTCGCCAAAGCGCGAAGCGACTTAATCAAAGTTAAGCCATCCATTCGTGGCATATTTTGATCAGTCAACACTAGGTCAACGACTTGATTCTTCGCCTTCTCTAGGCCATCCTGTCCATCGACAGCTTCGATTACCTGATAGCCGGCGGCCTTCAAACTAAATGCCACCATTTGGCGCAAGGAACCTGAATCATCCACTGCTAAAATTGTCTTAGCCATCATTACTCCATTTTCGAAAAATTGAGAAAATTCTCAGTTCTGTCACACATCAAAACAATTCAATATCACCACTATCAAGATGCTGCTGATTTACCGTCTTTCGTAATAAGCTCTTAAGCTCGATACTTTGTCGTTGCAGACGCTCTGTTATCTCGGACAAGACTCCAGCGATTTCCTCGTTGCCGCCGTCATGGGGTATGTCATTACCGACATCCAAAGTGGAGAGCAACTCGCGCAAACCAGCACTCCGCTGCACAGTGCGAGAGATCAATTGACTAGTCAAATCCTGGAACTGCAAACTGGTCACCGCTCGATTAATATGCAAGGCAATATCAGCCTGAATTTGCGCCAGCTTATCGACACTTTCTTGAGGCACTTTGCCTTCACTGATAATTTCGCGAATATGCTCTTCTTGAACGGTAATTGAACTGTGCAAGTCAAGGAAACTCGCGCCAAGCTTTTCGATCGCTTCAGCTAACAAAAGCGTAGTCTGTACAAGATCTGTCTCGACCTCGACCAAATGATCAACACCGTGGTCGGAAACGCCAGCCAGCAGTTCCTTTACCCGAGATCCCAACATCTGTTTGTTCGACATCTTTAGCATCCCATTCTGCAACGTTACAGTTGCAATCTTTTAAGCAATTAATGAATTACATTACTTTTTTGGTTCAGTTATCACATCAACTTGCTTACCTACATCGATTTCACCACCATCTTGCGAAGCCGATTGTTCGGCTTTCTTATTCATCACAATAATGCTAATCCGGCGATTAATTGGGTTCAACGGATCCCCTTTATCAAACAACACGGACGAAGATAATCCCACAATACGCAACACCTTCGTTTCATCCATGCCACCGTAGATCAATTCTCTCCGAGACGCGTTGGCGCGATCGGCAGACAACTCCCAATTGCTATACCCTTTTTCGCCATGGCCATAAGGTGCGGCATCGGTATGACCTGACAAACTAATTTTGTTTGGCACTTCATTCAACGCCAATCCGATCTCATGCAGAATCTCTTTCGTATAAGGCTGCAAATCAGCATTACCTGAAGCAAACATAGGCCGATTTTTTTCGTCCACCATTTGAATACGTAGGCCCTCAGAAGTGATGTCTAACAATAGCTGTTTCTTAAACTGCTTCAGTGTTGGACTTGCTTCGATTGCCGCCTCAATTTTTTCTTTAAGCCCCTTCAAACGTTCGGCATCAACTTTGGCCAACGCTGCTTCTGCGGCTTGCAAGTTATAAGTTTTCTTTGGCGCTTCAATATCCCCCTTGCGTGTTTGCCCTTCACGCAAAGATAAATCTTTACCGCCACCTTTAATCACACTCGAGCTATCACCACTACCATCACCACCGGACATCGCCACCTTCAACGGAGTTTGAAAGTACTCTGCAATACCTTGTAAATTACCTTTTGCGGTTGAGCCTAGCAGCCACATCAACAAGAAGAATGCCATCATCGCTGTCACAAAGTCAGCATAAGCGATCTTCCATGCACCACCATGGTGACCGCCCGCATGCTTCTTGATGCGTTTGACGATAATGGGTCTTAGCTCTTCGTTTGCCATAGTTCAATCACAAAGACTATTTAGACTTCGATTGTTTAATATGCTCTTCTAGTTCAGAGAATGTCGGGCGCTCTGTCGAATACAAAACTTTGCGACCAAACTCAACTGACAAGGCTGGTGCATAGCCATTCAAGCTCGCCAACAAAGTCACTTTAATACATTGAAATGTCTTGGACGACTCATCTAAATTTTGCTCCATCAAACTCGCCAACGGACCAACAAAACCATAAGCCAGCAAAATACCAAGGAAAGTACCAACCAAAGCATGGGCAATCAAAATCCCCAACTCTGCTGGCGGAATACCCACAGACTCCATGGTATGAACCACACCCATCACCGCCGCAACGATACCGAACGCTGGCAAACCATCACCTAATTTCGCGATAAAGTGGGCAGGTGCTGCACCTTCGTGGTGATGCGTCTCCAGCTCGTTATCCATCAGGTTTTCAATTTGAAATGCGTCCATATTACCGGACACCATCAAACGCAGATAATCACCTAAGAATTCCATCAAATGATGATCCGAGACCACCAAAGTGTATTTACTAAAGAGCGGGCTTTCCTCAGGCTTTTCGATGTCTCCTTCGATCGACATCAAGCCTTCTTTCCGAATTTTTGTGAGGACATCAAACAACATTGTCATCAGCTCCATATACAAGGCTTTGCTGTATTTAGAACCTTTGAATACGCTAGGCAAAGCCTTCAATGAAGCTTTGAGAGTTTTAGCATTATTACCGACCAGCGAAGCACCGACGGCAGCGCCACCAATCATGAGTAATTCGAGCGGCTGAAAAAGAACGGCGAGATGACCGCCTGACATGACGAAACCGCCGAAAACGGACCCGCAAACAACGATATAGCCGACGATGACTAACACGAGTGAGACTCCTCAAGAAGAACTGCCACGCACCAAAATTAAATCCGTAGAGCAATATCTAAAGAATACCAGCGATCTAGTAATATGAGGCAACATTTTCCAAAATATTGCTCAAAAAATATATTTCTGTTGTTTCATTATATGCGCCATCCATACAAAGAAGGCCCATCACTATCGATTTCCAACACAAAACTAGGCGCCACATCTGGAATAATGAACTCATAACTCAATAGCAGAGAGCCTTTTTTCATCTCTACGCTAGCTTTCTCCCACAATTCAGGCATCGCTGCAGGAGAAAGATAACAAAAAACAACATCAAAATCGTTAAGATCGAGAGAAAAGTAGCTGCCGAATAGAAATTTAACATTTGACTGCCGATAGAAACGACGGCACTGGCAGTACCAATATGGCAGAGGCGCAATCTCGATACCAAAATAGCGTCCATCCTCGCGCAACTTCTCGAGGCGAAACAACAAGCCGCCTAAGCCACTACCAAGATCGATAAAACGAGGATGTTGAAACTCATCAAGAAGCTTTGCTATCGGAGCAGCCAAGCTCGCACGTGATGGGTAATAGGGAACCTGGGTACGATAAGTCGACCAAAAAACCAAAGCACAAATAACCAAGGCAATGAGATAGATCACCGGCGGAATATTCTGCTGGTAGGCGACATATACAAACGAGGGAAAAACAAATTGAATGACACCCCACCACCAGTCGCACTTCAAGAGGTATGAAATGCCTGCGGCAAGAGTGCCACAGATGAGAAGGAATACAGTCGGCGAGACAGCGAAACCGAAGTTTCGATTCACTACTACCAAACAAGAGAAGCACACTACAAAAGTCAGCACTTGCACTAACAGTGACTTCACTCCAATCGATAATTTCAAGGTGCGCCCTTCCTTCTCTTCCGTTTTGAGAGACGCACTTGGAGAAAAAATTTTTAGTGGGTCAACTCAGCGTTTTTCGCTTTTTTTGTCTTACCTGCACGTGAAGGCACATGACATAAGCCGCAGGCATAATGATCGTGCAAGTCTAATGTATGCCCGACGAATTGACCACCACAATGCTCACAACGCACAAAAGACAACATATTCCCTTCGAAGAAACGAACCAAGGTCCACGCGCGTGTCAGTGAGAGAACAGGCTCCTCACCTTCTGCAACTGGCATCTGCTCAAGATAGAGTTTATAAGCCTTGACGACCGCATGAATCCCACTAACACCGGCATGTTCACGAAGGTATTTGAAGATATTCATAAATAGGGAGGAATGTATATTTGGCTGCCACGTAACAAACCAATCCGCAGAAAAAGGTAGCATTCCTTTTGGAGGCGAAACACCCTTGAGTTCTTTATAGATTTTCAAAAGGCGTTCACGCGATAAGGAGGTTTCGGACTCCAGCAGCTGCAAACGAGCACCTAAATTCACGAGATCAACAGCAAGTTGAATTTCATTCGCTTCATTCACGATACTTTTCGTTGCCATGATTTACCCCTTCCGTCAAACAATCGAACTAACATGAAACTACGTAAAAATTACGCGATTTCTTCCACATTTTGACCAGCCATCAAAATGGCCGCATGGGACTGAGCCAAACTGCGCTCTTTGTTATAATTCGTCAACATACAGAGGATAGAGCTATCTTCGAAGCGGAAGCGAGCCAACATCATGTTAGAGCCAGCCAACTTCAAGATTTGAGAGTTATTTAATCCTTCGATTAAATCTGCGATCTCTTTGCCGATGCCTAAGCGGAAAATTGCTGTTGCCTTGTCCGCACGGATCATTTGCTGCGCGAGCATCAAGTAACTCAAGTTTGCATCGCGAATTTCAGCCATCATATCATTTGGTGTCATTTTAGCACTCCCACTTATTTGCCCTAGCGAAATGTGTTGCCAGTGGGATACATTGTGTTACCAAGAAAAAATGTGTTGTATCAGAGAAATGATGTAAATTCGCACAGAAAAAGACGATCGCCCACATAGGAAAACCTCCTACATATGGTCGGTAATTTGATATTGCACTGCTAGCAATGCAAAAATTGAATTGTCGCTGAATTAATTAACATTTTTGACAAATATTAAAATAATCCAATAAAAACAAAGGCTTATAAAATTTTACTGAAAACTCTTTAGCCTCTTAAAATCATTAACGGCAGACTTTAGGAAAACTTTAGGGTCCAAACAAAATATTTTTCAATTATTTTTAAGCTTGTTCGTAGGACTCTTAACGGTGCAATTTCAGAAAACTTGAGTGTTTTTTTGAAAAAAATCAAAAAAGTTTGTTGGAAATTTGCCGAAAAGTAATAAAACGACAAAATTCCCCATTGTCACCACGTCATCTAAAGTGAATATAAAGACAAAAGGGAGCGCCTTTTAAAGCGCTCCCTTCCATTTTTTCTGAGCCATTTGCTCTCTTGAATTGTTCAATTGCTACCGAAAAATGCGCGAAATCACCAAACTAAACCATCTCGCTCTGGTTTTGCCCCCACACACTGCTTCCGTTTTTGCCAAGATCTTCAAGTTGTTTGCAATGAGCATCTACCTCAGCACCGTTGGCCCGCTGCACCAAAACCTCATAAGGACCATCATCTACCACGACCTGCTCCACAGTCTCAACTACTCTCTCAGATTCGTCATCGAGACTGATAAAACTGTTTTGCCCCCGAGACATCGCCAGAAATACATCTGCTAGGAGTTCAGCATCAAGTAAGGCGCCATGTAGCTTACGATGCGCGTTCGATATCTCGTAGCGATCACACAATGCATCCAATGAATTTCGTTTGCCGGGATGCAGCTCTTTCGCCTGCACTAAAGAATCAATGACCGTGCCCACATATTGATCAAAGGAGCCGCGGCCTAATAGTTCAAACTCAGCATTTAAGAAGCCCATATCAAACGGTGCATTATGGATAATGAGCTCAGCACCCTGTATGTATTCTAGAAATTCCTCGGCAATTTCTGAGAATTTCGGCTTATCACTCAGGAACTCGGTTGTCAGTCCATGTACTGCCAACGCCCCCTCTTCCGAATCACGCTCAGGATTAATATACCGATGAAAGTTATTGCCAGTTAGCTTACGATTGACCAATTCAACGCAGCCAATTTCAATGATACGATTACCTTGACGTGGGTTAAGTCCGGTAGTTTCCGTATCTAAGACGATTTGTCTAGTCATTACTATCCACTCTTTTGTTAGTTATTGCCTGAATTTAGGTATTCGCTTTCCAGCTAAGTTGTATCTTTTTTCCTGAACCTTCACTTAGGAAAGAAGCATCCATTCCAAGCTCAGCGACAAAGAATAGACGATCATCCAAGAACACAAAGGGTAATTGAGATCGACGCCAAAATGGAATTCGAGCACTCTGGAAATGACTCTTCATATCTCGTGACGGCCGATTCTTACCAAGCCGCAGTCTCATACCCGACACGCGTTTTTTTACGAGAATTTCTTTATCAATCAACTGCTCGTAATCAATTCCACACTCTGATTCTTCAAAGATTAGGCGACCATCCATTTCAGGAATCGCTAACTCACTTTGACCAGCCCAGATCATTCGCACTGACGCTTGTTCTTCATCATGCTTCTTGAGCGGAATCAAATGAATCCTTCCATCGTAACGCGACAAAGTAAAATCGAGATGATGAATTTGGATCCGTGCATCGTCGCGCGCACTAAATAATTGTTTCCGCATCTCATTCAATTTTGAGGTCGATGGCATTTGAACCTGAGCCATACTTAGCCAATAGCGAAGTAGGTTATCGATGCGATCACTACTCAGCTGCGACAAGATTGAAATTTCCAAGCCATTATTTGTTTGTGCCGCTTGCAGATCAGATTGCGCCAACTCATCAAGCATACGATTGGCAGCGCGGATATGAGATGCGCTTCGAGCAAACCTATGTGAAAACTGTGGTGCAATCAGCTCAAGCTGCGGCATCAGTTGATGCCTGATTGCATTGCGAGTGTAACGCAGGTCTTCGTTCGATTCATCAATCACATATGAAAGTGCATGTAGCTGCGCATACATTTCAAGCTGTTTTCTAGATTCTTGCAAGAGAGGTCTAGCCATCATTAGCGAAGAATTTTTCAGTAAATCAGGTGCGTAATTTGAATCATCCATGCCGCATAAACCACGAGGCCCACTACCCCGAAGCAACTGCATTAACAGCGTTTCAGCCTGGTCATCAAGATGATGCGCTGTCAACAATAAAGAGGCATTAAATTTCTGGCATAAACTGCCAAGTGCCGCGTATCGTGCATCTCTAGCAGCAGCTTCGATACCTTCACCGTTCTGTTTTACCTCTACTTGAACCATCTCAAATGCAATATCAAGGCGAGCACATTCAGCAGCACAATGCTTTGCCCAATCATCTGCATTGGGACTCAGTCCATGATGAACATGGAACGCGAAAAAAGGGATTTGACGATCCACACAGAACTGGTGGACGAGGTGTAAGAGAACGCTGGAGTCCAGACCACCACTATAAGCAACCGCTACTCCAAGCGAGCTTTCTTGGTGGTCTTGAATCTCTGTGAGGCCGGCAAGTTTGCGAACAACACCTTTTGCAAACGCATCGACCGATGCCGCCAGCCCTACACTCATTCAGAAACTCGAGTTTCCTTAAACTTACCATAGCCCATCAGCTTCTCATGACGAGCTGCTAACAGATCCTTGGTCTTCATACCTTGGAATTGGCGCAACGTATCAGCTAAAGCACGCTTAACCAATGCACACATTTGTTTCGGATCGCGGTGAGCCCCACCCAAAGGTTCATTGATAATCTTGTCGATCAAACCCATCGCCTTCAAACGATTCGCCGTTAGGCCCAAGGCTTCAGCGGCATCAGATGCACGCTCAGACGTTTTCCACAAAATAGAAGCACAACCCTCTGGAGAGATCACAGAGTATGTTGCGTATTGCAACATCAAGACTGAATCGCCAACTGCCAGCGCGAGCGCACCGCCCGAACCGCCTTCTCCGATGATGGTCGCGATCAAAGGCACTTTTAATTCCGCCATCACGTACAGATTGTGACCGATAGCTTCTGACTGACCACGCTCCTCAGCATCGATTCCAGGCCAAGCACCAGTCGTATCAATAAAAGTGAACACAGGAATATCAAATTTTTCAGCTAATTTCATCAGGCGCATCGCCTTACGATAGCCTTCTGGCTTAGGCATACCAAAATTACGCATCGCGCGCTCTTTAGTATCTCGGCCCTTTTGATGACCGATGACCATACACGCTTGTCCGTTAAAGCGAGCCAAGCCACCTACGATCGCCAAATCATCTGCAAACGCGCGATCACCATGTAACTCGTGAAAATCTGTGAAGATCTGATTGATGTAGTCCAAAGTGTATGGACGTTGAGGATGACGTGAAATTTGAGAAACTTGCCATGGCGTCAACTTTGCATAGATGTCTTTTGTGAGCATCTGACTCTTCTGAGAGAGTCGGTCAATTTCTTCAGAAATATCGACTGCAGAATCATCCTGAACAAAACGCAATTCTTCAATTTTTGTTTCAAGTTCCGCGATTTGTTGTTCAAATCCTAGGAATGTTGTCTTAGTCATCGTGCCCCCTTAAAAAATCCACACGAGTTAGAAATAGGTGTCGATTGTACCATTTATAAGGCCTTAGAATCCAAACTTCGCCACATATACCATGTCGCGACTGTTCGCCAAGGCTCCCAATTGGCAGCAACTTCGCGCAAATCTATGCGAGAAACTGGCTCCCCAGAAAAGTAATTTTTGCTAATTCCACTAATCAAACCAGCATCATCTAGAGGCAAAATATTCGGACGCAGCAGATTAAAGATCAAAAACATTTCGGCTGTCCAACGGCTAATGCCTCGAATCTGAACCAATTCAGCGATCACTGCTTCATCTGACATTTCAACCCACTTGTCAACATGAACCCTGCCTTCTTGAAAATGTAGTGCTAAATCTAAGATGTAATCTGTTTTGCGCTTAGAAAGTCCGCAACCCGCCAAACCTTCGCGCCCGACTTTAAGCACATCTGCAGGCGTCGTTTTCGGACAAACGACGAGATACTTATCCCACAATGCAGCGGCTGAATTTGCCGTAATTTGCTGGGCAATAATAGAACGCGTCAAGGTTGTGAACGCATCATCGCGCCCCATTAGATATAGGTCACCAAACTGAGGAATCAAGCGACGCAAAATTCTATCGCGTTTCATAAGCTCGTTCTTCGCCTCATCCCAGTAATCTGGAACGTGCAACTCAATCTTGCGGTTTGAATTATTTGTTTTCATTTTTCTATATCTGCCGCGCCCGAATACAACCTTATCTTTATACTATCGCCCTCAACACCAAGGCTGAGAAAGAATCAAAGTAGAAGGAAAAGCCGCTGATTTTACATCAAACCAGAATCCAAGAAGGCTTTTTTGCAAGCCGCGGGCAAAAGTTAAACTAATGATTCTTCACTTTTTAATCGCAAAAATATTCTGCGCAAATGGAAATCGCCTAACTTTCGTCGGAAATTAAGGGTTTCGAGAAAGAAATCCCTTTTTCATAAACAGAACAATTTTGCTTTCAAGACTATGGTTTTGATGTCTCGAATTTGTAGATATCGGGGATATTAAGAGACAAACTGCAAAACCAATTCAAAATTGTGACTTTTCAAGCTAAATTGCCGAATAGCTACCCGCATACATAGGTTTATTTGCTAAGATTGCGCCTGACCAAATTAACAAACATGTCATGCACTCCAAATGACATCTTTTTAGAAAAGACAATTCGTACACTATGCGCAATTCTATCAAAAACGCATTTGCGATTTCCGCACTATTCGCCATACTTTCTTCAAGCTTGGTCTACGCAGACGACGCCAGCGACGCCAGCAAATTGTACAAAGCAGGTCAGTTAAACGAAGCTATCAAGAAAATTGATGCGGTTTTAGCGCAAAAACCAAAAGATGCGCAAATGCGTTTTTTAAAGGGCATCATTCTCACGGAACAGAACAAATCGGCTGAAGCGATTGTCATTTTCACAAAGCTAACAGACGACTATCCAGAGCTACCTGAGCCTTACAACAATCTCGCTGTCCTATATGCATCGAATGGTCAATATCAAAAAGCAAGCGCTGCTTTGGAAATGGCAATTCGCACCAACCCAACCTACGGTACAGCCCACGAAAATTTAGGCGATGTCTATGCCAAACTGGCTAGCCAATCTTATGACAAGGCCTTGCAACTCGACTCTGGCAATTCAACTGCCAAGCTGAAGCTAAATCTTGTAAAAAACCTGATCGGCAATACGACCGGCGGAAGCAATCCAAAGTTAAATCCGCCTGCAGCAGCACCGACTCCTATTACTGCAGCACCTGCACCAACAGCACCAACAGTGGCTGTGAATAATAGTAAAGCGGCTGACCCGAAATCGAGTACAAAAGCCCAACCTACCGTATCTGAAAAAGATGTCATCATGACTTCAGTTGAAGCATGGGCGAAAGCATGGAGTAACCAAGACGTCAGTAAATACTTATCCTTTTATGCCAAGGACTTTCAAACGCCCAATGGCGAATCTCGCAGCAACTGGGCAGATGATCGCCGTTCAAGAATTGAAGGCAAAGGCAAAATCAACGTCCGCATTGAAGACCCCAACATTAAAGTTGAGGACAACACCGCTACCGTTAAATTCAAACAATATTACACTTCTGATCGTCTGTCTTCGACTAGCCGTAAGGTCTTAGTGATGACAAAGCATGATGGGAAATGGCTGATTAAGCAGGAACGCTCGGGTAGCTAATGGTTTCATTTTTTCGTAGTGCAAAGCCAGCGCCCTCAGGCGCTGGGCAATACCTGCTTGTTGCCACACTCACTTTTGCTTTGTTTAGCAGCCCAAGCGGCCCGGTTTTTGCAAATAACAATCCCGCACCAAAGCCCGATTTGGCCACGATTGGTTCAGGGCCCAACCCTGATTTATTGCTCATTGATGTCTACAAGAGCCTCGCCAATAATCAAATCACAAAAGCGCAAACACAAATTGATAGTCTATTGGCGGCATATCCGAATTTTCAATTGGGTCACTTAATTCGAGGTGACCTGATCGCAATGCGGGCAAATCCAGTCACGCAACTGGGCACCGCAAATGCAAACAATGAAAAGTTAAAAGATCTTCGCGCTGAAGCGATTGCCAGAATCCGTGCGATTACCGAACGGCCGTCACCAGACTTAGTGCCTCTCAACTTGTTGAATCTGGCCGACGACCAAAAGTTTGCCTTGGTGATGGATGCACAACGAGCTCGTATTTACTTATACGAGAACGTCAATGGCATACCGACATTACGTAGCGACTACTACGTTAGCCAGGGCAAATTCGGCGTGGACAAGGCGAAAGAAGGTGATCAAAGAACACCTATTGGCGTGTACTTTATTACCAATCGACTTCCTGGCGCAAAGCTACCAGACTTTTATGGCCCCGGTGCATTACCGCTCAACTACCCAAATGAATGGGATAAGTTGCGCGGACGCGGTGGCTCCGGCATCTGGTTACATGGCGTCCCAGCGACAAACTACAGTCGCCCTCCTCTCGCATCCGACGGTTGCGTGGTTCTTGCAAATCCTGACTTTCTCAAGGTATCGGCTATGGTCGATATCGCGAAGACCCCTGTCGTCATCAGTGATCGCCTCAATTTTGTAAGCCGCCAAGTGTGGATGAATGAAAAGCTAAACGCACGCAAAATGCTCGACATGTGGCGTCAAGATTTTGCTTCAGCCAATCCTATCTTTCTAGCGAAACATTATTCTCGAAATTTCAAAAGCATCAGTGGTGACAACGCTGCGACTTGGATTCAGAAGCAATATGTAGGTTTACAAAGCATGAATGACAGTGCAGTAAAAATTCGAGAACAGTCTCAGTTTAAGTATCCTGGACGCGAAGATATGATTGTGAATTTCTTCACTCAAGACATCAATACTTCTCGCGGTGTCGCCACCTATAAACGTCGTCAGTATTGGGCAAAAGAAGGTGCACAATGGTCGATTGTGTACGAGGAAAACAACTTTATTTCTGGCACAAAACCGGAAAATGAAATTGTAAAGCTCGACAAACCTAAAGCCGAAACTGGAAGAGAAACAACCACTACACAAACAAACATGGCCGCCATCGCAGCAAACCAAGCTGCAAAGAGCAAGCAAACTGTTGACAAGAAAAATGGCGCGCAGGCACAGGCTGAAGTGTTAAAGACTGTCGATCGTTGGTTAAATGCTTGGACCAACAAGAATACCAAAGCCTATTTAACACATTACGCTAAAGACTTCCAGACACCCAACGGTGAATCTCGTAAATCGTGGATGGAAGAGCGCAAGTCTCGAATCGAAGGTAAGTCAAAAATCTCAGTGAGATATGAATCTCCCGTCGTCACGGTCGAAGGCAATAACGCAACGGTCAAATTTCGCCAACACTATCAGTCGGGAGCACTCGTGGCGAGCAGTAGAAAGACTCTTGTGATGGTAAAACAAGATGGAAAATGGCTGATTAAACAAGAAAAGACCGGCAGCTAGCATGAATTTGTCTTCAAAATAAGTCTGTCAAATAGGCTAGAATAGGACGATGAATTCAGTACGCTGCTTAGGCACAAAAAATTCCCATAGTGGGAATTAACGAAGTCAGATTAGGAGAAAAAAGATGCGCGTTTTAATGAAGCACACGCAAGCTGCAAGCATATTTGTCTGCGGACTATTTCTTTCGATTTCAGCCGCTTGGGCACAAGTCAATTCGCAAACTACTGAGCAAACTGCGGCATCCTCAGCCTCACTTCCCGTGGTCACTTCACAAACAGAGGCTAGCCCAAGCAAACCTTTGCCAAAAGTAAAAATCAAAACAACGGTCGGCGATATCGTGCTTGAGCTCTATCCTGAAAAAGCCCCCAAGACTGTCGAGAATTTTTTACGCTACGTTAAAAAAGGGCACTACAACAAAACGATTTTTCATCGTGTCATCGATAATTTCATGATCCAAGGTGGAGGTCTTGACGCGAAGATGAGCGAAAAGCCTACCGATGCTGCTGTCATCAATGAAGCCGGCAAAGCTTTTGAACAAGGACTCAAGAACGATATTGGCACCATTGCGATGGCGCGTATGCAGGACCCAAACTCGGCAAAGGCCCAGTTCTATATCAACGTCAACAACAACGATTTTCTGAATTACCAGCCTATCGGCCCAGGTGATCCGGTGGTCGTAATGAAAAACGGTGACCCCATCACTTTACCTCGCTCACGCGCCTTGGTATTCGCCGCTGGTTACACACCTTTTGGCAAAGTCACCGAAGGTTGGGAGACAGTTGAAAAGATCAAAGGTGTAGCAACCGGTGAAAGCGGCATTTATCAAAATGTTCCGAATAAACCGATCACAATTATTAGCGTACAGCTCGTCAAATAATTCCACTTATAAAATTGAACAAGACAAACAGGAGAGAAATATGGCCGTTCTACTGACAACCAACCTCGGCACCATCAAGATCGAATTAAACGCAGAAAAGGCACCAAAGACTGTGGCCAACTTTCTGAGTTATGTCGAAGCTGGCCACTACGCAGGTACGATTTTTCACCGCGTGATCCCAGGATTTATGATTCAAGGTGGTGGCTTTGAAGTGGGCATGAAACAAAAGCCCACCAATGCTCCAGTAGAAAATGAAGCCAATAATGGTTTAAAAAACGTGCGCTATTCTTTGGCGATGGCTCGCACTAGCGACCCGCACTCTGCTTCGGCACAGTTTTTTATCAATACGACGAAAAATGATTTCTTAGACTATCCAGGTCAGGATGGTTGGGGTTACTGTGTATTTGGTGAAGTGACAGAAGGCAAAGAAGTGGTTGATAAGATTTCTGCGTCCAAAACGACACGTTCTGGCATGTTCTCCGACGTTCCAGTGGAAAGTGTCATCATCGAAAAAGCAGAAATCGTCTAAGTTATAGTCGATCTGTTCATTAAGAATGCCCCATTCAACAGAAAACACAGCTAAACAAAAAGCGCAGGCCAATAAGCTTGCGCTTTTTGTTTCGGACGTCCATCTAAGTCCTGCACTGCCGAAGACTACTGAAGGTTTCCTTTCCTTTTTACGCGATCAAGCAAGAGAGACTGAACGTTTATATATTCTGGGCGATCTGTTTGAGTATTGGGCGGGCGACGATGACTTAGATGATGCTTACAATCAAATAGTCGTACAAGCACTCAAACAAGTGAGTGAGGATGGGGTCAAGCTGTTTTGGATAGCAGGAAATCGGGATTTTTTAATAGGATCAAAATTCTGCGAGACCATCGGCGCCGCGGCTCTCAATGACCCAAGTTCGCTTGAACTTAATGGCAAGCGTCTCCTCCTCTCGCACGGTGATGCATTGTGTACTGACGACACTGGCTATATGCAATTTCGGCAAATGGTGAGAAATCCTATCTGGCAAGAGCAGTTTCTTGAAAAACCATTAAGCGAACGCAAAGCCATCATCGAAGGCATGCGTAAGATGAGCCACCAAGAGCAGCAAAACAAACGCATGGAAATCATGGATGTGAATCTCAATGCGGTAAATGACTTGGTCAAAGCTTACCCCGGATGCACATTGATACATGGGCACACTCATCGAAACGCGATCCATGACGAAGAATTTGCACAGCGTTATGTGCTACCGGACTGGGATTTCGATCATAGTGTGCACACAAGAGGTGGCTACCTGGCACTCGAGCATGATGGTCAACTTCGGTTTGTCAATTTAGCCTAAGATTTGCCGCACGTCTTTTGATTTTATACCGAGGAAACAAATCGTTTTCTGAGCCACGCCTTAATTTGCGTTAGTCGACAAGTTGCGAAATCTCATCTGCACTGATCGATTTATCACTCAACGATTTTTCACAAACAATTCCAGCAGTGACTATCGCTGCACGCAAGCGCTGTATCTCTTCTTGTTGCGCACAGACATGCTCTGTCAGTTGTTTAAAGGCCTTCGAAATTGGATCATCGCCATTCTGACTTAAGCCATAAGCGCTGAACGCGGAGACTTCATTACCGTTTTCTTTCTCGCTCGAGGATTTAACAATGTGTGCAGGATTTCCTACCGCTGTTGCACCTGCCGGTACAGGCTTAGTCACGACTGAATTCGAACCAATTTTCGCACCAGCGCCGACCGTAAAACTACCTAAGACTTTGGCTCCAGCACCGACGATCACGCCCGATTCTAAGGTGGGGTGGCGCTTAGCACCTTTAGTGAGCGATGTCCCACCTAAAGTGACACCTTGATAAATCGTGCAATCATCACCGACGACCGCGGTTTCACCAATCACAACACCAAAGCCATGATCAATGAACACCCTACGCCCGATAATCGCGCCGGGATGAATTTCAATGCCAGTGAAAAAGCGCGCCACATGCGCAATAAAGCGCGCGAGCCATTTCATTCCATGACGCCAGCACCAGTTTGCCCAACCATGCATAACAATGGCTTGTAGGCCTGGATAGCACGTAATGACATCCCAAGTATTACGGGCGGCCGGATCACGTTGAATAATGCTGGCGATATCTTCGCGGAGATGCTTAAACATGGTAAATGGTTGACGACTACGTCAATTAACGCGTGCTGAAAAAACGCTAGTGTAGAACGATTCTTGGATTCATGCAGGTGAACGCCTTTAAACTGGGGCTCACCTGTTTTGCTCGCACTTATTGGGCGGCAATACGTTGACGGCGTGCTTCATACAAACAGACACCCGATGCCACTGAAACGTTCAAACTTTCAACTGAGCCCAACATAGGGATCTGCACTAACATATCGCAGGTTTCACGCGTCAAGCGACGCATACCCTCGCCTTCATTCCCCATGACAATCGCAATTCCACCTTTGAAATCGACATCGTAAATCGTTTTTTCTACGTCATCAGAAGTACCAATAATCCAGATGTCACGTTCCTTCAAATCGCGTAAGGTGCGTGCCAGATTTGTTACCGTGATGTACGGCACAGTTTCGGCAGCACCACTGGCCACTTTGGCTGCTGTCGCGTTTAAGCCCACAGCTCTATCTTTCGGAGCAATCACAGCATGCGCGCCAACGCCATCGGCCACACGCAAACAAGCACCCAGATTATGTGGATCTGTAATGCCATCCAAAATCAATAACAATGGTGGCCCTTCGATGGCATCAAGTAACTCATCGAGATTGCGCGCCAAAGACAGTTCACCTGCTTTTGCCACCACGCCTTGATGACGACGTGTACCAACAATATTCGACAGGCGCTGATCGTCTGCTTGAATGATCCGAATACCCGCTGATTTCGCAGCGTGGATCAATTCCTGCATACGGCGGTCAGAGCGATCGCTATCAACGTAAATCTCTTCAACGGACGACGCTTCGTGACGAATACGGGAGGTGACGGCGTGAAAGCCGAAAATCATTTTGCTTTTCATGGGACTTCTCTATTCATGCGAGACTCGATTTCAAGAACCGTCTCGACTTTTTATTAAAACTAAGTAAGGTGTTTCCACGCTTACTTTCTCATCTACTCACTTGCTTACTCGATTAACGCTTTTTCCTTGCAGGCTTACTAGCTTTTGCTTTGCGTTCTGCACGTGAAGGACCTGCCGCCGCTTTACGCGCTTTAGTCTTCGATGCTGGCTCCGCAAAAGAACTTGAGGCGCGAGATTTTGTAGACTTGCTTGCATTCGTCTTCGAAACCTCAACAGCCTTAGGGGGTGCTGGTTTGCGCTTACCACCACGCGGCTCGGCCATCTGTTCGAATTCGCGCACTTTCGGAAAACGATTCGGCACCGCATTGGCCGCTAGCGCTAAGTCAATCTTGCGCGCATCGATATCGACACGACTCACCTGCACTTTAATTTTGTCCGTCAATTGATAACGTTTGCCAGTTCGCTCACCGCGCAATTCGTGACGCGCTTCATCAAATTGGAAATAATCAGCGCCGAGATCGGTGATGTGCACCAATCCTTCGACAAACATTTCATCGAGCTGCACAAACAAACCAAACTGAGTGACTCCAGTGATCGTACCGCTAAACTCTTCACCCAATTTATTCTTCATGAAATAACATTTGAGCCAGGCTTCAACGTCGCGAGAGGCTTCATCCGCACGCCGTTCATTCGCAGAACAATGCGTCCCCAGCATGTCCCAAATCGTAATTTCTTTTTGCGGCCGTTCTTTTCCTGCGGCACGATCGGCTGCCATTTGTTTGCGTGCAGCGTTGGAAATTGCCGTATTCAAAATACTGGTATCAATGCCCTTGGGCTCATATTTCTTGCCCGCTAAAATGGCTTTGATCGCACGATGCGTCAACAAATCAGGATAACGTCGAATCGGGCTTGTGAAGTGGGCATAGGCATCATATGACAAACCAAAGTGACCGATATTATCAGGGCTATAAACCGCTTGTTGCATAGAACGAAGCAACATCGTTTGCAATAATTGCGAATCAGGGCGAAGCTTAATTTTCTCCATTAACTGTGCATAATCAGAGGCTGAAGGTGAATCACCGCCAGTCAAATTCAAGCCAACTTGGCGCAAGAAATTTCTGACCTGAGTCAATTTTTCTTTGGTTGGGCCCGCGTGAATGCGATACACACCGAGATGCTCATATTCTTGCAATAAACTCGCGGCACAAACATTGGCCGCCAACATGCATTCTTCGATCAAGCGATGCGCGTCATTTCGAGTGCGTGGCAAGATTTTCTCAATTTTGCCCGCAGCATTCGCCACGATATAGGTTTCAGTCGTTTCAAAATCAATCGCACCACGGCGGTGGCGAGCCTTCAGCAACACTTGGAACACTTCGTAAAGGTTCAACAAATCAGGGACCAAATTCGCACGCTTGGCCGCTTCAGGACCTTTGGTATTACCTAGAATCGCAGCCACTTCAGTATAGGTAAAGCGTGCTGCCGAATGCATTACCGCAGGATAAAATTGGTAAGCAATGACTTCGCCATCGGAGGAAATGACCATATCGCACACCAAGGTCAAGCGATCGACATTGGGATTGAGCGAGCATAAACCATTCGATAATTTTTCCGGCAACATCGGTATAACTCGACGCGGAAAATACACTGAAGTACTCCGAAGCAAAGCATCTTCATCGATTGCGTCATTCGGTTTGACGTAATGACTGACGTCGGCGATCGCTACTAATAAACGGTAGGCTTTTTCACGTCCCACTTTCACTGGCGTGCAATAGACTGCATCGTCAAAATCTCGAGCGTCTTCACCATCGATTGTCACTAATGGTACATCTCGTAAATCAACCCGATCATCAAGATCCGCTGGTCCGACCTCTCCGGGTAACTTCGCTGCAGCTTTCTTCGCAGGTTCAGAAAATTCATGAGGCACACCAAATTTGCGTACCGCGATTTCAATTTCGATTCCGGGATCATCAATTTCGCCCAGAATCTCGACAATCTTACCGATCGCTTGCGAGTATTTAGTCGGCTGTTCAATCAGTTCGACACTCACAACCTGACCTGCTTTCGCCTTGCCTGGCGATCCCGCTAACAAAATATCTTGGTTGATGCGATTATCCTCGGGCGCAATCAACCACACGCCATTCTCGCTCACCAGACGACCAATGATGTGGGTATTTCCACGCTCTAGAATTTCGTAGACCGCACCTTCAAGGCGCCCTTTTCTATCGGTACCGACTACGCGTGCACTGACTCTATCGCCATTCAAGATCCGCGTCATCTCGCGATCAGGCAAAAACAAGTCTGGACTACCATCATCTGGCGTCAAAAATCCATAGCCATCACGATGACTGCTCACCCGCCCAACAATCAGATTATCTTGTGCGATTAAGGAATAACTGCCGGCTTTATCTTGTTTGATTTGACCATCGCGTTCCATTGCTTTCAGTCTTCTTGCCATACCGTCGATCTCCTCAGGTTTAACGCCTAATTTTTTTGCAATCGATGTCGCCTTCAGATGTGTTTTTGAAGAACGCAAGACGCCGAGTATGTCCTCGCGGCTAGGAATGGGGTAATGATGTTTGTTCAAATTGGTGTCATCTCTGTTGATATAAATTGGCAATGCCACATCGCGAACGCATGGTAGGCGGTACGCTATGCCAAACTCAAAGCTAAGGCAGTCATAGTTTATCGGTTAAAATCAAAAATACCTAGTCTCAGTTGAGGAAATGCATGGGAATGTTCATCTAATCCTACGTTGCCGCGATTTAGCCGAGCGCATAGAGACGGGAAATAGATTGACTTTAGTGGGCTTTACTTTATAATCTTGCCTTCCGTTGCCCACGTGGCGGAATTGGTAGACGCGCATGGTTCAGGTCCATGTGCCTTCGGGTGTGGGGGTTCGAGTCCCTCCGTGGGCACCAGCAATTCAATAGAAAAGCCGTTGAGAAATCAGCGGCTTTTTTATTTGTCCCTACCCTTTATGAATCTGAATTACTCATCTGTGGTGGTCTAAGGTAAGTCCGCCAACCTCACAGATTTCTGAACGGATCAAGCACCGCCTAGATGGCGATGCTGGCACCATCCCAACTAGTTCGTTTTTGATTGAGTCGCCTTTAACTCGGCAATCGTCAACGAATCATAGACTTCAAACGGTTGATGAATCCATGGAGATCCCTCGACATACTCGACATAGTAATCAGGCATTAGTTGCGAAACGCTCTTCGCCCATAGACTTGCCGACTTCATTTCGGTAATTCCTACATAGCGCTGGCGTAAGCACTTATCAACTTCGACAAAAGTGAGCCCGGAGTCAGCGAGATCGTCAAGTAACAATACCTTGCCGCTTAACTCACCGCTGAGACCGGAAATATGACTGCCTATCATCAACTGTTGATGATCTTGCCCAGTCTCGCCGCGATAGGAACTCACGGTCAAAATATTGAGCGACTTCTTAAATAAACGCGAAAACACATCACCGATTCGCAAGCCACCGCGAGCCAAACAAACCATGTGATCAAACTGCCATCCAGAATCATGCACTTGAATGGCCAGACGTTCGATCAATGTGTGATACTCATCCCACGAAACCCACAAATCACTCGGTGTATTTTTTTGCATCAACTCACTCACAATGAATTACAGGAATGGGTGACGCAAAACGATTGTTTCTTCACGATCAGGGCCAGTCGATACCATATCGATAGGCACGCCAACTAACTCTTCAATACGTTTGATGTAATTGCGTGCATTAACCGGCAATGCATCCATCGATTGCGCGCCAACCGTAGATTCGGACCAGCCTGGCATCTCCTCGTAAACTGCAACACAACGTGCCGCTTCTTCTGCGCCAACTGGGAAGATATCAACGGCTTTACCATCGATCGTATAGCCTGTGCACAGCTTCAAAGATTCGAGACCATCTAACACGTCTAGCTTAGTCAAACACATGCCAGAAACGCCATTGATTTGAACAGAACGCTTGAGCAAAGCAGCATCAAACCAACCACAACGACGAGCGCGACCAGTCACGGTACCAAACTCGTGCCCCACACTCGCCAGATGTTTACCAACGCCTTGGTCAGTCGGCAGCTCGGATGGGAACGGGCCAGAGCCAACACGTGTCGTGTAGGCTTTCGTGATACCTAAGATGTAGTGCAACATGCCTGGGCCAACACCCGAACCCGCTGCAGCATTACCAGCAACGCAATTGCTCGATGTAACAAATGGGTATGTGCCATGATCGATATCAAGCAAACTACCTTGCGCACCTTCAAACAACAAGCTAGCGCCTGCTTTATAGGCAGTGTGCAATGCGGTAGAAACGTCGGTCACCATAGGACGAATGCGCTCAACATCGCGCATCGCGTCGTCATAAGTTTTTTGGAAATCAACTGGTTCTGCTTTCAAATAATTAACCAGAACATAGTTGTGATATTCCAAGTTCTCTTTCAATTTCTCAGCAAAGCGAACTGGGTTGAGCAAGTCGGCAACACGAATCGCACGACGCGCCACTTTATCTTCGTAGGCTGGGCCAATACCCTTGCCTGTAGTACCAATCTTCGCAGCACCACGCGCAGCTTCACGTGCCGCATCCAAAGCTGTGTGGTAAGGCAAAATCACTGGACAAGCTTCAGAGATTTTCAAACGCGAGCAAACCTCAACACCATTTGCTTGCAACTTATCGATCTCACGTAATAAATCAGGAACAGACAACACAACGCCATTACCGATATAGCATGCAGTACCCGCACGCATGATCCCAGATGGAATCAACTGCAATGCCGTCTTTTGACCGCCGATGACCAAAGTATGGCCCGCATTATGACCGCCCTGGAAGCGCACTACGCCTTGTGCGTGATCCGTCAACCAATCGACAATTTTCCCTTTACCTTCGTCGCCCCATTGAGTACCAATTACAACGACATTTTTTGCTGGTTTATTTTGTGACATCGCTCATCAACCTACAGTTTTTAAAATCCATTGACTACCATCGAAAACGACTGCGCGCGTGCATTCGAATTCGTCCTGTTCATTCTCATGGCCTGGCAAATTCTGGATCACTACTTCTCCAGCCAGACGTAATTCATTGATCTTTTTACGCAAAGCAGGATCCTGACTCCATGGAGCCAAGATCGCATCTTTTCTTTCCGCTAAAGGCATGAGACGTGCCAACTCCCGCAGATCAAGCGAAAAGCCTGTCGCGGGTCGTGCACGCCCAAATGCTTCACCCACATGATCATAACGACCACCGCGAGCCACTGCGTTTGGCAAGCCAGGAACAAAGGCATTGAACATCACACCACTGTGGTAGTGATAGCCACGCAAATCAGCCAAATCCACAGTTACCTTCGCCGTCCCCGCCAAATCAACCAAATAAGACAACTCATCCAATGCTATCGCAATCCCATCCAATTTGGGCAAAATTTCACGCGCTTTTTGAATAATCGCTTTGTCGCCATATAAATTTGGCAAATCCAATAGCGCTTGACGGATCTCAGGTTGAAAGTCTTTTGTTAACACTTTCAATGCAGGCAAGTCTTTTGACTCGAGCAAGGCAAATAACTGCGCTTCATGTGCTTTCGCAGATGGGTCGGAATTCAATAAGGCACGAAGAACACCAACATGACACAAATCCAAACGCACTTCGGAAATATTCGCAAGCGCCAATGACGCTAAGACTAACTCTTGGATCTCAGCGTCGGCCTCTAGGCCAGCGTGTCCGTAAATCTCGCCACCGATCTGTAGCGGTTCGCGTGTTGCGTGTAAACCTGAAGGACGTGTATGCAACACACTACCGGCATAGCACAAACGTGTCACTGATTTGCGATTCAACAAATGTGCATCGATACGCGCCACTTGTGTCGTCATATCCGCACGCACACCCATAGTACGGCCCGATATTTGATCAACCAGTTTGAATGTGCGCAGGTCCATATCTTGACCTGCCCCCGTTAGCAATGACTCGATGTACTCGAGCAAAGGCGGCATCACAAGCTCGTAGCCATAGCAACGAAAATTATCCAGCAATACGCGACGTAATTCTTCAATCTTACGAGCCTCGGAAGGCAATACGTCAGCGATATTCTCAGGTAGAAGCCAATTTGGCATGGGAATCCAATAATTCTGAATGAGGGTAAATTTATCGATCAGGCAAAAATCACAAAGACTGCATGCCGCGAGGCGTGCAGTCTAAGAACGTACCCGAATTTTGTGAAACTATTTTTTGGCTGGTGTCGCAGCTGCAGCACCTGGCGCTTTGAAGTACTTAAAGAATTCAGAGTTTTGGTCAACGATCATCACATCACTCTTATTTTTGAAACTTGCACGGTAAGCTTCCAAACTGCGATAAAACTTATAGAACTCCGCATTTTGACTGAAAGCCTGCGAATAGATTTTCGCTGCCTCGGCATCACCTGCACCACGAATCGTTTCTGCTTCTTTATAAGCTTCAGCCAAGATCACAATACGTTGACGATCGGCATCGGCACGAATCTTCTCGGAATCAGCGAAACCAGTAGAGCGCAATTCATTTGCAACGCGACTACGTTCAGACTTCATACGATCGAAAACAGAGTCAATATTTTCATTAACATATTCGACTCGCTTCAAGCGCACATCGACGATTTCAACACCAATTTGCTTCGCTTCTTCGGTCACCTTAGTGCGGATCGCCTGCATAACTTTATCGCGCTCGCCTGAGATCACATCACGCACTGAACGCTTTGTAATTTCTTCATTCAGTGCTGCCTTGACGATCTGAGTTAGACGATCGCCAGCTCTGGACTCAACACCACCAAAACTCACATAGTAGAGTTTTGGATCGATGATATGCCACTTAACAAAGGTATCGACCAAAATATTTTTCTTTTCGGCCGTGATAAATCGATCGGCTTCAGGAGACTCGATCGTCAGAATTCGCTTATCCAAAAATATTACATTTTGAAATGGTGCAGGCAATTTAAAATGCAGACCAGGTTCACTAATGACTGACTTGACTTCACCGAAGGCAAACACAATTGCATGTGATTTTTGATCAACCACGAACGTCGTGGAGTAAAAAATCACCACGGCAATCGCTAAGGATAGCAAAGTAGAGATTAACTTATTCATTATCTACCCTCTCTCTCACGAGCATCACGTGCTCGATTATCTTTATTAGCTCGCACTTCAACCGTAGGGATAGTATCAACTGGCGTTACGTTATTCGAGACCGGAGCAGCAACACGATTTTGCGACGAATCGCCTTGTCCGATAATCTTATCTAAAGGCAGATACATCATGTTATTGGCGTTCTTAGCGTCAACCATCAACTTAGTTGTACTGCTGAATATTTGTTGCATCGTCTCAAGATACATGCGATCCCGAGTGACAGCAGGCGCTTTTTGATACTCAGCCAAGACCTGCTTGAAGCGTGCTGTATTACCTTCTGCGTTAGCAATTACACGTGAACGATAACCCTCAGCATCTTGCAACATTCGAGATGCCTCACCTCGCGCTTTTGGAATGACGTCATTCGCGTATGCTTGACCTTCATTCTTTTGGCGTTCCTTATCTTGACCAGCCTTCACTGCATCGTCAAACGCAGCTTGCACCTGCTCCGGCGGTTGCACTGCCTGCATCGTAACGTTGGTTACTTGAACACCTGAATTGTATCGATCGAGCACTTGTTGCATTAAAAAGTTGACGTCGAGCGCCACTTTTTCTCGCCCCTCATACAGAACCACATCCATTTTGCTCTTACCGACAATTTCGCGAATCGCTGTTTCAGCAACCTGCAAGACCATATCTTCTTTATTGCTATTGTTATACAACCACTTTGCCGCATCTTTCAATTTGTACTGAACCGCAAATTGAATATCAATAATATTTTCGTCATCGGTCAACATCAATGACTCTTTGGCGAGTTTATTCTTCGGACTATTTCTATAGCCGATCTCAACCGTCCGAACTTGTTGCACGTCGACAATTTCGTGACTCTGAATAGGAGTAGGCCAGCGCCAGTTAAAGCCCGAACCGGTTTGATAGCTATACTTACCAAAAGTGGTTACTACACCAGTCTGTCCCTCTTGAACTATAAAAAAACCACTAATCATCCAGAAAAAGCCTGCGACAGAAAGGATCACTACCACGCCAAGCTTGGCAGCATCACTACCGTTCCCACTCGTTGGGCCTTCACCTCCGCCATCACCGTTCTTGCCGAACATCTTGGCCAGTGACTGATTGAAATCACGCCACAATTGATCCAGCTCAGGTGGACCATCGCTAGGCTTCTTGTCGTCACGCTTGCCGTCTTTAGCACCACGCCCCCACTCTGGATCATTGAGTGAAAACAACGGTCTAAATTTCTTCAAAAAGGGAATTCGCATTCGTTCATTACCCACTAGGTTATTGAATTTTTCGAAATAAGCTTGTTAGCTGCCTTAACAAACCATCGCTTAAATTATGTCATCGATAACTTCATCGTTACTTGGTTGAATACCAAATTCTTGGCTTTCGGCACCTGAATTTTCCTGCATAAACTCAACGATCGCAGACCTCAACAAATCCATTCCACTACCGGTTTTCGCACTCAAAAAAACCCTTGCGATTCTACCATACTCGTCCCGTTCGGATCCGGCATCTAAAACGGTCTGATCAATCTTATTCCACACCAAAAGCTGAGGAATATGATCGGCACCAATTTCCTTCAACACAAGATTCACTTGCTCAATCTGATCATTTTTCACCGCACTGCTTCCATCAACCACATGCAGCAACAAGTCCGCATGAATTGTTTCTTCTAAAGTAGCACGAAACGAGGCAACAAGTTGGTGTGGCAAGTCACGGATAAAACCGACAGTATCGGAAACGACAATATTTCCGACTCCCTCTAGATATAGGCGACGTGAAGTAGTATCAAGGGTCGCAAACAATTGATTTGCTGCATATGTCCCTGCTTTTGTCAGGGTATTGAACAAAGTCGACTTACCCGCATTGGTATAGCCAACCAAAGAAACAGAAAATGTCTTATTTCTACCTCGTGAGCGTCGCTGGGTCTCACGCTGCTTGTGCAGCTTTTCCATTTTGGCTTTTAGCATTTTTACACGCTCACCCAACAAGCGACGGTCGGTCTCAAGCTGAGTTTCACCAGGCCCACGCAGACCGATACCACCTTTTTGCCGCTCCAAGTGGGTCCACCCGCGAACCAGTCTCGTCGCCAAATGCTGCAATTGTGCCAATTCTACTTGCACTTTACCTTCATGACTTTTTGCTCGCTGGGCAAAAATATCAAGGATAAGACTCGTACGATCGATCACTCTTATCTTCAGATGACGCTCAAGATTACGCTGCTGAGCTGGCGACAAGGCATGATTAAAGATCACGATATCGAGGGCGAGGTCAGTAACGACATGCGCAATTTCGTCAGCCTTACCCGACCCAACAAAAAGAGCCGCATCTGGGCTCGAACGCTTACAGGAAATGGTTGTGATAGTCTCAGCCCCCGCCGTGAGCGCGAGCTGAGAGAGTTCATCCAAACTTGCGGCAAAATCACCTTTGCCAAAGTCCACACCGACTAGAGCGGCGCGCATATGAACCAGTTGTTAATGCAAAGACGATCTAAATTCAAACAGATTACTCAGCTTCAGAATCGGAATTAATGCTAACTGCACGCGCTGGAACAACTGTTGAGATCGCGTGTTTGTAGACCATTTGGGTGACGGTATTGCGCAACAAGACCACATATTGATCGAAGGATTCAACATGACCTTGCAGTTTGATGCCATTCACCAAATAGATAGAGACAGGAATATGCTCTTTCCGCAGTGCGTTTAAGAATGGGTCTTGTAACAATTGCCCTTTGTTGCTCATAACAGCTCCATTATGTTGTTGTGATTAGGAGTTGGGGACGCCTAAGTTTATTTCAAGTGTTCTAAAGATAATAACAATACCACGAGAAAACATTTTTTTAAATACTGCAACACAATTTAACGAACTAAAAAGTGCATTGAACTCGAATTTACTTCGCATCCTTAGTGAAAGGATTTTTACCAGAACGGAACTCAATACGTAAAGGCGTGCCTGTCAACGAGAAAGTCTCGCGGAAATGCTTCTCTAGGTAACGCTTATAGACGTCACCAATTGCCTCTAAAGCATTGCCATGAATAACGATAATTGGTGGATTTTGTCCACCTTGATGCGCATAGCGCATCTTCGGACGAATCGATCCCTTACGTTTTGGCTGCTGATGTTCAACCGCCTCAATCAAAGCACGCGTTAGTTTAGGAGTCGACAAATTGACCATCGCCGCCTCGTAGGCTGCGTCGATCGATTTCATTAAAGGACTAATGCCTGTTGACTTCAATGCGGAAATAAAATGAAACTTTGCGAACGTCAAGAAATTAAGCTTACGTTCAATATCCATCTTAATTTCATCACGGCGATCGCTTTGCAATCCATCCCACTTGTTTACACCCACGACCAATGCACGTCCGGACTCAAGAATAAACCCGGCGATATGCGCATCCTGCTCCGAGATATCTTGTTGAGCATCTAGCAGCAAAAGCACGACATTTGCTTCAGACACTGATTGCAAAGTCTTGACCACGGAAAATTTCTCAATCGCCTCAAAAACCTTGCCGCGGCGACGTATACCCGCTGTGTCGATCAGCGTGTATTGTTGACCATCACGCTCAAATGGAATCTCAATAGAATCGCGTGTTGTACCAGGCATATCAAAAGCGATCACACGCTCTTCACCAAGCAAAGTATTGACTAAGGTCGACTTACCCACATTAGGGCGGCCAACGATGGCAATTTTGATGCCTTTGTTGGTATTCTCCGGCTCATTTAATTCATCAGGGCGTGAGGCAAATGCGATATCTAATGCTTCCTCAACCAAATCAGCAACACCATCACCGTGTGCTGAAGAAATCACATAGGGGTCACCCAGACCGAGTTCGTAGAAATCGGCAGTCACGCTTGTGTAACGCATCCCTTCGGCCTTGTTTACAACCAGCATCACGGAACGACCCGACTTACGTAAAAAGTCGGTGATGGTTTTATCATGCGGGGTCAAACCTTGACGACCATCCACCAAGAAAATAACAACATCTGCTTCTGCAACCGCTTGCTTGGTTTGTTTTGCCATTTCATGCATGATGCCTTCCTTGGCAACAGGCTCGAAACCACCAGTATCAATTACTAAAAATGGCCGTTCGCCAACTCGACCTTCGCCGTAATGACGATCGCGTGTCAGACCTGGAAGGTCCGCCACGAGCGCATCACGCGTCCGCGTCAAGCGGTTAAACAATGTAGACTTGCCGACGTTCGGTCGACCGATTAAAGCAATAACTGGTTTCATTAACTTATTCCGTCGCAAATGCGACAACAGCGCCCGACTTTGTCTGAACAATCAGATTATTACCAACGACCAAAGGTGTTGAAATCACCTTGCTTCCGTCAGTTGGCATACGAGCTATAAAAACACCATCTTCTCTCGACAAGAAATGGACAAATCCAAAACGATCACCAACAGCAACGGAGCGGCCAAATGAAGCTGGCGCAGAAAGATCTCGACGCGCCAACTTATCGTTACGCCATACATTGGAGCCACCGCTCAAAGCATAGCCAGAAACCGCACCTTGATTGTCGGCAGCGAAAACAAATCGTTCATCAGCTGAAACACCAACTTCACTCGATATTTCTTTATTCCATCGATTAGTACCATTAGCGATATCAAAACATCCTACACGCCCTTGGTATGTGACTGCACAAACGTTACTATTGACGACAACTGGTGAACCAGACATATCAACCACTCGTTCAAGCTCAGTCGCGCCCTTCGGTTCTGCCGCCGTCACTTCCCAGCGCAAACCACCGTTTTGCAACGCCACGGCAATCAACTTCCCACCTGGCGTCGACACGTAAGCAACTTGATCCTTTACATAGATTCCAGTGGCCACCCTTAAAGTCAAGATAGGCAATGGACGTTCGAGAGTCCATTTACTCGCTCCAGTCATCGCATCGTAGGCTGCCACGCGATTATCAATCGTATGCACCAACACCAAATTTCCAGCAACCACTGGAGCCGCTAGAATCTCAGAGGATGCTTGCATCTTCCAGCGCAATTTACCTTGTGTGTCGTATGCCAACAGCATACCCTTTTGCCCTCCGACCACAACCAAACTGTCGCTGGCACCTACACCTGCCGTGAGGTTCATATCAGCGCGTACGCGCCACTTCACTTGACCATTAGTCGCATTAATTCTTGCTATCGTGCCATCTGCTGACGCAGCATACACGTCACCACCAACATTCACTGGATTAAACATGTACTCACCAGCACTTCCAACATTGACAGTCCAAGCGTTTTTTACCGCCATGCTCGTGCTGAAATTTTGCAATTCAGCAGGTGCAGTCTTTGGATCAGGTTTGGCAAATGGATTCCAAGACCAAGTGGAACATCCACTGAGTAATGCGATTGCAAGAACTGCAGAACTTGAAGCACGTAGAAACATAGTCAATCCTAGATTATTTTTTCACTGGAACAGCATCAGATTTCGCTTCGAGCGGACCACCGATCGCATCCAGCTTAATCTGTACCAACTGACGCCCGGAGTGTTTTTCACCCATCTTGTCCAACGCTGCCTTATACGCTCCTCGTGCATCATTCACCTTATTTTGAGCCAATAAGAAATCTGCTTTACGATCAAGGACATCTGCTTCAAATTGAGCTGGAAACTCAGAATTCAAAATTTTGAATCCTTCATCAAAATTCTTCTCATCCAAAGCGATCGCTGTCAAACGCAAGCGCGCAATCGCCTTAAATTCAGCAGAACTACCTTTCTCTGCTACCCAGTTCAACTGAGCTTTTGCTGTCTGCAAATCTGCAAGGTCAAAAGCACTTTTCGCAGCAGCCAAGCTCGCCATACTTGCATAGCTTGTACGTCCAAACTTATCTACAACCACTTTCGTAGCAGCCTGAACCTTTGCATTGTCTTTGAGGGTCACTGCACGCTGCACTTCATCATACAAAGTTGATGCTTCCAAGGATTGCTTTTGTTGATAGTTGTTATAGCCAGTCCAACCAGCAAATGCAGCAAGCGCTGCAATTAGCAACCAAGTTACAAAATTGCCGTATTGCTTCCACCAAGCTTTGAGGGTATCTAACTGTTCCTGTTCTTCGAGATCGTATGCCATTTTTTAGTTCTTAATGATGAATGTGAATATGATTTGGGTTATCGCATTGTCCCTCATCTTCGCCCGCAGAAATAATCTGATCAACTAGAAAATCTACTGCTGCCAAGAAAGGAACATTTACTTGATTATTTTCAAAGTCTTCCGAACGCAAAGACTTAACACTAACTGTTTCTGCTTTCGCTTCATCTTCGCCAATAATAACGGCAAATGCCGCACCACTCGCATCGGCTTTCTTCATTTGGGATTTGAAGCTCCCAATACCAGTCGCAGATGCGCAATGTAACACAACATCTAGACCTGCATCACGCAAACGCTCACCTAAAACGAAGGATTGCATCCGAGCCTCGTCACCTTGATGCACAAGATAAACATCACACTGGCTAGCAGCACTACCATCACCATTCGCCTTCATGAGTTCAAGAAGACGTTCAACCCCCATCGCAAATCCACAAGCTGGGGTTGGTTTGCCACCGAAGATGCTAAACAAAGAATCATAACGACCACCGCCACAGACGGTCCCTTGCGAACCCAATTCATCTGTGACCCATTCGAAGACTGTGCGATTGTAATAATCCATGCCCCGTACCAAGCGAGGGTTAATGGTAAAGGGGATACTGTTATGGCGAAGAATCTTCTGCAGTCCTTCGAAATGTGCACGCGACTCCTCGCCTAAGAAGTCCAGAAGCTTAGGCGCGTTTGTTGCAATCTCTTGCAAGGCTGGATTCTTGGTATCGAGAATCCGCAGAGGATTCGTATATAAGCGACGCTTCGCCTCTTCATCCAGAACAGCCTCATGCTTTTCAAAATAAGCAATCAGTTCTGCACGATGCGCTTTACGCTCATCAGCATCACCGATGGAATTAATCTCAAGGCGAATGTTTTGCAAACCAAGATCGTCCCAAAGACGCTGACACATGACGATCAGCTCCGCATCAATGTCAGGACCGGAAAATCCTAGTGCTTCCGCCCCTACTTGGTGGAACTGACGATATCGTCCGCGCTGAGGCTTCTCGTGGCGAAACATTGGGCCGTTATACCAAACACGCTTCGGTCCCTCATAGGTGAGATTATGCTCAATCGCCGAACGTACAATCCCTGCGGTATTCTCGGGACGCAAAGTGAGTTTGTCACCATTCATCGAATCTTCAAACGAATACATCTCTTTTTCGACGATATCGGTAACTTCGCCGAGACCGCGCGCAAATAACGGTGTCGCCTCAACAATCGGCGTTCTCATTTGTTGAAAGCCATAGCTCTTCAACACTGATTGCACCGTATTTTCAAACAATTCCCAAAGAGCGGAGTGCTCAGGGAGAATGTCATTCATCCCCTTGATGCCAACGATCTTCTCAATTTTCTTTTCCTGAGCCATGCTCGAACTTCCATTTTTTATTTTTGCAATTCTCCGCCGAGGCGGGGAAAACTAAACACAACTATTTCTGAGCGTAGGATTTCTGAACGTAATCCAAGACAACTTTTTGGAAATCTCTTGCGATATTCTCTCCGCGCAAAGTCATCGCCTTTACGCCATCAATAAAGACAGGCGCCGCAGGTGATTCTCCTGTTCCTGGCAAACTAATCCCAATATTTGCATGTTTTGATTCACCGGGTCCATTGACGATACAACCCATTACCGCCACGTTCATATTTTCAACGCCCGGATATTCCACTTTCCACACGGGCATTTGCTCACGCAAGAAACTTTGAATTTGATCGGCGAGCTCTTGGAACACGGTAGAAGTCGTGCGACCACACCCCGGGCAAGCAATCACCATAGGCATGAATTTGCGCAATCCCATGGTTTGTAAAATCTCTTGAGCAACAAACACTTCCTTGCATCGATCGCCACCCGGTTCTGGTGTCAAAGAAATACGAATCGTATCACCGATACCTTCTTGCATTAACACCGAAAGTGCCGCCGTGGAAGCCACAATGCCTTTACTACCCATCCCAGCCTCGGTTAATCCAAGATGCAAAGGATAGTCGCAACGAATTGCCAATTCACGATAAACAGCGATCAAATCTTGGACGCCAGAGACCTTGCACGACAATATAATCTTATCGCTAGCCAATCCTAGCTCTTCAGCTCGATGTGCGCTCTCGATCGCTGACGTGATTAAGGCTTGATACATTACCGTTTGCGCACTTAATGGCTGCGCTCGGCTTGCATTTTCATCCATCACGCGAGCAAGTAGACTTTGATCAAGACTACCCCAGTTAACACCAATTCGAACCGGCTTGTCGAAGCGACAGGCCATTTCTATCATTTGCGCAAACTGTGTATCGCGCTTAGCACCCTGCCCCACATTGCCAGGATTAATCCTATACTTTGACAAAGCCTGTGCGCACTCTGGGTAATCACTCAATAAAGTGTGGCCGTTATAATGAAAATCGCCAACCAAGGGTACATCAATCCCCATTTTATCAAGTTGCTCACGAATTGCTGGAACCGCCTGCGCCGCTTCAGGATTATTGACCGTCAGCCGCACGATTTCAGAGCCGGCACGCGCCAATTCTTTGATCTGAATCGCCGTACCGATAACATCTGCAGTGTCCGTGTTCGTCATCGACTGCACCACGATAGGGGCATCACCGCCGATTCTCACGATTCGGTCGCGGTAGACTACGGCAACCGATCTGGTCGAACGTCTTGCAAGTGAACCTGTTTGAATTTCCTTGAGTTCGAATGTCATTTTATCTCACGCTGACGCTAGCCACTTTGGTCTCACGATCGGCAACAATGGCAAATGGCTTACCGCGCAAGCTTGCCTGCACACCTGCTGCGTTCCCGAGTTTCACAAACAACCCTTGCTTGACACTGAAAACCTCTTCAGAGCCGGCTTTAGCCACGTGAGAACTAAGAACAGCACCGCCGTCAATTTTCACGAATACCCAAGAGTCTTCTTTGAACTTCAGTACCAGCGTATCGGATATCGCCATTGGCTCTTGCAGCGCTGCGCTTGACGCTGCACCAGACGCCTGTAAATTACTTGCAGGCGGGGTAACAACCGCACTTGATGCCGCCAATCCAATTTCAGACGGCGCGTTAACGGGCACTGCATTCAAGGCTGGCGAACTCGCCACCACATCATTCGAATTCACGCCGGTTGATGTGGAGGCTACAACCATCTGATCCGAAATCGTTGCAGTCGAACTCGGCGTAGAAACCGCCTCATAAGGCTGACTCGATGCCACCTCAGCAGTCATTACGTTCTCGGCTTTATGATTCGAACTAAATATTCTCCCCTGAAGCGCTTGCCCATAGTCAGTGCGCTGAAAGAAAACAATCACCATCACTGCCAATACCAATACGACCAAACCAATGATGTATCGACGATTATTTTCCTGATGTCCAGACAATGATGTGCGAGACTCAATGAAAGGAGTCGACAAGGCTGGTCGTAGAGACGCTTCTAATCGCACCGGCTCACAATCTTGAGGCATCAAGCTCATTAAGGCATCGGCATCAATTCGCAGCAATTTCGAATAAGCACGAACGAATCCTCGAACGATAACCAATTTAGGCAATTTATCCAACTGATTCGCTTCAAGGGCAAAGATCTGCGACTGAGACAACTTCAGTTGCTCGGCAACGTACTGCACCGTCCAACCGCGCTGTTCACGTGCGCGCGCAAGTTGCGCCCCAACGGAATCAGCATTTTGACTAGCAATGGAAGACGTATCTGACACAAGCTCATGATTCAGATCGTCCTTCGAAACCTCACTCATTAAATGCACCCTTCTGAAACAATGCAAATTCCTTAGAATTTGGATGACGACGCCGCAATTGCGTTCCTAGGTTCGTAACGGAACTTTGATCACCCAACTTTGAGTCTATTTTAATTGCCAACCACAACACGTCAGCGGCAAAAATCTCATCCTTGATCACCTGTTGAATATAGAATCTTGCCTTTTCATATTGAGCACGATCAAAGAATATTTTGGCCAAGTTTGCGTTGATCGATGGGTTATTGGGCTGCTCTTGATAGCCCAACATAAAATATCTCTCAGCATTGCGAATATCCTTCAAACGCAGGCTACAAACACCGGCATTAATCATCGCTTTAACTGGAGTTGCATACATTCGATCACTGAGAACACGCTCAAATAAAGCGATCGATTCTTTCTCGCGATTGGTCTGACATAAAAACCAACCATAGTTATTCATCACATCCGAATTTTTTGGCTCAAGCTTCATTGCATATTGAAAATTTTGCTCAGCATGCTCCGTATCATTCAAATCCATTTGAATTAATGCACGGAGACTATACGCGCTTGCCGTATTTGGAGAAACAAGCAAAACCTGTCTGACTTCCTCCAGAGCAGACTGAAGCTGCCCTGCCTGATAGTACTCGACTGCCAACTGCATTCGCAGGCTTATACGCCTACGAACATCAGGACTATCTGCTGCCGCGCGAGCATCACTATCACTTACAAAACGAGGTGTCGAACATCCAGAAACAAGTAACAAAACAACCGAGAAAATCGAACAAACTATCATTCGCAAATAGGTCATTTTTTGATCTCCACAATTTTTCCAAAATTTGGACCAAACTTCTTCTGATACTCCGCCATCTGCTGCATACGCTCTTGCACGCGAGTTCGATCTTGTACCTCACCAGCTAATTGACCACAGGCAGCATCAATATCATCACCACGGGTCTTACGAACCGTAGTCACAATTCCCGCATCCATCAAGATCTGCGCAAACACTTTGATGCGCGCGTTATTTGAACGCTTCAAGCCAGATTCGGGGAAAGGATTAAATGGAATTAAGTTGAACTTGCATGGCACGGTTTTGACCAAGTTCACCAATTCACGCGCATGTTCATCAGTGTCATTGACACCATCCAACATACAGTATTCGAAAGTAATGAAATCACGCGGCGCGTAGTCCAAATAGCGACGGCAAGCGTCCATCAATTCATGCAGAGGATATTTCTTATTGAGTGGCACCAAACCATCACGCAAAGCATCGTTTGACGCGTGCAAAGATACCGCCAAAGCAACTGGGCATTCTTTCGACAGCTTATCAATCATGGGCACGACGCCACTGGTTGACAAGGTAACGCGACGGCGCGACAAACCATAGGCATTGTCGTCGAGCATCAGCTTCAATGCCGTCACTGTCGGCTCAAAATTAAGTAGCGGCTCCCCCATCCCCATCATCACCACATTCGTGATTTGACGTTCACCCTTAGGGCCAGGCTCAATACCTTTAGTACGACGCAACTCAAACTCAGCCATCCATAGCTGGCCGATAATTTCACCGACACTTAAGTTGCGATTAAATCCTTGTTTTCCGGTTGAACAAAAGCGGCAATTTACCGCGCAACCAGCCTGCGTCGAGACACACAAAGTGCCACGATTTTCTTCAGGAATAAAAACGGTTTCAACGGCATTGCCGTTACCAACATCAACCAACCACTTACGTGTGCCGTCAGTCGACGTATGATCACTGATAATGGCGGGTGCAGCGATGTGCGCACGTCCAGCCAACTTTTCGCGCAAAGATTTGGCGAGGTCAGTCATCTCATCAAAATTACTAGCGCCGAATTGGTGAATCCAGCGCTGTAATTGCTTGGCACGAAACGGCTTCTCACCCAACTCCCCGCAATATGCGACCAGTTGAGCAGGATCAAAGTCCAACAAATTAGTGAGAGCCGTCATGTCAATTCTTCTTTCATGCCCAACCTAGCTTAGGTCAGGCATCGTTATTACCAAATCAGTTAATTCTCAGATTAACGTGAGTACACGTTCAATGCTGGGAAGAAGTAAGCGATTTCAACTGCAGCTGTTTCAGCAGCATCAGAACCGTGAACCGCATTAGCATCGATAGATTCAGCGAAATCAGCGCGAATTGTGCCTTTTTCTGCTTTCTTCGGATCAGTTGCGCCCATCAAGTCACGATTTTTCAAAATCGCGCCTTCGCCTTCCAATACTTGTACAAATACTGGACCAGAAATCATGAAGTCGACCAAATCTTTGAAGAATGGGCGAGCAGCGTGCACAGCGTAGAAGCCTTCTGCTTCAGCGCGGGACAATTGTGTCAAGCGAGCAGCAACAACTTTCAAGCCAGCGCCTTCAAAGCGGCTGACGATTTGACCGATAACATTTTTTGCAACTGCGTCAGGTTTAATAATAGATAATGTACGTTCGATAGCCATCTAAAAACTCCAATAAAAAGAAAGGGTTAAGACAAAAAACTCAAGAATTCATCTAACCTTAGATTTTACCATGAAACCCCTTCCTCTAGGGAACATGTCAATAATCATAATAAATTAGCAGAAAAATTAAAATAAAAACATTAAAAATTAGAAATGCGCGTCGACTTGGATGCAATTCCACACCAATTTCATAGAGATTCACTAAAGCAACTGGTAGACTTCGCCCATTCCTTTACGAGCAGCTTAACTATGTCTAGCCCCGCCCTATTTTCGAATCTCCCACTCAATCCAAGTCTACTTGAGAGTCTTACATCGCTTGGTTACCTAGAAATGACAGCGATTCAAGCCGAAAGCATTCCTGTCATGCTTGAACAAAAAGACTTGATCGCTCAAGCAAAGACTGGCAGCGGCAAAACCGCGGCCTTCGGCATCGGCATCCTGAATAAGCTTAACCCCGCTTACTTCGCCACGCAGGCCTTAGTGATTTGCCCAACACGAGAATTGGCCGATCAAGTTTCTAATGAACTGAGACGCCTAGCGCGGGCGATTCCTAACATTAAAATTTTGACATTATGCGGTGGCACCCCCATGCGCCCGCAAATCGCCTCGCTCGAACATGGTGCACATATCGTGGTCGGCACTCCGGGGCGTTTACTCGACCACATTGGGCGCAATTCGATCCGACTTAACACCATCCAGACGCTTGTACTCGATGAAGCGGACCGTATGGTCGACATGGGCTTTTACGAAGACATTGTCGGTATTGTCGCCGCCTGTTCTCCACGACGACAAACACTACTGTTCTCAGCAACCTATCCCGACGACATTCGTCAAGCGAGCCAAGGCTTCTTGCGCGACCCGGTGGAGATTAAGGTTGAAAGCCAGCATGCAGAACAACAAATCGAACAATACTTTTTTGAAATTACTGCCGAAGAGCGCAATGCTGCTGTCGCCCGATTACTCTTACACTATCAGCCAAAATCGAGCATTGTTTTCTGCAACACGAAAATTCATTGTGATGAATTAGCTTTCGAATTACAGCAGCAAGGTATTACTGCACTTGCACTCCACGGTGACTTGGAGCAACGCGACCGCGACGAAATTCTGGTTTTGTTTGCCAATCAAAGTTGCACTGTCTTAGTGGCAACCGACGTGGCGGCGCGCGGCATCGACATTCAATCGCTTGGCGCCGTCATCAATGCCGACGTCTCCAAAGATACCGAAGTTCACATTCACCGCATCGGTAGAACTGGTAGAGCTGGCGAGCGTGGACTCGCACTCACACTAGCGACGCCAAATGAAAAGAAATGGGTACGCCTTATCGAAGAGTATCAAAAGCGCGAAGCCACTTGGAAAATGCTCGCTGAACTCGATGCGAATTCGGAACACCTGATCGCCCCCAACATTAGCATTTGCATTTCTGGCGGCAAAAAGGACAAACTGCGCCCAGGCGATTTGCTCGGAGCGCTAACGGGCGATGTTGGCTTACGCAAGGATCAAGTCGGGAAAATCAATGTATTTGAATTTAACAGCTATGTCGCGATTGAACGTAGTGTCGTTGATCACGCGCTCGACAAACTAAGTCATTGTAAAATCAAAGGGCGCCAATTCAAGGTGCGCGAAATCACTTAGCGCACTGTATTGCAGCCACATAAAAACTCACACCCCCGAATAGAACAAACAACACAAACAAAACATGATTCGAATATTGATAGCAGACGACCACACCATCATGCGCGAGGGACTCAAGCGCATTTTGGATGGCATTGAAGATATCCAAGTCATCGGTGAAGCGATTGACGGCCACGACACGATCACCAAAGTGCGATCTGAGACTTTTGATGTACTGCTGCTTGATCTCTCTATGCCAGGACGTAGTGGCGTCGACCTCATACATCAAATCAAAGATGAGTTTCCCAAATTACCGATTTTGATACTGACGATGCATGAGGAAGAACAATATGCCGTCAGAGCGATTCGTGCAGGAGCCAATGGCTACCTCACCAAAGAGAGCGCTGGAACACAACTGGTCACTGCGCTACGTAAAGTCGCGTCTGGGCGGCCGTATATCAGCATGGAGGTCGCTGAACAACTAGCAATGTCAGCGATGCCAGCGACCAGCGACGCCTCCCACACCTCACTTTCAGACCGCGAGTTTGAAGTCTTTTGCCATCTCGCAAAAGGGAAATCGATTACCGAGATCGGTGACATGCTGCACCTTAGCGTCAAGACAGTCAGCACACATAAAACAAGAATCATGCAAAAAATGGGATTGAACTCAATCTCTGATCTAGTGCAATACGCGATCGCCCATCACCTGCTAAGCTAAATCTAAGTTGAAAACTAAGAAATAGTCTAAAGAGCAACCTACAACGCGATGCGTTGTAGGAATATTCCTAATACCCCCACTGCAAACTCCCACAGCTCAAATCAGCGAACCCTGATTTAAATCAAGCACGCGACTGATCATAATGGACACATGCAAACAAATGCTGTGTTCAATTAAATCAAACGCGCCATGAACCTGTTTATCGTCGAAGATTCGCTGCTCATCCAAAACCGCCTGGTGCGGTTTATTGAAGAACTGCCTGATGTCAGCATCGTCGGTATCTCCGCAGAAATCGCAGGAGCCTACGACAAGATCGTCAGCACACATGCAGACGCCATGATTTTGGACATACAGCTGAGCGACGGCAACAGCTTGGGATTACTCAAAAAAATAAAATCCTCGATCCCAGAAGTACGGGTTGTTGTACTTACCAATCATTCCAACGAAGCAAATCGCATGCAAGCCTTACGGGCTGGCGCTGACAGCTTCTTAGACAAATCAACCGATTTCGAACAGATACCGAATATTTTGCAGCGCTGGCAGGCACATGGACCAGCGCATTAAGCACCCGATTTTCTAGCTTTTAAATTGTTTTTAGTGTTTCAAATTCATCTTACAGAGGAAACATCATGTCGAATATATCTATGCTCTCCCAGCCAAAACGCAATGCAGATGTCGTTTCTCACACCGATGCTCCATGGCGCCAACAGGGAAGTCTCTGGTCCAATCTTCGTCAAGTATGTGATTTACTCGCCATGCCAGCACCAGCAACAGCAGATGAAGAAGACACCTTATTCCAACACGTACGTTACAAAGCAGGACATCGCATCCATCGTATCGGTCAAGCCTTTGATACCTTGTACATCGTCAATTCTGGTTTTGTCAAAACCATCCATATTGATGAATTCGGCAATGAACAAGTACTCAGTTTCCCAATGAAAGGCGACATCCTCGGCATCGACGGCATTCACAAGCAACATCACGCCTCAGAAGCGATTGCTCTGACCGACTGTGACGTTATCTTGGTTCCCTACAAAACATTTGCAGCATTAGGTCGCATTCATGTCGAACTCGAACAAGCGATGTTCAGTGTAATGAGCCGCGAAATCGTTCGCGAGCAAATGATGATCAGTATGCTGAGCGCACTCAGTGCGGAAGCGAAAGTTGCTCGCTTCTTGACCAACTTAGGTGAACGTTTCAGTCAAATGGGTTACTCTGGCCGTAGCTTTAATTTACGCATGACGCGCCAAGAAATCGGCAGCTATTTAGGTCTGACCTTGGAAACCGTTAGCCGTACTCTTTCAGCATTGAATGAACTCGGCATGATTTCAGTCGAACAACGCGAAATTAATTTACTCGATACTGCTGCTCTAAAGACCTTGCGTCGTTTGCCACCTGCAAAAGCAAAAATCAAAGTGGCAGAAAAAGTCACCGCTCTTGTCAATAAAAACCTGCTCCCACAATGGAATCCTGAACTCAGTACAGCGATGAATTAAGCAATGCCTTGACAACCTTATCGGGAGAACAAAATGACTTACAAGAGCATACTGGTTCACGTCGAAGATTCCAAACATGCATCGCAACGCACGGCCGTTGCGCATGAATTGGCAAAACTATTTGATTCGCATTTAATCGGATTAGCAGTTACTGGAATCTCGCGCTACGTTTTTGAAGGCAGTGACTTTAGCATTAGCGATCCCAATATTGGCTTGCACCTGAATGATCTACACAAACGTGCAGAGCGCGCCGTCGAACGATTCAATTACGACTGCAACAGTTTGGGTTGCAATCAGTTTGAAGCGAACATCGCGAACGATGAAGCGAACGGCGGCCTCGGTTTGCGCGCCAGATATTGCGATCTGATCGTGATTGGCCAATCAAATCCACATGAACCGTCGCCATCAGTGATGTCCGACTTTCCTGAATTTATGGTCGTCAACGCAGGTCGCCCGACTCTAATCGTGCCTTATTCGGGCGAACATAACAATATTAGTCAACGAGTCTTGATCGCATGGGATGGAAGTCGCGAAGCCGCTCGTGCCGTTACAGACTCAATTCCGGTTTTGAAGAAAGCCAGTTCTGTACAAATCTTGATTCTCAATCCAGGCGCTGATGCCGAAGCCCATGGCGACGAGCCAGGTGCGGACATCGCACTGTATTTGGCTAGACATGGTATCAAAGTTGAAGTCTGTGTTCGCTTCAGCAAAAACGACATTGGTGATGCCATTCTTCAAATCGCCAAAGAACTCGGCGCGAGCCTGCTGGTGATGGGCGCCTACGGACATTCACGTTTCCGCGAAATGGTAATGGGTGGCGTGACCCGTCATATCCTTGAAAATATGAATTTGCCCGTACTGATGTCCCACTGAACAAAGGACTTTAGCACCTGCCTCGCTCGAGGCTAGTCGATACACTGGTACTTTGCAAAAGTACCAGTTTGCGTTAACGAGGTAAAAGTCTAAGCCGAACTCAGATATTAGGCGTGACAAAAAAAGCACACAGGCCGATAACTGACGCAGCGCCGAATCACAAAAATAGGTAGAATCAGCCATCCTCATTTTGCCCATTGCTTATGCTTCACCATACTTCAATTACCAGCCGTGACTTTAGGCACTTAGGATTAATCAGCGCATTACTTTTCGCGGTATCCCTAGTGTTATGGCTAAACTATGATTCTTTTGCGAGCTTCAAAATCAGCAACGCGCTAGCTTTTCATACCGCGCTCGAAACGACCACCATCGTTTTATTCATTTCCGTTTTTATCGTCTGCTGGAATGCATTCGGAGAGCGCCGCAACCTCAGCAGCTTGATACTTGCGGTGTCGTTTTTGTGCGCTGCCATCCTCGGATTTTTTCATGCCTTATCGTTCCAAGGCATGCCAGGTTTCTTACATGCTGTGGACATGCACAAATCACTGAGTTTCTGGCTCATATCGAGGCTGATTATCACCCTCACCCTGCTTGGCCTTGCACTGCGCCCGAGCGACAAGTTAGTCAGCAATATTCGCTCGAATATTAGTGTCGGACTTGGTCTTGCAGCTACTGTCGCTTTCACCAATTTGATTTTTATGTATCCTGAAATTTTGCCCACCACTTATCTTGAACAAAGTGGGCAAACGCGTTTCAAGATTGTGTGCGAGATCATACTGGTCTTACTCAATATTTGCAGTGCCTACTTTTTCTATCGTCAAATCAAAACAGTAAATCCTGATCGGCTCAATGATCTACTCGAAATCAATCGTGGCTATTTATGCTTCGCCAGTTTGATGTTGGCTGCTTCAGAAGTGTATTTTTCTTTGTATCGTTTTGCTGATGAAGTCTTTGTTTTGATCGGGCACAGTTTCCAACTGATGGCAGCAATCGCTATCTATCGAGGAATGGTGGCGATTAGCATCCATGCGCCATATGCGTACTTGATCAAGAACACGAGAACATTGCAAGAAACGGCAAACGAACTACTCATCAACAAGCAAAGACTGGTTGGCGTCATCGAAACAGCGATGGATGGTATTTTGACGATTGATGACCAGTACAAAATTGTTTTAGTGAACCCTGCAGCGGCCAAAGTTTTCGGATATGAAGTGGAACAACTGATTGGACAATCGATCGATGTGGTTATCCCCATACGCCATCGTCATGTTCACTCAAAGCACGTTGAAAATTTTGGGCATCATGGCACTACCCGCCGCCAAATGGGCACCAGCTTTGAAGATTTTTATGTCACCGGCTTACACGCAAACGGTAGCGAGTTTCCGATCGAAGCTTCGATTTCGAGTCTAGTCGAGAATGGGCGACGCTTTTATACCGTTATTTTCCGCGATATCAACGAGCGCAAAATCGCTAAAGAAAAACTAGCGCAATATCATACCCAGCTCAGCCAACTATCTTCTGCCCTACAAAGCATACGCGAGGAAGAACGCAAACATATCGCGCGCGAATTGCATGATGACTTAGGTCAGCTTTTGGCGGCTTTACGGATGGACTTATCCTTGCTGCAGCGCGACCACTCAATGACTGAGAAATCAAGAATGACGCTCAGTAGCATGGATCAATTGCTCCTAACATCGATCACTACTTTACGTCGGATCGCGACAGATTTGCGTCCGCGTGCCTTGGATGAAGGTGGTTTGTTCTTTGCATTACAAACTTTACAGAAAGAGTTCTCGCAACGTCACGGCGTGCATTGCGATTTGATCGCTGATGAAGAACAACTGATACTCAATGATGAAAAAAGCACTGCAATCTTCCGCATTGTTCAAGAGTCACTAACCAACGTCGCTCGCCATGCAAAAGCGAACCACGTCAAAATCAGTTTCGAACGTGACGATGAGAGTCTTTATCTTCGCATTAAGGATGACGGTCGCGGCATCGAAGAAGGAGCGATGAATAAAACGCGCTCGTTTGGTCTAGTCGGTATGCGCGAACGGATCAAAGCACTGAATGGCAGCTTCCAGCTTGAATCGGCAGTTGGCAAAGGCACACAGATTGATGTCAAAATACCAGTGAACGATGCAAGCTAAATAATAATTGCTCAAGCGGATTCAATTAAACACAAACATTATGATTAAAATTTGTGCAGATCGCGCGAAAAAGGACTATGCTGTTTAATAGAAAAAGCGAAAAACCTAGGCTTCAAGGAGTATTCCATTATGGCAATTTCCGCGCTCAACTCCGGCATTTCAGCGATGCGTGCGTTTGAAACAGCATTAGATAGCACGGGGCACAACATCGCCAATGCCAATACCAACAACTTCAAACCACAAACTGCCAGCTTCCAAGAAGGCGTGAATGGTGGAGTAATTGTCAATATTAGCCAAGCCAGCAAAACACTGTCAGCCCAAAGTACTGAACAATCAACTAGTCAGCCGAGTGAAACCGATTTTGGCACTGAAATTACCAATTCACTTCAATACAAAATTGGCTTTCAAATGGCAGCAAAACTGGTCAAAACCAGCGATGAAATTCTCGATACTTTAATCAATATGAAGAAATAATTAGCCGCGTGCTGGCGTAATGCAGAGGAATTCCGGCATCGACTGCATGTCGTAGAAAACCAAACCTAGTAGTGCCAGCCCAATAAGAACCAGCCCAACAATGGCACGGATCACGTGCGTCACAGCCAATGTCTTGATCTGCTGCGACACAAGCTGCGTGACCAATAGATGTGGCAAAGCAGCGATGCCAAAAATTACCATCAACACCGCACCCGACCACGCCTGACCAGATAAAATCGCAAATGGCGCCACAGCATAAGTCAAGCCACACGGTAAAGCGCCCCAGGCCAAACCAATTAAGAATGGATGCTGACTTCCCTGTCGCATCGATGGCATTAACGCTTGCGAAACCGAACTAAAGACTTGATTCCCAGACCACGGCCACGGCAAGCTCACCCCAATTAACCTTAAGCCAAGCAAAAGCAGGAGTATATTGGCGAAGAAAAAAAGATAAGGGCTTGCCCAATTCATCCACGTCCAAGACATAGTGGCCGCGCCGAGCCCACCGAAAGCAGCGCCAATTAAACCGTATGTTGTGATGCGCCCAGCATGCAAGAAAACGAGATAAGCAGTCTGTTTGCTAGGGTTTGCGCTGCTATGAGTATGAATAGGGATAATGCGCTGCGCTGATGTTTGCTCGCCAGTTTTTTCTGATGAAAGGCTTGGCAACTTCGCTAACAGATGAGAAATCCCACCGCACATGCCAACGCAATGAAAGCCGCCAATCAGACCGGCAGAGATCACTGCAAACAGCATGGGCCAAGTTAGCATGAAGGCTTTCTCGGATTAAATCAGCTTTGAATACTTCGCTTCAGTTTGGCGTGACAAATATTGGTCAAACACCATACTAAATGCCCGCACAAACATCCGCCCCTTAGAATTCACGCGCACAGTATTGTCGTCAATACTAATTAATTCTTCTTCGGTGTAGAGCTGGAGGCGATCTAACTCTGATGCGAAATAATCTTTAAAGTTGATTTGGTGTTTAGCTTCGATATCGGCCATATTGAGCGTGCTACTGCACATCAAATCCATAATGATTTCACGACGCATCAGGTCGTCGGCGTTGAGGTCAAAACCTTTTTCCACTGGCAAAACACCTTGATCTAAAGCGCCATAGTATTCATCCAAGGTTCTGAAATTTTGCCCATATGAAGCGCCAATTTTTCCGATAGATGACAATCCTAAGGCAATCAAATCACAATCGGCACGCGTGGTGTAACCTTGAAAATTACGATGCAGGCTCTTGTCTTTTACGGCCAATGCAAGGCTATCATCAGGTTTGGCGAAATGATCGAGTCCGATATAAACATAGCCAGCATCAAGCAAACGGCGAATCGACATCAGAAAAATTTGTAGGCGTTGTTCAGCTGAGGGCAAATCAATTTCATTGATGCGACGTTGTGGCTTAAAGCGAGTGGGTAAATGTGCGTAATTGTACAAAGCGATGCGCGCAGGTGAAAGCTCTATCACTTGATCCAAAGTCTTGGAAAAACTATCGAGGTCTTGCTTGGGCAAGCCATAAATCAAATCAAAATTAATCGACTGAAATCCAGCTGCCCTGCTCTCTTGAATGCATTTTTCAACCATCTCATACGGCTGAATACGATGCACTGCGATCTGCACTTGCTCATTAAAATCTTGCACCCCAAGGCTGGTTCGATTGAAACCAAGTTCTGCAAGCAGATTGAGATATTCCGTTGTGACTGTACGCGGGTCGATCTCGATTGAGATCTCTGCATCAGCAGAAAAAGCAAAATGTGAACGCAACAACAGCATGAGTTGCCGCATTTCGGCTTCACTTAAGAAGGTTGGCGTGCCGCCACCTAGATGTAACTGTGAGATCGTTTCTGGTGTAGTCAAATGCTGCTTAATGAGCTGCAGCTCTTTTTCCAGATAACTTAAATACGTTGCGGACTTACTTCTATCTTTCGTAATCACCTTATTGCACGCACAGTAATAACAAAGCGAAGCACAAAACGGGATATGGATGTAGAGAGAAAGTGGTGGCCGATTAGGATTGCTACTACGCTGCTGCAAATACCGAATATAGGATTGCGCGGTAAAATCCGCGTGAAAACGATCCGCAGTTGGGTAAGACGTATAACGCGGACCCAAAGAATCAAAACGACGAATCAGCTCTTCTGAAATTTCTAAATTATCACTACGCGTTACGACTCTTGTATCCATGAAATTACCGTATTTTTTGTAAGAGAAAAGTCGTAATCCAGCTGGAGAGGCAGCCTAAGGCCCAGAACACCAAAAAGCCTATGGTGTACGCCCCCAGCATGTGTACCTGCACTTTTTCATCGAGGATGATCAATTCCATGGGATCAACCAAGCTAAAGAAAATACCTGTAGCCACACACGCCATCAAGAAACCTGGCCACAGTACCACCATCAGTTTCATGCCGAGCGAAAATCTTTCTTCTTTTTTGATGCGATTTTCCAAACCTGTCTCCTCTTTTTGTACTAACTTTTGAAGCACTCACCCGAGGATTACGTGCTCTTAGTTTGCCACAGCCAAAACTAAATTTCTTTGCAGTGGATCATACCAATCCCCTGTCAGACGCCAATCATTTGTCTCTAGTTTGACATGCAACAATTTTACTGCATTTGTATCGAGCGCATTCTTCCCTTTCAGCGCTTCACGCAGGTCGGCTTGATACTTACCTCCACCGACATGTTTCATCGGAACACGGCGTATAACTTCTTCGACCGAACCACTCTGCGCCCCTGAACTTGCAATACTTAATTGCACAGTCTCAGGCAAATCGGCACGTGACTGCAGATTTAACTGTATGGTTTGCGATTGCAAGTCGAATTGCATCTTTGCGTTCAAGTGCAGTTCACGCGCTTTTGCATCGCGCTGCAAATTGGTGTTGATCATCAAACCTTGCTTATAATAATCTTTAGCAACGACTTGATCAGCGCCTCGAAACGCAATAAATCCTGTAATGAGGCTCGCGCAAACGACGATCAGTGGGCCACCAACGACCAACAGCAACCATGGCTCGTTATACCATGCGTCTTTTTTTACTGCTTGGGTAAGGATTGCTGAGTTCATAATCATTCCAATCATCTAGGTACAATAAACACGGCTTTTTCGGTCACCGTGACTTTCGCTTTTTCTTTGTCAGTAATCGTAAATTTAATCCGATTCGATCCAGTACTTGCTGATCCTGCTGGCACTCTTACCCGCACAGGAAAAGCTTTCGAGCTAGCAGATGGTATTGCCACGCTAGTCTCATTCACAATTTCAGCGCCGACTAAGCCTTTCACTGAAATTATGTACTCACGCGCAGATTCTTGTGTATTCATGATCTGCAGGCGATAGACGTTCTCTACGCCCCCCGTCTCAGTAATCTTAGGCATTGCACGATCACGTAACACATCGACCTTGAGTGGCACACGATAAGCCAAGGAAACGGCCGCCACCAAAATAATGAGACACAAAATGCCGGTGTAGACCAATGTACGAAGGCGGAACACACGTTTCCACATGGCCTCGTTATTCATCTTACGTTTGAGCGCATGTTCTGTGGTGTAACGGACAAGGCCCCGTTCGTAGCCCATTTTATCCATGACCTGATCGCAGCCATCAATACATGCGCCACACGCAATACATTCGTACTGCAAGCCATTACGAATATCAATTCCGGTCGGACACACTTGCACGCAGATGCCACAGTCAACACAGGCGCCAAGCCCCTTCTCTTTGTAATCGACTTTCTTATTTCGGGAGCCGCGCGGTTCACCACGTTCAGTGTCGTAGGTAACAATCAATGTGTCTTTATCGAACATCGCACTTTGGAAGCGCGCATACGGGCACATGTATTTGCAAACTTGTTCACGCATAAAGCCAGCGTTACCGTAAGTCGCGAAAGCATAAAACAATAACCAAAAAGTTTCCCAGGGTCCTAAGCTCACGTCGAACACTTCGACAGCGAGTGTACGAATGGGAGTGAAATAACCTACAAATGTAAATCCGGTCCACAATGCTATCGCAATCCAAGCACTATGCTTGATGGTCTTCAAGCGTAGCTTGCGCGCAGACATCGGGCCCTCATCTAACTTCATACGCGCGCCACGATCCCCTTCAACCTTTGCTTCTATCCAAAGAAAGATCTCGGTATACACGGTCTGCGGGCAGGCATAGCCGCAAAACAAACGACCCGCGATGGCAGTAAAAAGGAAGAGAGACAGCGCTGAAATAACCAGCAGCACTGCCAAATAAATGAAGTCTTGCGGCCACAGAACAAGGCCGAAGATATAGAATTTACGATTGACCAGATCAAATAAAATCGCCTGGCGATCGTTCCAATTCAACCAGGCTGCACCATAAAATAGCAACTGAGTAAAAAACACCAACACCCAGCGCCATGTCTGAAACCAACCTTTTTGTGTACGCGGATAAATTTTCTTCCGCTCTTCAAATAATGCTAGTTCAGCTTCTTCGATGGCAACTGGAATGATGGGTATTTTCTTCATAAACTAATCCTTGGTACAGCCTTTTTTGTTGGCATCTCTCGATGCCAACGGATGAATTACTTCGAGGCAGCAGTGCTTTCAACGGCGTTCTCGATTTGTTTGAGCGCACCAGCATCCGCAGTCGAAACTGCACCGCTTCCGCTATTGGATAAGCCCCAAACATAGGCTGTCAGCAAATGGACTTTCGCATCAGATAACAGTGCTTTGTGGGCAGGCATCTGATTCGCACGTCCCTTATTGATGGTCTCCATAATGCTATCAATACCACCGCCATATAGCCACACTTTGTCCGTCAAATTTGGTGAGCCCAATGCATGATTACCTTTACCGTCTGCGCCATGACATGCAGCACACACGCCGAACTTCGCTTTCCCTAAGGCCGCCTTGATTGGGTCATGCGCAGTACCAGACAAACTCAAGACATAGTTGGCGACATTGCGCACATCATCGTCAGAACCCAGGGCCGCACCCATTGGAGGCATTTGACCTGCACGGCCTTCCATGATCGTCGTTTTGATCACTTGTGGATCACCACCATACAGCCAATCAGAGTCAGTCAAGTTCGGATAACCTTTGCCACCTTGTGCATCGGAACCATGACATTGGGCGCAGGTATTGAGGAACAAACGCTGACCGATCTCATGCGCCTGTGGATCCTTGGCGACTTGTGCGATGTCCATGTTCAGATACTTGTTAAACAATGGGCCATATTGCGCCTCACCGTCTTTCATTTCTTTATCATAGGCACCCGTTTGAGACCATCCAAACTTACCTTGATATGCACCAAAACCTGGATACACCACCAAATAGCCAACGCTATAAATCAGCGTGAGATAAAACAACCACATCCACCATTTAGGCAATGGGTTGTTTTGTTCCATCAAGGTTTCATCCCAGACGTGGCCGGTGGTCTCTGCTGGCAAAGGTTTGCCATCTGATCCAATTTTCACTTTTACTTTAGATTGGGACCACAACAATATCGCACAAACTAAGATACTGATTGCTGTTGCCACAGCAATCGCTGTGCCCCACCATTCGCTAATAAAATCTGCCATGGCTATTTTCCATTCTCTTCATCTTGTGGCAACTTCGCCAATTCTTCGAAACGGGCTTTATTGTTAGAACTAAAAGCCCAGTACAGGATGCCGATGAACACGATCATACTGACCAATGTCATCACACTACTGACGATAGTAAAGTTCATACTAAGTTCCTTTCACAAAAGACCTAGTTCTTGTTTTTGATCGCCGTACCCAACACTTGTAAGTAAGCGATGAGTGCATCCATTTCCGTTTTGCCAGTCACATCGGCCGCGGAGCTGTTGATCTCTTCTTCGGTATATGGCACACCAAGCGTGCGCATCGCGCGCATTCTAGGTGCGATACCCTGAGCATCAACATTTGCTTTCGCCAGCCAGGCATAAGATGGCATATTCGATTCAGGTACCACAGCGCGTGGATCCATTAAATGATCACGGTGCCAGGTATCACTGTAACGACCACCAACACGAGCCAAATCTGGACCAGTACGTTTACTACCCCACTGGAATGGATGATCATAGACAGATTCACCCGCTACAGAATAGTGACCATAACGTTCTGTCTCAGCACGGAAAGGACGAATCATTTGTGAATGGCAGCCATAGCAACCTTCACGCAGATACACATCACGTCCCGCCAATTGCAGAGCTGAATAAGGCTTAACGCCTTGCACTGCTTGCGTTGTCGATTTTTGGAAGAACAAAGGAACGATCTCAACCAAGCCACCAACGCTAATTGTTAAGATCACCAACACTAACATCAGACCGATATTTCTTTCGATCAAATCGTGAGTAAATTTACGCATTCTATTTCTCCTAATGGCGTCTTAAATTAAGCGTGCGCCGCTTGCGCTGGCAATGCAGGAATCGCATCGTTTGCAGGCTTAGCCATCATGATCGTTTTCGCCACGTTATACACCATCAATAACATGCCGCTTAAGTACAGTGCACC
>CANHZI010000002.1 GCA_947464955.1 Oxalobacteraceae bacterium
AAAGAGAGGGAGCGTCCCCAGGTATGCAGAGCCATGAGATAACCAGGCTCAGCGCCAGCGAGTCGCCGCTCATCGTTAAGTAATTCTTGCAGACATTGACTGGCACATTGAAACAGTAATTCCATCATGGCGGCGGTGTTGAATTGCCATAACGTGTTTAATTCATGGGGGATGGTGAAGATGATGTGATAGTGCGGGCAATGCAGTAATCGTTCGCGCTGTTGCTGCAACCAACGCGCCATCTGCAAGCCTTTACATTGTGGACAGCTACGATGCTTACAGGAGTTATACCAGACCCGTTCAATATGGCCTTGAGGGCAAGCCTGCACATGACCACCTAATGCAGCAGTACGACAGCGAGAAAGTTTATTCGCAGCGCGATACCAATGCGGCGGTAAGCGTTCAGTAGCAGCCAACTGCGAGAAATGGCGCTGAAAAAGACGCTGCAATGTACTGGCCATTGGTCACCTCTCTTAACGCAAAGAGCCAGTCAGCCGGCGCCTTACGCGTCCTCCCGCGCAGCGGGACTAGTGCAACTAGATATAGAGGGTGAAATGACGGGTGAAAAAGCAACTTGTCGCATAACATTTTTCATAGACACTCCGAAAAGTCTTTTGCACAATAGCTCTCCGTGGATATACTGTATATTTGTACAGTATTAAAATGTCTACAGAAAGCGTCATTTTGATGGAACTGCATTCTACCAAGCTTCTTGATCGTGTCAAGGAAGCAATTCGCTATAAGCATTACAGTCTGCGCACTGAGAGAGTTTATGTGTATTGGTGCCGCTATTTCATTAGATTTCATCAACTACGTCATCCAAAAGACATGGGCGCGCCTGAAGTCGAAGCTTTCTTGAGTTTTTTAGCAAACGAAAAGCAAGTATCCCCTTCCACCCATCGTCAAGCTCTCTCTGCCATTTTGTTTATGTACAAAGTGGTTCTTTGTATTGACCTACCCTGGCTAAAAGAGATCGGCCAACCGACAACAACGCGACGCTTACCTGTCGTGTTGTCGGTTGACGAAGTTTGCACGATCTTCTCCCGTTTATCTGGCGAGCACCTCTTATTGGCGCAACTTTTATATGGTACCGGCATGCGTATCAATGAGGCGCTTCAACTGCGCGTAAAGGACATCGACTTCCTTCATAACACTATCATTGTAAGAGCCGGGAAAGGCAACAAAGATCGCGCTTTGATGTTACCCCTCAGCTTAATCGATCACCTAAAGGCACAGCTCATAAACTCCAAAACATTATGGGCTAAAGATCGTGCAAATAATGTAGCTGGCGTGGAAATTCCCTACGCGCTCTCGAGGAAGTACCCTGCTGCAGGGCAAACTTGGGCGTGGCATTGGGTGTTTCCGCAGGCGAGTGTCTCTGTTGATCCGCGCAGTAAAGTCGTTCGTCGGCATCATCTTTATGACCGAACGTTTCAACGGGCTTTCAAGTTAGCAAAGGAGGCTGCACAGATTCATAAACCCGCTTCACCACATACCTTGCGACATTCTTTTGCAACCCATTTACTACAATCGGGTTACGACATTCGCACAGTTCAAGAACTTTTAGGGCACGCAGACGTCAGTACAACGATGATCTACACCCATGTTCTTAAGGTTGGTGGCGCTGGCGTGAAAAGCCCATTGGATCGCATAGCAATTTAACCAAACAAATTGTATTGTTATTCGTTCAAAACCTAGACACAATCTCATAGTAGCTTCGCTAACCTCCTGATTTTTAAAATAAAACTGCTTTTTTCCACTTTCTTCCTTGAAAAAGCCCTACCCCGCCCATATAATTAGCACTCAGCGAGAGAGAGTGCTAACAATGTTTTTTAAACACTTCTGCATTTATCTCTAGCAACAAATTTGGATGTGCTGGCGCTTATGTTAGCGGTGCTTCTTGGAAACAAGTAGCAAGGCATCACAAGCATCTCACATCGCTTTACTTTGGTATTTTTACTTTTGTAATTTTTTTAGGAGTTAGTATGAATCTTCGTCCCCTGCACGATCGCATTATCGTTAAACGTTTGGATCAAGAAACAAAAACAGCATCCGGTATCGTTTTGCCTGATGCAGCAGCAGAGAAACCAGATCAAGGTGAAGTACTGGCTGTAGGTAACGGCAAAGTATTGGAAAACGGTTCTGTGCGCGCTTTGGAAGTTAAAGTGGGCGACCGCGTGTTGTTCGGCAAATATTCTGGCCAAGCTGTCAAAGTTGACGGCAATGAAGTGTTGGTGATGCGTGAAGAAGACATTTTCGCAATCGTCCAAAAGTAAGGAATGATTAAGCTACTGCGCGGCTGAATTTTGAATCTGTGATGCTCATCGTACGCTTGTACGATTGCGCTTCTTGATCCAAACTCCAAGCGCTCGCTACGCTTACTCAGCCCTTCAAAAACCTTATTCGAATTTGCTCTTTTTTGTATGAGCTGGTTCGAGAACAAATTCAGAATTTCATCCTTATTCGGAGAATATAAACATGGCAGCTAAACAAGTAGTATTTGGCGATGACGCACGTGCAAAAATCGTTAACGGTGTTAACGTTTTGGCGAACGCAGTTAAAGTGACTTTGGGCCCTAAAGGTCGTAACGTTGTATTGGAACGCTCTTACGGCGCGCCTACAGTGACTAAAGACGGTGTGTCTGTTGCTAAAGAAATCGAACTCAAAGACAAGCTCGAAAACATGGGCGCGCAGTTGGTGAAAGAAGTTGCTTCACGCACTTCTGACAACGCTGGTGACGGTACAACGACAGCAACAGTGTTGGCACAAGCTATCGTTCGCGAAGGCTTCAAATATGTTGCAGCGGGTTTCAACCCAACAGATTTGAAACGTGGCATCGACAAGGCTGTGACAGCATTGGTCGCTGAGATCAAAACTTTGTCTCGCCCAACAGCAACAAACAAAGAAATCGCTCAAGTTGGTTCTATCTCTGCAAACTCTGACCAAAACATCGGTGACATCATTGCTAAAGCAATGGACAAAGTGGGCAAAGAAGGCGTGATCACTGTTGAAGATGGCAAATCTTTGGACAACGAATTGGATATCGTAGAAGGTATGCAATTTGACCGTGGTTACTTGTCTCCCTACTTCATCAACAATCCAGAAAAACAATCTGTGATTTTGGACAACCCATTCATCTTGTTGTTCGACAAGAAGATCTCCAACATCCGTGATTTGCTCCCAGTATTGGAACAAGTCGCAAAATCTGGCCGTCCATTGTTGATCATCGCTGAAGACGTTGATGGCGAAGCATTGGCAACTTTGGTTGTCAACAACATCCGTGGCATCTTGAAAACAGCAGCTGTTAAAGCACCTGGTTTCGGTGATCGTCGTAAAGCGATGTTGGAAGATATCGCGATTTTGACAGGCGGTAACGTGATCGCTGAAGAAGTTGGTTTGACTTTGGAAAAAGCAACTTTGCAAGATTTGGGTCAAGCAAAACGCGTAGAAATCGGCAAAGAAAACACAACAGTGATCGACGGCGCAGGTCAAGCAATCAACATCGAAGCACGTGTAAAACAAATCCGTGCACAGATCGAAGAAGCGACATCTGACTACGATCGTGAAAAACTGCAAGAACGCGTAGCGAAATTGGCTGGCGGTGTTGCTGTGATCAAAGTGGGTGCGGCAACTGAAGTTGAAATGAAAGAGAAAAAAGCACGCGTAGAAGACGCATTGCACGCAACTCGTGCTGCGGTTGAAGAAGGCGTGGTTCCTGGTGGTGGTGTTGCTCTGTTGCGCGCACGCTCTGCTGCTGGCGTCATCAAAGGCGACAACGCTGATCAAGATGCAGGTATCAAGTTGGTGTTGAAAGCGATCGAAGCGCCATTGCGTGAAATCGTTGCTAACGCCGGTGGCGAAGCAAGTGTGGTAATCAATGCAGTAGTTGGTGGTTCTGGTAACTACGGCTTCAATGCAGCGAACGACACTTACGGCGACATGATCGAAATGGGTATTCTCGATCCAGCTAAAGTAACACGCTCTGCATTGCAAAACGCAGCGTCTGTTGCTGGTTTGATTTTGACAACCGATGCATTGGTTGCAGAATTACCAGAAGACAAACCAGCTGCTGGTGGCCATGGCCACGATATGGGCGGCATGGGTGGCATGGGCGGCATGATGTAATTGCCTTGGTAGATCGATTTCCCTAAGCCGATCTACCAGCCCGCTGAGTACCTCAGCAAAGTTTCAAAGAAAAGCCTCGCAATTTTATTTGCGAGGCTTTTTTATTTGCGCCCGATGCCTTGAGCTTTCACGGAGAGCGCATAGTACTTGCCGATGACGCGATTGATCGCCTACTTCCCTCGCAATCCCGCACTGATTTCAGTCAAATCATTGCCATCAACATCATCATTTTGATGTAGCCGCACACAGAAGCGGACTTTAAGATTGTTCATAGGCTGACCAGGTTCTGAGCGTGCTGGGACCTCAATCCAACGTCCAGGTTCACGGATAATTTTTCCGTTGGCCATTCTCGCTTGGTAGATACATTCCAAGGTGCCTGCCGCTTTTGCAAATAACTCGCTCTTCGTCAATTTGGGGCTATTGGATCGTACGTCGATCGCAGCTTGTTGTGCGGGAGTTAGCGGCACTTGTGCATCGTTTCCTAATTGTTTAGGCACCTGCACACCGTAGCGGTGTTGTGCGCTATCGAGACGAGAAACATCAGTCGGAACGGCGAATGGGTCAGCCAGATCGACATTCTTATTTGACGAGCCACGACTACTATCCGTTGTGCTTGTTTGCGTATTTATACTCTCACTCTGTTGCGTGCGTTCCTGCATCTGCCGTGTTTCTTGTGAATTCAACGGTCGCACAGACTTTGTCTCGCCCTGCAGCGGCTGCAACTTTACCGGCGACCGCTCGCTTGATTTACTTGTCGAATTCTCGGTTTGATTTATTCGTACTGAAACCCAGCGCATCAGCGATCTGAATTCACTCTGCGGATGATGGGAAGAACTCAATGGTCGTGTAGTCATTAGCGCATAGATCAAACCCAGATGTACAAGCAAGATCCACGTTCCATGAAGAGGACGAAACGTAAATTGATAAGGCCGAGTTGGAAAAGAAGAGAGATTGAAAAAATAGTTGGCGCGCATGTCAGCAAATTCAGAGTGGTTTGAGCTAAAGACCCCTCCTTGGCTCGCGACGTTTTTGAGCGCATCGCACCCGCAGATTAAACATAAAAAAACATCAAGTCAACTTCGCTATAGTTTCTCGCTTTATTTCAAGTTATGATGATGCCTCACTCTTGAAACTGAAACCAACATCTGCATGCTTATCGCTTTACATGTAAAGTTTTTTCTTGACACGTGATTTCCGGTGCAAGGATACTGACTACACAAAAAACATAAGCATCAAACGAGGGGAAACTGTGGCGATTCAGCAATTGACGGACGAGCAGGTCAAGACTTGGTCACGACAGCAAAAAGATCAGTGGTGGCATGATCATGTATATCGTGGCGACATGGCGCAACTCACATTGCGTTCGGGTCTCACCGGATTTCTGCTCGGCGGCCTACTCTCTTCGACCGCCATGTACATCGGTGCCAAAACAGGGATCTCGATTGGCGTCAATCTCATTTCCGTTATCCTCGCTTTTGCCCTATTCAAAAGTTTAGAGAACGCTGGCATCTGCAAGCACTTCACTATACTCGAAAATAACTGTTCGCAATCAATTGCCACTTCGGCTGGCTACATGACCATGCCCTTGGTCGCCGCTCTGCCCGCTTATATGATGATCGCCGATACGATTCCAGCTTGGTGGCAAATGCTGATCTGGATACAAATTATCGCCATCCTCGGTGTGCTATTAGCCTTTCCATTTAAACGTCGTTTCATCAATGAAGAGCAACTTCCTTTTCCGGAAGGGAATGCTTGTGGCGTTGTCCTTGATAGTCTGTATTCAGGCAATGCCGCAAGCGGGATGCTCAAAGCCAAGCTCTTAATCAAAGTCGCTGCAGCGTCTGCTTTCTTACAGCTCTTGATGAGCGATGGTTGGATGAAGTTAATTCAGTTCAAAATTTTGATGATGGATAAGTGGGCTGACCTAGCCGAACCTTGGTACTTGAAGGAGCGCCTCGATACTTATTATTATCTGGCCGCAGTGAAATACGAATTATGGATCCCGAAAATCCTTGGTATCGACTTTCGTACTTTAGGTTTACGCCTTACGCTCGATCTTGCATTGACTGGTGTCGGCGCCATGATGGGCATACGCATTGCTACGAGTTGCTTAATCGGTGCGCTATTTAATTTTGCAGTGCTTGGCCCCTTGATGATACAAGCGGGTGAGATTGCGCCGCGGGTTGGTCTTGACGGCAAACTGATCCCACTTTCCCGTATCGAAATTTTGAATCAATGGTCACTCTGGTGGTGCATTGTGATGATGGTAGTCGCTTCGATTATCAGTGTGTTTGCTAAACCAGAAATTTTTAAACGCTTGTTTAATCTGTTCAAAGCTAAACAAGAACCGATTGTTCAGCATGATGTTCTTAAAGACATCGAAGTGCCTCTTTGGATTTCGTATATCGGTGTGCCCGTATTTAGTTTGCTCGGTGTGTGGACCACGCACGCGTTTTTCGGCGTGCCCCTGATGTTGGCTTTTCTGTCTTTGGGCTTGGTCTATTTATTGACGATGATCTGTATTAATTCTATTGCCCTCACCTCTTGGGTACCCACCAGTGGCTTAGCAAAGATCACGCAATTCTCAATTGGTAGTTTGGATCGCAGCAATCCAGCAAGCAATCTCATTCCCGCAGGGATGTCTGCAGAAGTCGCCTCCAGCGCCGCCGTGCTTCTTTCCGATATTAAACCTGGCTATATGCTTGGGGCCAGACCACGACATCAAGCCATCGGCCATATGATAGGCATTTTTTCAGGCACACTCGCCTGTGTTCCGGTTTTCTTTTTATTGTTTTTGCCAGCCGATAGTAATGGTGTGCGCCATACCGCCAATATCGTCAGCGATCAATTCGCTTTCCCCGCTGCCATGCAGTGGAAAGGCGTGGCAGAATTAATTGCACACGGCTTCAATAATTTATCGCACAGTGCGATTATCTCTATCATCGTTGCGGCGGTTGTCGCTATCGTGTTTGAGTTTGCTGCGATTTTCAGCAAGGGTAAATTCCCCCTATCGGCGATATCGATTGGACTTGGCGTGGTACTTCCACCAGAATCTGTTTTAGCGATGTGGATAGGTGCCTTCTTCTTCTGGGCTATGGAAAGCAAGCATAGAAACAAGCCCAAAGAAAGTGTTGAGTATCAAACCTGGGTCGAGGGGACGCAATCCATCGCCGCCGGCTTGCTGGCAGGCTCGGCCTTAATTGGCATTGGAAATGCCTTCATCAATGTCTTGATGTAAGCACCAATTTGCTTCTTTATTTCGCGCGATGTAAGCGCTGTACGCCGAAATCAATCTGCATTTGATTAAAGGCGTCGAAGGCGTGTAGTAAGGGTTGAAACTTGTTCTCGTCTTCTTCTAATCGCATCAAGGCGTAGGTACAGGCTTCAAGGCTCGATAATTGATCGACTTGATGCGCTTGCCGAATCCGGTAACGCGATTTGGGCATCTCGCTCAATGAATACCGCGGTAGGCTTTCAAGCAGCGGATTGTCACGCAACATCTGGCGACTTTGACGCCAACTTGCATCGATTACCACCAAACGGATGCTCTCCGCAACATTGCTCTTAATCCCATCGCTTTGGGCAATTGGTGGTTGAAGGCTTGATTTGTTTTCTGGATAAAGCAAGTACGCTTGCGCATGGTCGGCCTGCAACCAAGAAGCCAATTGCGTTTGTTCGAACTGTTGGGCGATTTCGATGCGACTTTGTTTGAGACAAAGATGCAATAAGCGACCACTACTCTTGATGTGCTTAGCTTCTTGAGGATGCTGCAGAATAAGCACCTCAACCCCATTATCGATCGCATGAACGCAGCCGCAAATACAAGCGACCTGCGCACGCAAGCACTGCGCGCACACAGGTCGTTTATGTTCGAGGTCGTAGGAAGGGCTAAGCGTAGACATGGCAAATCTTCTCAACAACAGCCAATTCTCACTGCAAAATATCCACTAATGCGGCACTTAACTGAGGATATTCAAATTGAAAGCCACATGCTTCTAACGCACGCGGAACAACATGCTGCCCACGCAATATTAAGTTCGCACGCTCGCCTAAAATGGTGCGCAAGACCCATGCGGGCGTCGTAAAAAATGCGGGGCGATGAAGCGTGCTTGCAAGCGTTTGAGAAAATTCTGCGTTACTGACCACATTCGGCGCAACCAAATTAAATGGGCCACGACAATTTGCGTCATCTAACAAACGCAGTAGCGCACGTAAACAATCAGCATGATGAATCCAACTCATCGTTTGACGTCCATCACCTAATTTGCCCCCTACGCCAAGTTGAAAAGGAAGTAGCATTTTCTTGAGCACGCCACCACGCGGATCAAGCACTAACCCAGTGCGTAAAAACACAATACGTGGAGCAACATGAATCTTATTCAGAGAAGCTAATTGGGCGCTATAGTGGTTCGCTGCCGCTTCCCAATCACGACATAAAAGCGCTGAAAAGTCTTTCCCTGCCGTCTTGGTTTCATCAAGTTCGCCCGTTTCCTCGTCGCCGTAAAACCCAATCGCTGAACCACTCAGAAAAACCGACGGGGGATTTGGCATGGAAGCCATCTTCGCAACCAAATTTTGCGTGAGTCCGACACGGCTCGCAATAATCTCCTGCTTACGGGCAGGTGTCCAGGCTGCATCAACAATCGGGGCTCCAGCAAGATTAATCACCGCATCAAAATCTTGGCTCGTCCAATCCTGCAGCGACGCCATCGTTTGTACTTGAGAGCCGCAAAGAGCCGCCACTTGCTGCGGCCGACGGCTCAATACTGTTACGTGATCGCCTCGTGCGGTCAGTGCTTTACATAGGCGTTGGCCGATCAGGCCTGTTCCACCGGTGATGAGAATACGCATTTTCCGTTCCTCTATTTGGATTTTTGGAGTATTTGTTTTAAGCCGAGCGCGAACTAACTCTTGCTTGTTTTTTGCTTGTTCAATTTAGAACTGGGGCAGATCATCCAAGATGCGAAGTCTATCGCCAAACACCCAGAAGTGCTTGAGCTCAATGACATCATACTTCGCGGCAAGCGCGGGAGGAAACGCAGAATACGGTGCATTGGTCATGGCAATATTGCGTGCGCGCTCATCGATCGAACGATTTCCACTGCTTCGCAAAATGCTAACTTCTTCAAGGCTACCATCGCTCTTGATCACGATACTTAGGATTACCGCATATTCAGCACTACTGAGTGATCGTTTTTCGTAAATCAGATTACCGTTACGCTCTGCCTTCGCTTTGACGCTGTCGATATACATGCGCAAGGGCACTTCCTTGTCATAGGCACCGAGGAAACTGCGTCGACGCGCTCTTTGGTTATCCTCTACACCTTTTGTCGGGGGCATACGCGGTTTCAACAGGTCGCCGCCCCTTGCTTGATCGCGTAAGCGCGAAGTGAGGTCGCCGCTGCTTAAATTTTGACCCAGATTATTTGTCGCGTTGCCAGCATTACCTGTACCGGTGCCGTTCGCAGTTGTAGCGCTACCGTTACTGTTACCACTGGAATTATTACCATTGCCGCTGCCCTGCGTACTCTGCGCCGCTAAACGCTCAGCAATGGCTTTCGCGACGGCTGCTTCTGCCGCTGCTTTTTCACTCGCGGCTCTCTCAGCTGCGCGCCTTTCTGCCAGTTTCTGATCAGCCAAGCGCTGTTCCGCTAGTTTTTGTTCGGCAGCACGTTGCTCAGCAAGCCTTTGTTCTTGTGCGCGTTGTTCAGCAAGTCGTTGTTCTGCCAATTTTTGCTCTTGGATTCTTTGCTCAACGAGCTTCTGCTCAGCGAGTTTTTGCTCAGCGAGCTTTTGCTCAAGCTGTTTTTGTTCCTGAGCTTTTTTCTCCGCTAATGCCAGTGCTTGTAACTTCTCTAGCCGCTCTTGCTCCGCCAACTGCTGCTGGCGCAGTTGTGCCGCAGCCTGCCTTTGCTGCTCTTGCTCAAGCGCCAACTGACGTTGCCGTTGCTGTTCCGCCTGGCGTCTTTGCTCTTCCTTCCTCAAGGTCTCTTGCGCCAAAAGCTCTTGGCGTTCGGCCTCTTTCAATGCCTCTTCCAGTGCCTGTTCTTGTTCACGCTTGGCCAACTCTTGGGCAGCTCTTTGCTTAGCGAGCTGTTTTTGCTCATTGACTTCTCTTACCGGCTCGATCGGCACGATATCAGTTGGCTTACGGGCATTATCTTCAATCAGCTTCGCTAATTTTTTCTGCTGCTCTTCATTGGCCTTCGCAATTTCTTGCTGCACTCGTAATTCTTCTTGGCGTTTCTGCTCCGCTAGTTGGCGCTGTTTCTCTTCCTGCTTCTTGAGCTGTAACTCTTCCTGCACTTTTTTGGCAGCCAATTCAGCGCGTTTCTGCTCTTCGATCAGTTGAGTCTCAGCATCTTTATCAATCATTGCATCAGCAGGGACAGGCTCAACCTGACGGTTGTTATCTTTTCTGTCTTCGCGTTTACGTTCAAGTTCTTCCTCCGAGGTCAGTGGCACCACAAACTCATCATTCTTTACTTGATCTTGGGCGATGATACGGACTGGCGCTTCTGGCGGAGGCAATACTTTCTTGACCGGCGGCGGAGCACTCGGCACGACACGTGGCATGACCGCGCGAGCTTGTTTTACGCTAGGCTTATTTTGTCCCTTCGGCGGCACCGCTGGTGGGGGGCTAGGAAGCACCACAAGTCCGCCATTCGCCTTAGGCACTGGATTTGGAAGAATAGGTTCGGGTAATTTGAAAAGTTCTGTGACCGTTACAGCAGGCGCTGCCGGTGCTGGTTTAGCCGCCGGTGCGGGATTCGCAATCTGCACTTGCAAAGCCTCTACCGCATTTCGACGCTCTTTCCAAGGCAGTTCCAAACTCGGCAAATCTAAACCTGGAATACCAAATTGCAAGGATAAAATCAGCGCATGCAATGCAAGTGAGACCATAATCCCGCCCCACAAACGACGATTTGCTATGTCGCGAGGCTCCCCCGGCTCAAACTCTTCCGGTAGATTCAATTGCGGGGGTAAGGAATCAAAATGCATGCAAAGCAATTCTCTTTAGAAACACATTGCTCGCATTATCCCAGATTTTTGCTACCAGACTGTATGTGATTGTCGCATATTCGCTAGTCATCTCCGGATACCAACAAGAATCCTTGCACCAAACTTTACGAACAACCATCAAACTAGGATCAAACAACAACGCTGGCATCTCGCTTAACAAAAAACAAACTAGCACCGACTAGCATCAGTACTGAGCCAAACAGCCGATTCTGTATAGTTTGCGCCCTAGGATGTCGCATCCAACGTTGTAAGGAAGCCGCCAAAATCGCATAACCGTGCATGACTGAGGTATCAACTACAACCATAGTGACGGCCAGAATGCTTAATTGAGGAAGGATGGCCGCGCGACTATCAATGAAATTCGGGAGAACCGCCACCATAAACACGATGCCCTTAGGATTGCTGGCATTGGTCAAAAAACCCGTCAACACACGACTAGCGAAGCGAGGAATGGCAATGGTCGATGGCGCATTGGATAGATCACCCATGACTTGCTGATCGACTTGCTTATCGACAGGTTTAGCAAAAAATTGTTGAAGGCCTAGATAAATCAAGTAGCTCGCACCGAGTATCTTGACGATAGAAAAAGCAGTCTCTGAGGCCAGCAGTAAAGATCCAACGCCTGCCCCAGCAATCAATAAGACCAACAGCAAACCCAACTGTAGTCCCAAAATCGTGACACTGGCGCGTTTCACTCCATAGGCCAAACCATGCGACATCGACAAAATCGCCCCAGAACCAGGAGATATCGCGATTAAACAAGCCGCGCAAAAAAAAGAAAACCAGGTCGCAAAACTCATGTCAGTCCTATGGCAATCGAAAGTATTCGATTATCGCATGCTAGACATCTATCGTCAGGGAATACCGTTGGCTCCATAAGTGAGAAATCCCTCACGTTGACATAAACGATCAAAATAAGCCTCAACTGCTGGCAAAACCGCGTGTTGCATGGGAGTTGCGCGCCATCGATTAATCGAAACACCGGTCACGATATCCGCAAGCGTCAATTGATCGCCTGTCATAAAAGCATTGGTGCGATCTAATTGCGCTTCGATTATCTGCATATGTCGATTCCAAGAATTTTCACTGGCAAGGATTTTTGCCGCATCTTGAAATTCACCGTGTTGGCGTACTCTGGCCATAAACACATAGCGCCACGCATTATTGAGTTCGGTCGCTTGCCAATCCATCCATTTTTCGACTTGCGCACGTTCCATGGGATCGATGGGCAATAAGTCGATTCGCTGGTATCGATTGGCAAGGTAACGGCAAATCGTATTGGACTCCCACAAAGTGCCAAATTCGTCTCGCAACACCGGTACCATGGCGTTCGGATTGAGTGCAAGAAAATCTGGGCTATGAACATCATTTATGGTGCCAGATCCATAGTCGATTTGCTCGAAATTGAGTCCAATTTCGGTGCAAGTCCAAAGTACTTTCCGAACGTTGATTGAAGATGCCTTACCAAAAATTGTAATCATGTTGATTTTTATAGCCTTGAGGAGGCTTGAGCATAGTGCGGTTATTGAATGCTACTTAGTATAAATCTCTTGTGAGGCAAGAAACATGATCTCGCCAATAAGACAATACTTCTTAAAAGTTAATACTGGGGCAGTAAGCCCAGATACTTTTGATAAACCCACCCCGCTGATCGAGCGAAAAAAAACCGAGTGATCTCTCACTCGGTTTTTTGTCAACGTATAGCGCGGTTTAACCTTTATCGCCGAGCAGCCTTTCCTTGAGCGTACTATCAACTGCACGATCACCCAACCAAATCTTCAACACAGCATTGAAAAACAATGGCTCTGGGATGGTCTGGCCCACTTGTTTGCCGTTCAAGAACGATTGCATTCCGGTACCTGGTGTGAAATCTAACAAGAGGATGTCACCTTTTTTTAAGCTTGGTACTGATGCGAACAGCTCACCAAACAACACTGTTTGATTCACTAATTTCGACTTTTCTGCTTTGTCTGAATTGTCGTTCAAGCCCTTCATGAAGGCATCGCCAAAATCCTCTGAACTAATTTCACGCTGCATCACAATTTGCACACGTTTCGGACCACTCAATGCCAGAATATCGGCGGTCGTCGTCTTTTTCTCAGGGAGATATAAACCAGCGACATACAACTTGAAGAATGCTGCTTTTACTCGCATGCCAGCGCCATTGAGTTTCAACTCTTTGCCACCCACTTTCGCCGTATCTTCAAACTTAACACCATTCACTTCTGTCGACGCAATACTCTGACCACAAGCGAGAAGCAAACTAAAGGCAGTCAGAAACATTTTGAAACCTGATTTGATGCTTGATGAGTGGCGCATATTAACTCCCAGTAGTTTAATTAAAGAATTTAAAAGCAAACTAATCAATTGCAAGTATGCTTACACATTAGATCATATCAATCAAAACTCTTCCATATCATCTTCTGATGCTGGAGTGCTTGCTCTATTTGTATCTCTATTGCCACGCAACAGAGGCGTATTCGATCCAACCGAAGAATTTCTCGACACATTAGCACGACGCGGCGCAGGCTTCACTTGACGTGAGGCTGCATTCGAATCTGTTGTATCCACTTGCACCACGTAATCATCTTTCAATTTAAAGACAGTCACGACTTGCGCCAAATTGCTCGCTTGATTTTGCATCGCCTCAGCGGCCGCCGCGGCTTCCTCGACCAAAGCTGCGTTTTGCTGAGTTACGTCATCCATTTGGGCGATCGTACGGTGCACCCGTTCAATTCCAGCGCTTTGTTCCTGGCTCGCAGCGGTAATGTCGGCCATGATGTCTGTCACGCGCTTCACGCTGGCAACTACTTCATCCATCGTGACGCCGGCTTGTTCTACTAACTTACTACCCGCGGTTACCTCATCAACCGAGGCACCGATCAAGGTCTTAATTTCTTTTGCCGCAGCAGCAGATCGTTGTGCCAAGCTACGAACCTCAGAGGCGACCACCGCGAAACCTCGTCCCTGCTCACCAGCACGAGCCGCTTCAACTGCCGCGTTCAAGGCGAGAATATTGGTTTGAAAAGCGATGCCATCAATCACACCAATAATGTCGACGATTTTTCGCGAGGACGCATTAATCGATCCCATGGTGTCGACCACTTGTGAGACAACAGCACCACCTTTTTCTGCGACCTCAGAGGCAGACAAGGCCAAACGATTGGCTTGTGCCGCATGCTCGGCGTTTTGCTTCACGGTATCTGTCAAATCACGCATCGATGTTGAAGTATCTTGCAGCGAATGCGCCTGTTCTTCGGTGCGATTAGATAAGTCCAGATTACCGCTCGCAATTTCCATCGAAACTGAAGCAATATTATCGGTACCGGCACGCACTTCACCGACAATTTTCATCAGGCTATCATTCATATCGCGCAAAGCCTGCATCATCTGCCCTGTCTCGTCATTATTAATGACTTCGATATCACTACTCAGATCACCTTTTGCAACCCGCTTAGCCACCCTCACAGCATCAATCAGCGGACGTGTGATGCTCTTGGTTGCAAGGAAAGCGACAATAATGCTAATGCCACCCGCGGCTAAAGCAAGAAACAAAATGAATGCACCGGTTTGAGTGGCAACCACTTCAGAATCTTTGCCCGACTGTTCCATTTGGCTGTTCTGATAGGCGATAAAGTCATCTAAGGCGGCGAAGTATTTGCCTTGAATTGGACGAATCGCAAACAGGAATTTCAACATCGCTTCGTCTTTGCGATCTTCGTTGACCAGCGCAATGAACTTCGTTTGCAAAGGGATAAATTTATCGCGAATAGCGGTAATCGCTGTCAGTTGCTCTTTGCCTTTGGCTTCGGTAATCGTTTTATTTAAAAGCGCGAGAGCTTCTTCATTACTCGTATTTTCTTTGGCAATGTTAGCCAGTTCTTTCTTGATTTGCTCAGGGTCAGTCATGATCAAGACATTGAGCATATTGCGCGACACTTCGTTGAGTTGCGCCTTAATTTGATTCGCGACCACGGTCTTGGGATAACGATCCTTGACCATTGTCGAAATTTCTTTGTTCAATCCACTGATGCGGTAGTAAGAGAGCCCCGCTAAAAGCACCAACAATGCGATAACAACACCGAAACCAAGTGCCAGCCTTTGACCGATTCGAATATTTTGGAGATTCATTTTATGTGTTCCATGCAAAGCGTTAAACCAAAGCAAAACAGAACAAGAAAGCGGCAATCCAATTTCACTTCAATATTCTCAAACTGGTATTACCTTGTGAACATTTTAGTTGCTTTCAGAAAACTTTGAAGCATTAATTTCATGATCTTTCACAAAAAAGACACTATTTAACAATTAAGCCTAGAGTGGACCTTCAAACTAGGTAGGGAATCACATAAAAATAAGCAAAATATCTCAAAACTACTTTATCTTTGAAGAAAATCACTCATTTTCCGCATTGCAGCAAAAACCAAGTATTTCGAGTCAATGCACACTGCCGCGCATAAATTGTGCAAACAAACTCACAAAGACTTCGATATCGCTTTCATCAATATCCAGATGCGTCACTAAACGAATACGTTTTCCAGCGGAGATCAAGACGCCTCGCGCTTTAAGATATTCCCCCAAGGCGACGCCTTGCTCACGACTACTTAACTCCACATACAACATATTCGTATGCGCTTGTTCGACCTTCAGGTCATCAATTTTCGATAACTTTTCTTGCAGCAAAATGGCATTGTCATGGTCGACCTGCAACCGCACCACATGATGATCGAGGGCATACGAAATTCCAGCGGCTAAGATTCCCGCTTGACGCATACCACCGCCCACCATTTTTCGCCAGCGTTTGGCCTCTTCAATAAACTCTTTGGGTCCACATAGCACACTTCCGACTGGCGCCCCTAAACCTTTGGAGCAGCAAATCGAAACAGTATCAAATTGCGATGTGATTAAATCCAAAGAGACGCCTTGCGCCACACTTGCATTGAACACACGGGCACCGTCTAAATGCGTTCGTAAGGAGTAATGCCGTGCCCTTGCTATGGCAGACGCTAAGTAATCGTTGCCCAATACTTTGCCCAAATGCGTATTCTCTAAACTTAATAATGTTGATTTTGCGTAGTGAATGTCATTCGGTTTGATCACTGCCTCAATTGAACTCAGGGCGAGACTTCCATCGGCTTCCACCGCAATCGGCTGCGGCACAATACCGCCCAAACTCGCTGCGCCCCCCGATTCATACAAGTAGGTATGGTACTGCTGTCCAACGATATATTCATCGCCGCGACCACAGTGTGTCAGCAGAGCGATCAGATTACTCTGCGTACCACTGGCAACAAACAAACCCGCTTCATGCCCAGCCATTTCCGCTAGGCGTGCCTGTAGGTGATTTACTGAGGCGTCGTCGCCATAAACATCATCGCCCACTTCTGCTTGCATCATGGCGCGACGCATACCATTTGTCGGTCGGGTTACGGTATCGCTACGAAAATCAATGATCTTTTGCATGCCTTATCCTTTTGTTCCATCTTAACTTTTGTGGTGTGCGGAAGCACGATTGCCATATTCTGACAGCTTGGACGACGAACTGCTGTGATTAGTTCCTAGGCGGGTCTTCTCGCACAAATGTTGTCGAAATTTCGAGAACATCTCACTATGCTGAATTCTGCATTTGAACTTGGCAAAATCCGCAAGACAAAAGCTTTCGGGCTCCGGTACACTCAAGTCTGAACAGCATCATTCACATTACTTCACTAACGGCTAGATCACACATCACACAAGGATTATGGCTATGCAAAAAATTCATGTAATTGATTCGCATACGGGCGGTGAACCGACTCGACTGATCGTCGCAGGTGGGCCGGATTTAGGCAATGGCCCGCTATCAGAACGGGTCAATATTTTTCGGGACAAATTTGATCACTACCGTACTGCTGTGGTGTGCGAGCCACGTGGTTCTGATGTATTGGTCGGTGCGCTACTCTGCGCGCCCCATGATCTTAGTTGTAGTGCCGGTGTAATTTTCTTCAACAACGTGGGTTACCTAGGCATGTGTGGTCATGGCACTATTGGTTTAGTCGCGACACTCGCTTATCAAGGAGTTCTCTCGATTGGCAAACACAAAATTGATACGCCGGTTGGCGCTGTCCAGGTTGAACTCCATGAAGATCATAGCGTCAGTGTTCACAATGTCCCTGCCTATCGTTCACAACATGCGGTCACGATCGAAGTCGAAGGTCACGGCAAAGTGAGCGGTGACGTCGCCTACGGTGGTAATTGGTTCTTCTTGGTGGCCGATCATGGTCAAGACATGCGCCTCGCCAATGTAGAAGCGCTCACCAGTTTTAGTTGGCGTGTGCGTGAAGCACTTAACGCTGCAGGCATTACCGGTGACAATGGTGCAGAGATCGACCATATTGAATTATTCGCCCCACCCTCTTCGCACGATAATGATAGTCAGAACTTTGTGCTGTGTCCCGGTAAAGCCTACGATCGCTCGCCATGCGGAACTGGAACCAGTGCCAAGCTTGCTTGTCTTGCGGCTGACGGCAAACTAAACGAGGGCGAGAGCTGGCGCCAAGAAAGTATTATTGGCAGTGTGTTTGAAGGTAGTTATCGCGCCTCAAGTGAGCATGGAAAAATTCACCCCACAATCAAAGGCACGGCCTTTGTTAATGCAGAATCGCACTTGATTCTCGATGAGAATGATCCATTTGTATGGGGCATTCGCACATGACACAAAACCCGGCTTCCAAGTTTGATATTGTCATCATCGGCGGTGGCATCATTGGCTGCGCTTGCGCCGCCAGTTTGGCGCGGCATAATCTAAGTATTGCTGTGATCGAACCAAACACAATAGGAGGCGGTACCACAGCGGCGGGAATGGGCCATTTGGTCGTGATGGACGATAACCCAGCAGAGCTCGCTTTAAGCCGATACAGCTTGGAGCTATGGCGGCGATTGGTGTCGCAACATGGTGGCGACTTTTCACTCCATGAATACAGCCAGTGCGGCACCATCTGGGTCGCCGCGGATCAAGAAGAAATGGATGTCGCTGTACAAAAAAACAGAATTCTCAATGAACATGGCGTCACTAGTGAATTACTGACGGCATCGCAACTCTATGCAAAAGAACCACAACTACGAGCTGGCTTAGCTGGAGGCGTATTAGTTCATGATGACGCTTTAGTGTATCCGCCTAAAAGCGCACAAATTCTTCTCGACCAAGCAATGAGCTTTGGCACTCAACTCCTCCGAGAAACCGCTGTTTCCATCGAAGACGATGGCGTCACACTCGCTTCTGGCACACGGATTCTGGCCAAAGAAATTATCGTCGCCAATGGCATTGCTGCAAGCTCTCTTGTCCCTGATCTGCCTTTGCGTCACAAAAAAGGGCACCTTCTGATTACCGATCGCTATCCGCATTTCATCCACCACCAATTAGTTGAACTTGGTTACATCAAGAGCGCGCATGCAGCAGATGGCGATTCTGTCGCCTTCAATTTACAACCGCGCCCCACGGGCCAAGTTTTTATCGGCTCATCGCGACAATTTGATGTCACCCACAAAGAAATCGATCTGCAGATTTTGCGCAGAATGCTAGCACGCGCGGCGGAATATGTGCCGGCGATACGAGACCTCAAGGCGATACGCAGTTGGACCGGATTTCGCGCTGCAACGCCAGATGGTATGCCCTATATCGGCCCCCACCCCGATCGAAAAAACCTGTGGATGGCGACTGGACACGAAGGATTAGGAATTACAACATCGCTGGCAACGGCCGAGTTGATCAAAGATTCAATCTGCCAACAAACGAGTCAGATCGACATTCGCCCATATTTACCAGCGCGTATGTTTTAAGCCGGTTTAACGAACACCTTCTCTATGCATTTCACTCTTGATTGATAATGAAGCCTCTAATCAACATACAAATTAATGGAAAAACCCATCAGGTGGAACCCGGCATTAGCGTTGCGGCGGCGCTCGCACGTTGCGGTCAATTGAGTACGCGTGTTTCCGTCAGTGGCGAGAAACGGGCGCCCTTGTGTGGAATGGGCGTGTGCCACGAATGTCGGGTAATGATTGACCAACGCTTGCATCAACTCGCCTGTCAAACCATGTGTACCCAAGGCATGGTCATCGCCACAGGAGACGCACCATGAAGACAGATCTGTTGATAATCGGCGCTGGCCCAGCTGGGCTCGCTGCTGCATTTGCCGCATCAAAGTCGGGATTAAACATCGACATCGTTGATGATAATTTTCAGTCGGGTGGACAAATCTGGCGTGGCGGCGCGCCGCAGCAAAGCGATGTACGCGCCCGTGATATGTGGCTTGCGCTATCACAAGCAGAAAACGTCCGCTTCCATTTTCAGTCAAAGTTGATACAGTTGGAACGCAGTGAAGAAAACTTGATCGCAACTGTTGAGCATAATGATCAACAAAGATCGAGCCAGATTGCCGCACGGCGCCTCATCATCGCCACCGGCGCTCGTGAACTCTTACTCCCCTTCCCTGGTTGGACGCTTCCTGGTATTACAGGTGCTGGTGGCCTACAAGCGCTCGCCAAGAATGGTTATCCAGTTAAAGGAAAAAAAGTCGTGGTAGCAGGTACAGGCCCTTTATTGTTGGCTGTCGCTGCGACCTTGACCGAGCGTGGGGCGATCGTCACACACATTCTGGAGCAAGCATCACTTGCCTCGTTGAGCCGATTTGCACTTGGCTTACTCAGAACGCCGACTAAGCTTAAACAAGCTTTCGCACTGGGTTGGAAACTCAAGGCTACGCGCTACCTCGCAAATAGTTTTGTTATTGCTGCTGAAGGCAAAGAACAAGTAGCGACGATACGTGTTTCCAATAATGGCGATATCCAAGAGTTCAATTGTGATCTGCTCGCCTGTGCCTATGGCTTGCTTCCTAATTTGGAAATCGCTGCTGCATTGGGCTGCGCAATCGAGAACGACGATGACATGCCCAGGATTAAGGTCGACCAGTGGCAACAAACCAATCTAAACCAAGTGTATTGCGCAGGCGAGACCACTGGCATAGGCGGAGTTGATCTAGCGATTGCCGAAGGCAGCATTGCAGGCTATGCCGCCAGCGATCAACGAGATTTGGCAATTGATGCGATCAAACAACGAGCGATTTGGCAAGGTTTTGCAGAACGCCTTAAACAAGGCTTCGCGCTTCGATCAGAATTACGTCATTTGTGCCAGAAGGATACGATCGTATGCCGCTGCGAAGATGTGCGATATGCGCAGTTACAAGACCATGCGGATTGGCGTAGCGCCAAACTCCATACGCGCTGTGGCATGGGGGCATGTCAGGGACGTATTTGCGGCAATGCTAATCGCTTTCTGTTTTCATGGGAGCGCGACCTCGGTCGTTTGCCTCTACACAGCTGCAACATCGGACATTTGATCGACACCCATATCGAAAAAGCCGACAGCATAACTTCGATGAATATCGCATCCCGCAATGAACAAGAAATCTAGCTAGATCAGTCTATCGTCAACCCATTTTGAAAGAAATCGTTACAACTTCTTACAGCTGAACGAATCTTATTTTACTAAGATGCGGGCTAACAGGTAATCCTCAGACCTTGTAAGGAGTTGATCATGCCCTACCTAAACCTCACCAAATTTTTTGCCTTTGCTGGCCTTGCATCTAGTGTTCTATTGAGCGCCTGCACTGTGGTTACGCCAGCACCAATCTACCACCGAAGTAATGCGCAATATCCTGCACCAAGCAGCTATCCTGTACAGAATGAAGTGATGGTGCAAGATGTCGTCGCCGATATCGAACCGCCAGCGCCCTTGCAGGAGGTCGTTACACTTGCTCCTGCCCCGGGTTATTTATGGATCAATGGTTTTTGGTATTGGAGCGGTGGTCGCCACGTCTGGCGTGCTGGCTATTGGGCTCCACCCAGAGTCGGTTTCAGCTGGGTTCCCCATCGTTGGGAAAGAGTGGGTGTGCGTTGGCACTTCCGAGCAGGTCATTGGGGACGCCGCCATTAAACCGGCCAACATCTCTCACCAAGCACCTCTCGTGCCCAGAGGCACAACAAGATTCTTGACCGAGGACTAGCTTCGTTTGAGGCTGTCCTCTTTTACGAGTTTCTCAGCCCAAGACTTTGCTTCTTCTAAGTCTTCAAAAATGTGCTCTAAGCGTATCTTTTCATATAAGAAACGAACAAGATCACGTCCATCAACATCACTTCCCGCCACCACACAATGGCCCAAACAGGGTAAGTGATCATTAGCATATTGAGTCGCAAGAGCGATCTTCTCCAGCGCTTCTGGCGGACACAAAATAGATTCATGGACTACCGTAATTGACACATAAGGCCGTTCTTTGGAAAACTGTCTAGCCAAGGCCAAAGCTTGATGGGACCAGTAATCCACTAATTCCACATTCCATGGCCCTGTCACTTCAGTCAATAGAAACTGCCCCTCTATCCAAGTTTCAAATTTCCCGTGGGGTCGAAAAACAAAGTTCGCTGTTGTGTTCAAAATCTTTCCTATTCTCTTTTCTGCATTTTTCGCTGATTTACTTTTGAACTTCACCCTACATCCATTACCCAGACTCACCAAGGGTCACCGAGTCGCCTGCAATCGAATCAAAATGTGGTTCTCAAAGCATTCAAATAGTCTGGGCTATTCGATATGCCATTGTGCCAAGCTCGCTTAACAACCACCATTTTACTCAGCCCCGGTTTAAATTTCTTTTGCAGCGCTAAACTTCCATCCATAGGCGTGAGTTGATCCCATTCCGCCACAATCAACAAAGTAGGTGTATCAATCTGGGGAACGTATTTATACGACTCAAATTTATCGATCAGCAATATGTTCACGGGTAAATAAGGGTATTGACTCCATGCGACATTCTCTAAGCTGTAAAAAGGTGTAATCAAAATAAGCTTTTCAGCCTGACGCTTACTGGCAAGAAAACTGGCGCCCCCACTTCCCAAACTGCGTCCCACAATCATGATTTGCCTATGCTTAGACTTCACCATATCAAACATTGCGACAGCATCAGCAAATAAATTTGCCTCGTTCGCTTGCCCAGTACTTCCTCCATAGGAACGATAATGCATCATAAAAATGGCACGATTGGGAAAAGCCTGCTTTAGTTGAGGTAAAGATAGAGACACATCTTCGGCATTTCCACCGAAATAAACGATGGCGTCTTCGGCCTCAGTTTGCGAAGTCGTGATGACCAAGGTGGCCTGTGGAACCTCAAGTTTGATGCTGTTGACATCATTCGCATGTGATAACTTCACCGGGTAATAAATCAGGGATCTTTGAGCGAAATACATCACAACACAAAGGCCTGTATAGACCAATACCAAGAAGCCCAAGAAGCGAAAGATAAATCGTTGCATAGAGTAGGTTTGGATTACCGGTTTTTCCAATGAATGAGAGGCCAAGTTCCAGCGTCACATGAGATTATGGCGCCACTTCTATACCCAAGCTTTGAGGTCTCAATCCCGGCACTGGTTCACAGGTATCCATGATACCAAACACTGCATTGGCACAAATGAAGACATGCTGAGGGCCAAGAATAGAGCTTTGAGGATCGCGGTAAATATAAATTTCGCCATCCGCTGTCCCTTTCTGATCATCAAAAATACGATTAAGTAGCACCAAGGGAAACTTGCCTTCACTTCTGGCGGCGATCTTACGGTGAATTTTCTCAGTGTTTCCGTAATCGACCTCACGTGTTGTGTGTTGGCGCGTCGCATGCAACATTAAATACGTTGCTTCATTACGAATACCAGGCAGCAAAGTCCTGGTCTCCCCTAATAAGAATGCTGCCGCACACGCGGATGCGCAAACGCCCCTCGCTTCTGTATCGAAGTGATAAGTATTAATTAACTGCTCTACATTCTCAACTATGATCCCTGCTGACGAACTGGCACCGGGAGAATTGCGAAACTGAATCACGTTATATTGCTGAGGATGATGAGTCACTAAGTTCTGCAATTCAAGCAAGCTCGGGCGGGTAAGCTCGCCACGCCAGATCAAGCGAGAATGATCACTGATAATTTTGCGGGGGACTAAGACTAGGATCAAAATGACTGTAACCCAAACCAAAGGCTCCGCCAACACCGTCAGCAATTCAGTCAATCGTCTCAATAGCTTTTTCTTCAACACAGGATTTCTCAAACCAAATTCGGCTTTAATCAGCCACGGCCAGCAAATAAACGAATCGATCAGGGAATTGATGATCGCAAGAAGTTTCTATTATTACTGTGAACCAGCGAATTGACGCGAAGTTTTATCAAAAAACAATCGACTAAAATCGATATCCGAACGAAACCCACAAAAAAACGACATTTTTTTTAATCCTATCTATCGCACCAGGTTCGTGCAATTAGGTTCCTGCGGGGTCTACCCGCACTCATCCTTGCACACTAAAAGTGAAAACACGAACACCTACTGCGATCGACTTGCACCACAATATTGCACTAAGAAAGATATGTTTTTGCGTGATGGCGAGCATATGAAATGACAATTTCATTTCTACTTCAGCGCTACGTATAGTGACTCCAACGGCAAAGCATTTGACACAATTAAATGGCCATCACTTTCTGCGAAAACGCCGACCAAAGTTTTCGTTTTTCATTTTTTCAGGAGGTTTTATGAACACGACAGCTCGCTTCTCAATCGCCCTTTCCGCTGCAGTTTTTGCTGCTACTAGTTTTTGCGCAAACGCAGCTGAGATCGTTAATCCATTCAATACGAATGCCTGTTCTGCTCCCGCTTACAATGACCAACTTTTGCGTCAAGATGTGAGTGGCGCCGTCAAATTACGTTTTGCCACTGATGCGAAAGGTAAGGTAGTCGATGCTCGTATTGAAGAATCAAGTGGCAACCGTGAACTTGATAATGCGTCGATTAGTGCATTGAAAAACTGTCAGTTCAAGAATCAAGTCGAATCAAAATTAATCGTGTTCAACTGGAAGATTCAATAATCACCGAGAATTTGTATAAAAAAGCGGCCCGAGAAAAAATCTGGGCCGCTTTTTTAGGTCTACAGAATAAAACAAGCGAAGTAAATTGGAAGTAAATTATTTTCCTGCTTCTTTTTTCTGCAAGTACTTTTGTTGATACTTATCAGTCAATCTCGATTGCTTCGTCGAGCCATCAACAACTCTACCTTGAATATAAATTTGCTCGATCTTCGTCATCGTTTCTAGCGGGTTACCGTCGCTGACGAAGAAGTTTGCCAATTTACCTGTTTCAAGCGAACCAATTTTGTCCGCCACACCAAGAATTTGGGCTGGGTACAAAGTAATTGCCTTTAATGCCTCATTGGCATCGAGACCGAAGGTCGCGGCGACAGCAGCTTCATAAGGCAAATTTCGTTCATTATGGGCATCATCGTCTGCACCACCACGTGCGATGCAAAACTGTACACCCGCTGCCGCCAGCTTCGCAGCTAGGCTATAAGAAGCGTCATATTCAGCACCACGACGTGATGGCAGTTTATGAATACCAGTGACTACTACAGGGATTTTTCGTTCACGCAAAATTTCAGCAAATGCGGGTGCATCCATTCCTCCGACCAACACCATCTTGAGCTGGTAGCGCTGCGCGAAATTGAGAGCGAAACGAATTTGTGACGCATCTTGCGCATGGAAGAATACGGGACGAGCACCAGACAAGACCGGTAACATTGCCTCCCAGCGCACGTCAATTTGCGTGCCGTCTTTGTTTGCCCTTGCATCTCGATAAGCGATCGCAGAATCAAAAGCATCTTCTAGCATTTTGACTCTTTGCGCCGAAGTTTTTCGTAATTCGTCTAATCGTGTATCCAGCGGTGGCGGGAATAATTCAGGATTGAATCGCAAAAACGGCACACTAATATGCAAACCTACTTCAGCTTGCACTGTCATGTCTTCCCAAGTCCAGCCATCCAGTTGAATCAAGGATGAAATACCATTGATCATTCCCACTGGACCCGGTGTTGGCACGCTTAAAGCAGCCAAAACACCGTTGGTACGGGCAGTCGGAATAAGTTCGCTATCTGGATTAACTGCCACAATAGCGCGTGCATTTGGATTGATCGAACCCGCTTCAGCAAAATCTGCCGTTGCGCGCACGGACTGCACTTCGGCCAAACCAATCACCGTATTGGCTGCAATCATTCCGGGGTAAATGTGTTTACCATTGACATCGATTACTTTGGTATCCGCTGGCGCATTTACATTAATGCCAATCGCAGTAATTTTTCCTTTCTCGACCAGCATCTGTCCATTTGCGATATTTTCACCGCTCACGGTGTGTATGGTTGCACCTTTAAACAAAAGTGGTGTTTTTTGTGCCGGCGCTGGTACGTTGTCTGAAGCCAATGCCATTGTCGAAAAGAGCATGGAAACAGCGCAGGCAGACACAGTTTGTACCAAGATTCTCGTCCTAGGCATGGCGATTTTGCTTGTCTTGATTAATTGATTCATTATTGATCCTCCGTGCACTCGTGTGCTTCAGCACCGGCCCAATATCCGGTGCGGTGTTGACTCATCCTATGCAGCCAGTGTTGTAACTCAAGGTAAGCTTGATTGGCTTCCAACATTTCGGCCTGAGTTTTTGGTGCGTTCGTTTTCTCTGCATCGCTAGGCTTGTTTGGTACCGCCGCTGCGTTTGCATTACTGCTGCGACCAGCAATCACTTTCGCTGCAATACGTTGACGTTCAGCCTGAGCTTCTTGGCGCAATCGTGCATCGCTTGCCAAATCAAAATATAAGCGTCCTTCGATCCATGTTTGTTCAGCTCGGCTGAAGGTCGATAAAGGGCTAGTATTCCAAATCACGAAATCAGCATCCTTCCCCACTTCCAAAGAACCCGTGCGATGGTCGATCTTTAACTGCTTGGCCGGATTTAAAGTCACGAACTTAAAGGCCTCAGTGTCTGACAAGCCACCATACTTCACTGCTTTCGCTGCTTCTGTATTGAGATGTCGTGCCAATTCATCGCTATCAGAATTAAAGCTCGTTACTACACCCGCGTTATGCATCAACGCACCGTTAAATGGAATAGCATCTGCCACTTCCATCTTATACCCCCACCAATCGGAGAATGTAGAGCCACCAGCACCCAGTCCTGCAATGACATCAGCAACCTTGTAGCCTTCCATTACGTGCTGGAAGGTACCAACCATGAGATTGAATTCTTGTGCAATGCGCGCGAACATCAAGATTTCATCTTGGCGATACGAGTGAATATGTATCATGCGTTTGCGATCCAACAGTTCAACTAAGGTATCGAGTTGTAAATCACGGCGAGGCTCAATTGAGTTCGAAGGCGATTTCTTCCATGCCTCACGCTCTTCTTTATAGGCACGAGCCGCTAAAAAGCCACTTCGCAAAATCTGCTCTACACCCATACGCGTTTGCGGATAACGACCTGTTGATTCGTTGCCCCAGTTAGCCTGCTTTACGTTCTCGCCCAAGGCAAACTTAATCCCTGGAAACGCACCATCAAACTTTAGGCCTTCCGCATCGGATCCCCAACGCATTTTAATTACTTGATTTTGTCCGCCAACAGTATTTGCAGAGCCGTGCAAGACGTTCGCTGTTGTGACACCACCAGCTAACTGGCGATAGATGTTGATACTGGTCGCATCAATGATATCGCCGACACGAACTTCGGCGGTAATCGAACTGGTTGCTTCATTGATTCCCTGCATCATTGCAGTATGCGAATGGGCGTCAATAATGCCTGGGCTCAGATGTTTGCCACTGGCATCGATGATCTGCGCGTTCACAGGTGCTTTGAGATCTTTACCTATCGCGCTAATTTTGCTATCGATCACGAGCATGTCTGATTGCTCGAGTTTTCCAGCTTTAGCGCTAGTCCAAATCGTCGCATTCTTAATCAAGATCGCATTTGGACGTTCCGGACTAGCGATCGCAAAGGGGCCGGCTGGATAGGTGTTGGTCAAGGACGCTGGCATTTTTTCAGGTTTCGCAGGCGTCGTATCGGCAACAACAGCTTTGCTGCGAATTGCACTCCACGCTTTACTATTGCCTTGGGCATCTTGTTCAGTTCCTTGCAAGCTATTTTCACGTCCATCTGCAAGTATCGAACGAGAACCTGATTTATCCGTATACTTAATTAACACCTGATTATCTTTAAGAGTAATTTCAGCGCTAACTCCATCGATACTCAAGCTAGGTTTGGCTGTCGTCCCTGTAATATTCCACACCGCCGTCTTACCGCCAGTGAGCACATTCCAAGTGCCACGCAATTCAAAACGATTATAGTTTTCAGTGGTGTAGGGTTTGCCCTCAACGAAGGTAATTTCAACATTCGCTTTATCATCACTAAATAAATCGCCGGAAGCCACCACGATGTTCGCCATTTGTCCTGCAGCGATGGTGCCTAGGCGTTTTTGCTCACCGAGCAATTTTGCTGGCACGGTCGTCAAACTCGCCAAAGCTTGTTCGATACTCAAGCCTCGACGAATCGCTTGACGCAAACGCGACCAAAACTCTTTCTTTGCATCTTTCAAACCAGCTGGCGTTACTGCAAACTCGACCCCAGCCTTTTCTATATAAGATAAATTCGAAGGAGCTTGTTCCCAATGTTGCAGACCTTCAAGTGAGGTATCCAAGATTAAATCCGGATTATCTACTTCGGGGGCATTCGGAAATAGCAGAGGCACGATCACTGGCATACCGCCAGATTTCAAATGATTGGTACGACGATACTCATAACCATTGCCCTGCAAAATAACTTTCAAGCCAAATTCATCTCGAATTTTCGCGATACGTTGATACGCTTGTTCATTATCGGCGACATACACCACTGCCTGTTTGCCATTGATCACGGGTTTTAAGGCTTCAAGCGAATCATTAACTTGCGGCCGCGCCGTTTTCAATTTCGTGTCAGTTGCACGCTGATACCATTGTGCATCGTAAAAAGTTTGACGCACTTGCGCGATCACACCCATTAAAGAATTCGGATAAGCGCCACGTGCGCCAGCATCCAATTCATTGGCCATATGCTGTGCCACACGTGAATTAATCACCATGTTCTTGGGATTGTCATTTGAATTGAGACTCAACAGTGCACTTTGGCCACGGAAAATACCATGTGTTGGGGCAGACAAAACCGTTGCAAAACCGAGCTCACGATAATTTTTTACGTCATCCGACTTCAGCTCTAATTGTTTAGCGACATCTTGCTCTGGATGAACCCGCAGATTCTCCGCCGAAATTGCTCTGCCATTGATCAAGCGAGGACTGGAGGGGCGCCCAGGAACAGCGGTTGGGGTCGCGGCAAGTGAAGACGGCACACCCACAGAACTCGCCATATCGATAAAGCCAGGGTAAATGGTGCGCCCATCGAGCTTCCACAGTTTGGCACCAGCGGGCACTGGGGCATTTGCAGCAACTGAAATGATGACACCGTCTTTGACGATAACTGTACCGTTCTCAATCACTTTACCTGGTGCGAGGACCACACGAGCCCCAGTCAATGCATGCCAGCCTGGGTTGTTTTCACGTAGTCCCTCGACCCGTGTCGTACTAGTTTGCGCTTGTGCCATCGCTGATACCAAACTAACGGTACCAACGAGAATTGAAGCAAGTGGCCTTGGCTTCCATCTAACTTGCATATGCTCTCCTCTTATTAAACATTCTTAAATGCCGATCAACCATCGTCTAGAATCAGTGTGCCCACCTGAACCAACGAGAGCTTCGCGATCGTAGCCTTCTATGACTTCAGTGTGGACAAAAAATTCCCTAGAAAACCAAGATACTGCGTAATTAATGGAATGGAATCGATGATTTGTGGGAAGTGTGACTGTAAAGCGAATTTTTGGGTTAAAAAAAACCCGGGACTAATCCCGGGCGTGAAGAAAGTGTTGTCTGTATTTGACGCGAGTCGGTCTCTAATGGGCGCGTGTTTGCCTTTTCAATAAGACTTCGCGATACTCGCTTGGGGTAACACCAACGGTCGCCTTAAACATTCGACTGAACGCGCTATGATCTTGGTATCCACACGATGCAGCGATATCCGTGATACTACGACTATGATCTGCCAACAAATTAGTAGCCGCATCGAGCTTTACTTTGGTCATGAATTGACGGGGCGTGAGCGAAAAAATCTTTTGAAAATAACGTTCGATCTGGGCGACGGATAAGCCTGTGATTTTCTCGAGTTCAGCCATATGTACATTCTCAGCATAATGCGTATGGATATGACGAACTGCGGCAGCGATGCGGTGATATACCGGATGTCGTTGATCTGGCATCCCTAAATCACGAGAAGTGCCACTCAAACCAATGATGCGTTGAGCGCCATCACGCAATGCGATTTTATTTGTTAAGCACCAACCAGGATCACGATCTGGGTACAAATGGAGTTCAAGTTGATCTCGAACCTCATGACCACCACTCAACACCAACTGGTCTTGTTGCTCGAAGGTTGCAGCTAAACTAGGCGGGAATACTTCATTGACGGTGCGACCGACCAACTCATATTTATCTTTCAAACCACAGCGCGTAACCAAGGTTTGATTCACCACCACATATCGCCCCTCAATGTCCTTCACAAAGAACACGACGTCAGGCATCGCATCAAACAATGGTTCAGCAAAAAACACATTGTCGATCGCACTGGCCAAATGTACTCGCGTCGCCCCTGCCGTGTCACTGGTCTCATTGGTCTTCGCGCTAAGAATCATGTCTAGCATCTCTAACTTATTTCTTTTGGTTAAATATTTAACAACAATCTTACCTGATTTTGACTTTTTTTCAAATCGCACCATTAAGTTTTTTTAAATGTGTGGTTTTTCCGAGCTCGAATTCAAAAATGCTAAAAGAAATGCATTTTTGACTTGGCGATAAAACAAAACTCCAAAATAATTGAATACTTTCGATAAAAACCAAAATCAATATATTGTGAATATATTAAATTGAGTTTACACTTGTATTCAAGCTGTTGTTCAATCTAATTTACAAAAGAAAACGAAGATGAATCTCCCCAAATGGCGAGGTATTTTTCCTGCGGTTACTACTAAATTCAAAGCAAACGAAGAACTTGATCATGCACAGATGGAGAAACACTTTGCATTTCAACTCGATGCTGGTGTTCATGGTTTAGTCACTTGCGGCTCCTTAGGCGAAGCAAGTACCCTATCCTTCGAAGAAAAACTCGAGGTTACTAGCGTCGCGATCAAAGTCGCCAACAACCGTGTCCCAGTATTGGCAAATGTATCGGAAACACGTACAGCGAACGCTCTGCGCTTTGTAGAACAAGCTGCGAAACTCGGCGTTCAAGGTTTCATGGTGATGCCATCTGTTCTTTATGCTGCAGATGCTCGCGAAGCTAAAGACAATCTACGTGCTATCGCCGATGCTGCGCAGTTACCGATCATGGTCTACAACAATCCAGTGACCTATAAAGTCGATCTAACACCTGAAGACTTCCAAGATCTCTCTGATTGCAAATGGATCACAGCGATCAAAGAATCGACTGACAACATTCGTCGTGTGACCGACCTGCGAAATGCAGTAGGCGACCGCTACCAAATTTTTATGGGTGTAGATGATCTATCATTTGAAGGCTTGGCTGTCGGCGCTGATGGTTTATTGGCTGGTTTAGTCGTCGCATTCCCAAGAGAGACCGTCGCGCTGTACAACTTAATGCAAGCGAAACGCTATGATGAGGCATTGGCGCTGTATCGTTGGTTCATGCCATTGATGCATCTCGACGTCTCCACCAAGCTAGTACAAAACTTAAAACTAGTTGAGACGCTAGTTGGTGTTGGCAATGAATTCGTACGTCGCCCACGCCAACCGCTGGTTGGTGCTGAACGTGAACGCGTCACCGCAATTGTTCAGAAAGCTTTAGCGACTCGTCCGAACGTCAGCGCATACTTGTAATCATTAGTTTTGGCTTTTAGCTTGGCCGTAACACCGAGCATAAATCGATGAAAATCATGACGCTTGGTCTTGCAGTCTTCTGCTTTGTACTGAAATGGAAAACATCCAACTCCTCACTAGCAATGCCAAATGACACCCTAAGCCACGAACTTAACAATAAACTCTGTTACGCTACCCAACAATTTTAGTTCAAGGAATATTCATGAGTATCTTCCAACATTACATCAATGGCGAATGGCTCGCTTCCGATAAAACACGTTTGAATATCAATCCCTCTAATCCTGATGAGGTGGTCGGTGAATACGCAGAAGCAAGTACGAGAGAAATGGAATTTGCGGTTGCAGCAGCCGTCGATAGTGCAAAGGTGTGGAGTCGTTCAAGCCCACAGCAGCGTTTTGACGTTTTGGATTTCATAGGCAGCGAGATTCTCGCCCACAAACAGGAGCTAGGTTTGCTTCTAGCAAGAGAAGAAGGAAAAGTTTTGCCAGAAGCCATCGGTGAAGTGGCCCGTGCAGGATTCATCTTCAAATTTTTTGCCGGTGAAGCCTTACGTATTGGTGGTCAAGCAATTGCCTCCGTGCGCCCGAATATGGAAGTTGTCACCTCTCGCGAAGCGGTTGGTGTCGTTGGGCTTATCACACCATGGAATTTCCCGATCGCCATCCCTGCATGGAAAGCGGCACCTGCGCTCGCCTGTGGTAACGCCGTCATCCTCAAGCCCTCTGAACTAACACCTGCCTGCGCTTGGGCACTCGCTGAAATTATCTCCCGCTCAGGTTTGCCCAAGGGCGCATTTAACTTAGTCATGGGCGATGGTGTTGCCGGTAAAACTTTAGTTGAACATCCCTCGGTTGACGCAATTAGTTTTACTGGATCGACGCAGACTGGAAAACTAATCGCACAACATTGTGCTCTGAGTCTGAAGAAATATCAGCTCGAAATGGGAGGAAAAAATCCCTTGCTTATTCTCGACGATGCAGATCTCAATGTTGCCGTCGAATGTGCTGTCAACGGCGCATTTTATTCCACTGGTCAACGTTGTACGGCATCCAGCCGCACCATCGTCACCGAACAGATTTATGATCGTTTCCGAGACGCTATGCTTGCCAGAACCAGTGGCTTGAAAGTTGGCGATGCGATTGAGGCGTCAACACAAATCGGTCCCGTCGTGGATCAACGCCAGCTCGATAAAAACTTGAGCTACATCCAAATCGGCAAAGACGAAGGCGGCTCACTTTTAACCGGCGGCGAACGACTATCGGGCCGTGGATTTTTCTTCAGCCCCGCAATTATTGAAAATCACAACCCCCAAGCACGCCTCAATCAAGAGGAAGTGTTCGGGCCTGTGAGCACACTCGTAAAAGTGAAGAACTTTGAAGAAGCGATCGCAGTGGCAAACGCAACTCCCTATGGTTTGTCTGGTGGGATTTGCACCACCTCACTCAAGTATGCCAGCCAGTTTCGACGTGAAATGCAGGCGGGCATGGTCATGGTTAATGCTCCAACTGCGGGAGTCGATTACCACGTCCCGTTTGGTGGCACGAAGGGATCTAGCTTTGGACCACGTGAACAAGGCGGTATGGCACTTGAGTTTTATACCAAAGTAAAAACACATTATTTAGCTTAAGTTTGCTTTAAGTATTGGTAAGTTTCCAATTATTAAGCGGCAGTTGGGCAACTGTCGCTTTTTTCATGTGGAATTTCACATCTAACGCAAAAGAAAATTGAGCCAAATCTATCGAATAACTTATAATCCAATGATAAATTTCACAACAATCATTGTATGCAATCGCCAAAAGTTACATCGCCCAATAAAATGCGCGCCGCTGACGTCGCCTATGATGCGATAGAAAGCATGATCGTCACGCTCCAGCTCAAGCCTGGCGCGCCTATCGTCGAATCTGAACTGATCGAGATTACGGGTCTCGGCCGAACGCCGCTCAGAGAAGCACTGATGCGCATGTCTTCCAATGGTCTGATCGTGCAACTGCCACGACGTGGCCTGATTGTAAAAGACATCGAAGCCGCTGAACACGTCACGTTAATCGAAACACGCCGCGTGATCGAGCGCCTTATCGCAACTAGTGCTGCTCGACGGGCGACGCCACAATTGCGGCAAGATATTTTTAGTTGTGGCGAACAAATGGTGGCAGCTGCAAATAACGGTAAATTAGAGGAATTCATGGCTGCAGATCAGGCTTTGGATCATGTGGTACATGAAGCCTGTCGTAATCCATCTGCCGTAGCGGCAGTGATACCCCTAATCATCAAATGTCGTCGCTTCTGGTATGCCTATCAACACGAGGGAGATATGCACGAAGCTGCACGATGCCACATGCTGCTCGCGAAAGGCATTGCTGACGGCAATGAAGAAGCGGCAGCACACGGTGCCGATAACTTAATGAACTACCTCGAGTCTTATACCAGAAAAGTAATTAATGGCTAAGCGATAGCGATGTCGGGCAGATGGCAGTCACAAGTAGATCAGCCCCCCCCTCTGAACAAAGTTCTAAAAAACAAAAATGCGGTGCTCACCAATTGGCGATCACCGCATTTTTTCAGAACGCCGCCAATTAGCGCTTTATCAGTCCATACGGATCGCCTGTTTTCCACTGAGGTTGTTTCGCATCATTCGCAAGCAAATAACCTAAACGAAGCGTAAATTCGGCTTGTTGTACCATACCGCTAAGATCCCAGTTAGGATCATACCGATCTCGCACCGTATGATAGTCTTGCTTGAAGTGTTTCATCTTCTTTTCTGAATTCACATGATCATGTTCGAAGTCGAAGTAACCATCTCCGGAGAATACGGCTGATCCGACATTAAATGCAGGCACACCGGCACGCGCGAAATTGAAATGGTCTGCTCGGTAATAAGCACCGCCAAGATCGGGCACTGACTTTGCGATCCGCAACTTCATCACCTCAGCCACTTTCTTAGAAGAGGCAAACAAGCTCGTTCTCTCACTTCCTGCCACACCAATATCTTTCGTCTTGGCGACAAAGTTCATACTATCCAAATTCAAATCTGCAATTGTTTTCGCCAGCGGCCAGACTGGATTTTTAGTATAGGCAAGACTACCAATCAGACCTTGTTCTTCAGCCGCGGGCCATAAAAAAATCTGCGTGCGCTTGGTTGGATGCTTCACTGCATACTCCGCCATGGCTAACAATGCTGCCGCGCCACTCGCATTATCAACCGCACCATTCCATATCTGAGCAGCTTTTCCGGGTTCTTCAATTTTCCCCAGATGATCCCAATGCGCGGAATACACCAGCGCCTCGGATTTCAACTTAGCATCTGTACCAGGCACAACGCCTAGTACATTGAACTGTTCTACCTGACGCACTTGCGAACGAAGATGTACTGTCGCTTGGAAATTTAAGTCTACCGGAACGAAATCGCGCTGTTCTGCCTTTGCACGTAAAGCATCGAGATCGATACCTTGCTTCTGCAAATAGGGCTTGATGCTATGCTCCGCCCACCACCCTTCCAAGGGGTTACCGCCGCCAGCCAAGCTGAATCGTTCACGGGTGAAGCTGGTATAAGGAACATTCCAGCCATAGCTTGCCGAAGCGTCTGTATGGATCAACAAAACACCGGCAACACCGTGGCGTGCGGCTTCTTCAAATTTGTAAGTCCAACGCCCGTAATAGGTCATCGCTGCGCCGCCAAATCGATTGGGTTCTGCCGAAGTCGGCTGAGGGTCATTGGCTAACATAATCACTAACTTGCCGCGCACATCGACGTTTTTATAATCGTCCCAATTTTCTTCTGCTGACTTAATGCCATAGCCGACGAATACAACTGGCGCAGAAAAATCTGCAGACTCTTTGCCATTTGAGCCGCCAATTAAGATTTCTGACCCAATCTGCGGCATGAAAGCGCCATCAGTAGAGTCAAATTGTATCTTCGAAGTATTGAGATTTCTTGAACCGAGAATACTTACTCGATGCAAATAAGGATTAGCTGGATCTGATGACAGACTCTGGAGTCCAATAACCTGAGCTTGAGCCGCCAAGTAACGAGCCGCCAAATCACCGCCCCGCTGCCCCGTGCCACGGCCTTCCAATAAGTCATCGGATAAATAGGCAAGATGTGCCCTCAAAGTTTGTTCTCTTAATTGAAATTTCTGCGCCATCACTCCGCTTGAAGACACCAGCAGCAAAACGCCCATTAAACCCTGACACAAGAACTTCATACAATTTTCACGACTTTACATAAGGTTGATTAATAGCAGATCTAGGCATACGTTTTACGTTCACTAGCGCTTCATGCATAAGCCAACGTTTAAACCGAATCATTCGATAGCTGGCGCGTCGATCTCCAGTACGAGATTCCAAAATTTGCATTAGGCCTGCTTCGGTCAGCCCCTGAATCTGCGTTTCGGGAATCTTACCAAACTCACCAGCGAGCGCTTGCAATTCCCAAGCTGCGATTTTTGGATCTATCACTTTTTTTAAGTCTTTCAGCGGAATCCATACGACATCATCGAGCCAAAAGAAACGTATTTGTCTACCGTCAAAACTATAGTACTTTCCATGCCATTGAAAAACGGCTGACTTTTCACCCCAGTGCTTAAACAGCAGTACAAACTCAAGCAGCTCACGCGAAAACAAACGACCGCAAAAGCCAAATGAGATCAGGAAACCAATAATGCCAAGACCCTTTTGTATACTTTCAAAAAAGCGAAAGGATCCATAACAAAAGAGGACACTGAACATAACTTTGAAGAGAAAGTCAAAGATGATGCGCCAGCTCATGCCTGCCTCCCACGTCGGAAAACGATGTACTCAATCTCGTTCTTGTTCGTCTATCGTATCCATGCCAGTATCGACATTTTTCCCTTGTCCCAGCAGCACCGGTGGCACATAGGTCGCCAGTAAATGTTCCCGACTTTGTGGTGTTTCAAGGCTAATCCTGCCAAGAGCACCACTACGATAATCGAGTAACAAGGTATGGGCGGCCTTTTCGAAATCCCAGTCACCACCCTTCAAGCGATATGCACGTTTTTTGGCCACGCCCTCGATCACACTCACCGCGTCAATGCCTTCGGTAGGTAGGCCGTAACGTGTGGTCAAGAACTGCGGATATGTTTGTAGCAGCAACTCAGCCAAAAATGTCGCGACTTCCTCTTCGATCAGGGCATTGACCCCTATCGCATGACTAGCCGCTAACATTAAGCCGTCGGTTGGATGTGCAATTTTGGGCCACAGCATACCTGGCGTGTCAGTCAAAATCATGTTCTTACCTAAGTACAAGCGTTGCTGCACTTTGGTCACAGCAGGTTCATCCCCCACATTCGCCACGCGCTTTTTGAGTAAGGCATTCATCAAGGTCGATTTTCCGACATTGGGAATGCCCATAATCATCATTCGCAAAGGTTTGGTCGGCACGCCCCGGTGTGGCGCCATTTCTAAAGCGAATCCAGGTACTTTGGCGACATCAGCAGGCTTTTTACAGCTCATTGCCACAGCCTTTACACCTTTTTGTGCATTGTAAAACTCAAGCCATTGTTTGGTTGCATGCGGATCTGCCAAGTCACTCTTATTGAGAATTTTCAGGCAAGGACGCTGGCGAAACAAACGCAACTGTTCAACCATAGGGTTACAGCTCGCTTGGGGGATGCGGGCATCCAGCACTTCAATCACCAGATCGGTGTTCTCCATTGTTTCCGCTGCTTTCTTGCGAGCAGCGTTCATATGACCGGGGAACCATTGTATAGACATACTTATTCTTCTTTTGTAATCGTCGGGCTGATCAACTCCGAATAATGCCGAAGTTCAATTCATGCCAACGCATAATTGGATAAACCGCTATTTTACGGACTAAGTGAGGCAGAATCCGAGTTTCTTCTAAAAATCTCAGAATTCGGACCGGAAAAAAAGATGCTGAGTTCGAATTCTTTTGCAATATGCACAAAAAAGCTAGCTTTTTAGGAAACCATCGCAAAATCTACAGGCTTTTGCTCGGCACGCAGAATCGGACTAAAGCAGCTTGATGTCATCACTGCAATTGCGCAATTTTCTGATCAACGAAAGCCAGTAAATCAGCGCCAAGCCCTGGTTGGACTTTGGCTTGGCGAAATGCCTCAAGCGCCTCATTGGTGGCACCATCCGCCTGAAGAGAAATGCCAAGACCCATCCACCAAACACCATTTTGCGTATGTTTGCTCAAAGCCGACCGATACGATTGCACCGCTTCCTTATGCCGACCTAGTTTTTGTAGCAATGCTGCTAAGAAAGCGATGTAATCCGGTCTATCCTGAGCGTAGGCAAGACTCTTCTGCAAGACATCGGTTGCCTCTTGCAATTTGGCGCGCTCCACCAAAAGGCGGGCTAACATCATGGCAAAGTTAAGTTGATGACTATCTACGGCCAAACCCGCACGCAATTCGCGAATGGCCTCATCTTGGCGCTTACTTTCCAAAAGCAGCGATATCATTAACTGCCTAGCTGGTGCATGGGTCTGATCGAGTTTTAAAGCTTGCTCAAGGCTCAAAATGGCTTCATTCACTCGGCCTTGTTGCTGATAGATAGTCGCTTGTTTGTATTCACCTTCCGCCCTTTGCATAGGCGAAACTTCCTTTATCACCAACGCTGTCGCAGGCGGTTTGGACGAGGTATTTTCTTTCGCTTTTTGTTCAGTCTTAGTCAAGCTTTGATTATCCGAGCTCATGATTGACTCGGTAGATGACTTAACACTGGCCACCGAGTTTATGCTTTTCCCCATACCACCTGCAGCCTCAGCACTTGGGGGCATCTCGAGCAAATTGGTCAAACTTTTTTTCTCAGCAGTTTTTGAATCACTGATGCCGTCGCGCGCGCTGCTACTGCTGATTGTCTCAGTCGACTTAATGGCCGCTGGCCTTGTTTCCTGAACGCGCTCAGCTCCTGTTGCGACATTGATTTGCTTTGATAACTTAAAGAGAAAATCTGGCGATCGAGAATTGTTATTCGCTTGGGCGTGTATCAAATCACCTTCTTCATCTTTATTCATAGGATGATTAGTCGAGGCATCTTTGTTCCGGAAAAAGAAGCCGTAACTAAGCACTGACACTAGAACCAACAAACCAACTAACACTAGAGTTAATCTGATCGACAAAGAGCGACGAATGGTGGAGCCATACTGCACATATTGCTTAGTATGATTCAACGATGAATCAGGATCCTCTCCACGCTTCTCAAGATCCTGCAGCATTTGATTAATAAGACTCATGCGCTAGTGTATTTCACGAAAAAAGACGGCAAGCAGAATACTGACGAGCCCAATTAAACCAATCCAAAACAAAGAACGCATCCCTTTAAATACAGGAGCTGCTTGAGTATCACGCAAAGCAGATAGCACTTGAATCGCTTTCACACTCCGATGACCCGCACCGTAAGCTAGCATCATCGACTTATTGGCCAAGATATTGATCATCCTCGGTATTCCAGCGCTACCCAACCACAATAGAAAAATCGCAAGGCGACTAAACAAGCTTATCTCGCTATAGCCTGCGACTCTCAGCCTATGATTGAGATAAAACGCCGTTTCATCAAAACTCAAAGCCCGCAGATGATAATGAAAAGTAATCCGTTGCGCGAGTTGTCGAATTTCTTCACGAGCAAGGCGACGATCTAACTCAGGTTGGCCAAACAAGACGATCTGCAGTAACTTTCGCTTTTCCGTTTCGAGATTACTCAAGAGTCTTAGCGCCTCTAATGTTTCTATCGGCAATGCTTGCGCTTCATCGATACAGAGTAATACTCTTTTTCCCTGTTTGGCATAATCAAGCAGACGTAAATTGATTGCCTTTAGTACTTCATGTTGTGCTGAATTTTTCTTATGCGAGATGCCAAGATCGTCAGCTAAACAGCGCAACAAAGTATCTGGCTCCAAGAATGGATTCGGAATAAATGCTGTGACAAATTCGTCGCTGAGCGACTTTAAGAACTGGCGACATAATAAGGTTTTACCGGTACCGACTTCGCCCGTTATCTTGATGAAGCCTTCACCACTTTGGGCGGCGATCATCAACGTGTTTAAGGCTTCGCGGTGACTGCCGAAGGAAAAAAAGAAACTTGTATCTGGGGTGATACCAAAAGGTGCATCATGCAATCCGAAATGGGATTGGTACATAGCGATCCCAACTCAAAAAATTCTAAACAAGACAAGCAATAGACGGTATTTCCAAAAATGGATAAGGGAGGAACCCTAGCCTAAACTACTTCCTTTCGAACCTTGTTCGAGGCACCATTTCTTCGATTCTTCTTTGACTTTCTAGTAAGTCTGTATCCCATCCTTGGTCTCCATCAACGATAGTCGGGCGAATCAAAATGACCAACTCCCGCTTTTGAGATACTTGTTTCGTGTTACGGAATAAACCACCCAAAATTGGCACCTCTCCAGCACCAGGAATTTGAGAACGATCATTCACATTCGCTTGTCGCATCAAACCACCGATAGCTACGATGCGACCATTCTGTCCACGCACTACGCTGTCCGTCTCAGAAACATCGCTCGATGCCAAAGGCAGTACGATAGTGCCCGCTGCACCAGCGTTAATGGTTTTTTCTATCGTCGATACCTTGCTTACTGAAGGATGAACATGCAACAGGATATTTCCACCATCGTCGATCTGAGGTGTGACGTCTAGTGCAACCCCAGAGAAAAATGGCATCACATCCACACTGACAGTCGGTGCTGTATTGCCAGCGGTGCTCGTCGTTCCTGGTGTTGATTTCAGATTAGTCACAAAAAACTCATCTTTACCAACCTTCAACACAGCTTTTTGATTATTCAAAGTAGCGATTCGAGGGCTAGACAATACATGCACATTACCTTGCGACTCCAAAAATGAAAGTAAAGCGGAAAAATTGGAGGTCTGAAACGCTAAACCAAATAAAGAACCAGCAGCTCTAGATGCTGCTCCAAGACTCAAACCTGTCGTCGCAGTGATCCCCGTATCATCAGCGGTAAGTCGGCTTGTGGTGAGGTTGGTGCCTGGCGATACAAATCCTAGGGATGCTGCACTATTTGGAGAAGACTTTAGCGATGCAAATGAAGACCAGTTAATACCTGTTTGATATTCATCACTGAGCTCAACCTCTAAAATTTTGGCCTCTAGAATAACTTGGCGATCAACAGAGAGTTGTGTCGCTTTTAAATAAGCAGCGACGTTTCTAATTTCGTCGGACATCGCCCGCACAACGACTACGCCAGATTGTGGATTAATCACCACTTGTTTTCCATCTTGTCCGCTACCTATCAGAATATCAAGCGAAGCTTTCAATTCAGACCAAAAGTCACTATTCGTTGTCGTGTTGATTTTGCTCGAACTGACAGACTGTCGTCCTCCATTATTTCCAGCAGCACCCGCGCCGCCGGCGGTATCACCCGTTGAGTTACTGTGCTGCCCACCGCCCGCGCCCCCCTGCGAATTCACAACATCGGCTACTGACCCAGAAGTCACACGAATATCGGAAGTACCCTTTCTGACGGACGCTAAATAATTGATTTGAAATACCCTTGTTTGCATCGTCAAAGGTTTGACGTAAATTTTGGTACCTTCGACCCTATACTCATAGCCATACAGTTCACGAATAGCATCTAAAGCCTCAAACAAGGTCACGTCTTTTAAGTTCGCTGAAATATTGCCATTGACATCTGGGTGCACCAACATATTGTAGGGAGTACCAGCCACAATACCCATGAAAAACTGGCTTGCTGGCGCATTACTAAAATTGAGGTTAAACCGTTCATCTAGAGGCTTACGAACTGGTGGTAGGTCGGTCTTTAATGCAGGTAACAAAGATGCAGAAACAGTTTCCGCGTCGGCAGCTTTCACCTTCGACGCAGAGGCTTTACTCATCTCACTTTTAATCAAGTCATAGGTTTCTTGACGCGAAGGTGGCATTGCGCACCCCGCGATCACCATGACAAGCAACACTAAACCAGATAACTTTTTCATTTTCCAACCTTCTTTACTGACGCATGCACTTCAGGGCAAATGGCCAATTTACTTTGTTTGATTGCTCCGCACTATTTTCTTATCAATATTCGGGAACAACTTTAAGGTTTGCAACTCTTTTCCTCGTTTCAACACGGCTTCAGACTCGGTCAACTTCACTAATAACTGATCACCATACTTACCATTTAACTTCACTGTTTTTCCATTGATGATCGCGAATTTACGATCTGGCCCAATCAAAATAGATTGTAGAACTGGTTGATCGATCACTTCGACAGCACCATTTGCAACAAGATGTGGCGGACGCGTCGGATCTCGCAAATCTTGGAACTGTGCAAAAGCTGGGCTCAGCATGCAAAACCACATGATCGGCAAACTTAATCCCACACCCACAAAATTTTTCACAGCCCCATCCATTTTCGTTCCAAACTTAAAGTATACACATGCAGGCTCAAACGCGACTTCGGATATTCAATAACTTCAAGGCCAACCTGGCTCCAATATAATCGTTCCCGCATCGTTTCTAAGCTTTGTAAGTAGGCAAGCATATCGAAATAACTGCCTTCCACAACAATTTCAACCTCATGCTTAAATAAGCCTTTGGTTTGGTTCACAACTGCGGCCTTACTACTTCCACCCTCTGTCGAGGCAAGCGAGGAAGCAGCACTTTCGACTTTTCCACTCACACCAACCAGATCAACTACTGGGAAATTTTGCAAAGACACCAAGCGTAGGTTTTTATTTTGCTTAAGCAAACTCTCCAAAAGAACATCAATTCGTTCCGCTGGGACCAAACCATCCTGAAACTGCTTTAATTTTTGTTGGCGAAATTCAAGCATCTTTCGATGTTCAGCAATTTGTTTCTTTACATTTGCATTGACATCCGCACTTTGAATCGTTTGTAGGTTGCTCAGTTCTAAGGTCAAAGTTTGCGTTTGTTCTGCATTTGTTTGTAATTGACGATTTAAGACTTCTTGTTCCTTTAACATAGGTGAAACAATGAAATTAACGCCGAGCAAAACGATTACCGCTAGCACGGCACAAAACAATAGCACCCGTTCACGTTCAGAGCGGGAGTCGATCTTTTTCTTCCATGTTTCCCACTGAGAACTCACCGCAAACTCCCTATCGTTTCTTTCTTTTCTTTTTGTTCTACCGTATGCAAATCAAACTCGACGTATGGTGCCAACTCAACGACCTTCTTCTCATTGGAATTGACGAGCGAGGTACTGGTGTTTTCAAGTTGCGGTCTTTGCATTTTCAACGCGGAAAATGCTCGTCCTTGCATAATTTTTTCACGTTTCAGTTGATTCACAAAAATCGGCACTTGTTCCGGCAAGCTTGCGCGACCACTAATACTCATGCTGGTGCCATCACCATCAATTTGAAATCCTGTAATCCATAATTTATCTGGCACTTGTCTGGCTAGCGCTTTAAAGAATTCGGAATAACCCTGAACATTCCCAGATTGATCATTACCAAGAAATAGCTCTACGCGATCGGTATCGGCCAAATCACGGCGCAGTTGTTCAAGTTCCGCAAGCAACTTGGGGTCTTCAGTCCGAGGGACGACCTTCGTTTGCGCAAGTTGCAATTCGCTTTGCAAAGCCTTGAGGTGCGCATCGCTTTGAACTGCAGTTTGCTTCAGTTTCGTGGCTTTCCAAAAAAACACTGCACCAAACCCGGCAAAAACGACCACCAGCAACACAACTAACACGACTAGGTTCGTTGAAGTCAGCATGGACCTCTTTTTTACTAGCGCTGGATTAAAAAGATTGATTTGCTGACTCATTATTCGTCCCCACCAAGCCTGAGTGCAGCACCAATAATGCTAAAAAACTTTCGTTGTTGATCTAAATCTTTGAGTTCAGGGATCGCGTCAAAATTAAGTGCGACACTTAGATCCATCACTTCCACTGGCATGTACATATTTGTAGAAAGAAAGCTCTGTAGAGGCCCTGAAACTTTACCGAGAGGTGAAATGACGAGTTTAGCGGTGGTAATGTAATTATGCTGACGATCGAAATGGTCGAGTGAACGCTGCAATTCGAGCGAAATACGCTCGAATACAGTTCTTTGCGCTTCCTCATCAACTTGGTTCAACTGCTCGAAATTGATGTCGATGCGGCGCGACAAGTAAAGTTCACCGGCAAAAGTGACCGTCAGTAGCCCCCCCGTATCATCAAAGGAAAGCATGGCTAAACCACGACCACTGACTTCGAGAAGTGCAGAAAAATTTCTTTGTGCAGTTTCAGGAATATCAATAATGCTCAAGGGCAGTTTTGCGCTCTGGAAGCTGTCTTGATATTCTTGAATCAAGTGATTTTTCGCAACCACTACGATCAGGCTTTGATTTCTTCCGCCAGTACTAACGTCACCCGGAACCTTCAGGTATTCGATTGTCGCTGTGTTGACTGGATAATCAAGCATATCCTTGATTCGCCACTGAAGCGCTGACTTCAGTTCAGTATCAGGAACGTTCATCGCCTCAATGGCCAGAAGTTGGTACTGACCATGTTGCAAACAAAGTGCCCGTTTTTTATGGCGTGCGGGAGACTCTTTCGCCAAGCGCTCGATTAAGACATTATCAGATACACCATCATTGGGATAAAAAGACAGAAATTTAAGGCTAGGGCGTCCTGCTGGCTCTCGCTGAACCGATGCAGAATACAGGCCATCATGCCCCAAACTGATCGCCATTACTGCGGCATTTTTATTATTCTTAGAGAAGAATCCCATGCATCAAACCCAATTTTCTGATCTTGCTTGACGTTAAGATAATAAGAGCTTGTTGTCAATGATTCTTCGCCGATTTGTGGTCTGTTTGCCGTTTTTAGTGAAGTCCGTGACCTAATTAATGATTCTCTCGTAAGTAAATGAATTCATTGCCTTTTTTGTAAATACCAAATTTCATCCTAGCTTTCGGATCTGTATTTCTAACATTAGGGTCGAGATTAGTCGAACCCCTCCAATTAAACTTAAGCCAAGGTTTGTTCAAACTCACGGCAGCGGGCCCCGCCCCCCCCACTGCACTGCACTGACTTCCACTCGCTGATCCAAGGTTGAGCGTAATGTCTGTAAATCCACTATTCCCGACACCAGGCGCACGTAAGCTTAAAGGCGAAACACTGACCGCGGTTTCACATGCCGCTAGATTATTTGATCCACTGGGGAAGTCGAAAGAAAAACTATTGGCATAATTGAACGCAACTGGGAACGTACAACTGCTATCAAGACTATGTTGAGCCCAACCAACACTTGATCCTGCCCAGTACTCGACCCGCAATGGGATGGGCAAAGGCAGTTTTTCACTCCCGTAGGCATTGCTCAATTTAATCCGACCGTGCCTCATGACAGTCGTCGCCACGTTTTTCGCTGTACAAGTCCCATTACTCAAGCCAGCGCTATCTACGGTACAAGTTGTCGTGCTCGCTTGCATATTTCGGTCGACCAATTTAGGGCCATCGATATCGGTTGCCGAAAGACCAATTGCCAAAGAATCATAAGGTCCATCTGCTGGTTCGGCGCGAGAAAACTGAGTGGCCGAAAACAGGTACTGCCCCCCAACCCAAGCTGAGCTTGCGGTGGCTAAACGAGCTGAGCCGATTGCGACGCCACTATTGGCATTTTCAATTTCTGTCGAAATAGTCGCCTTACCAAAAGTGCCGCTATAGTTGTAAGTACGCACATTATTTGTGTTACGAGCCTCGATCGTTGAGTTCAGCACAAAGGGTTGATCCATATAGATAAAGCCTGTACACGGTTCGGCAAAAGTATTGGCAGCCAAACTAAAGTGGTCAGGTATAAAACGTCCAAAATAAGTGGTCGCAGCAGTGTTACCAAAGCGGCATCCATACTTACCGCCGACAAGAACGTTCGATGCATCATTCGTACAATCGTTGTTGGCAATATCAGCCGAGTTGGCAGCAAAACTATCGTCATAGACACCGAGTGTTTTGAAACGGAAGTAGCCTACTTCACTATAGGTGAAAGCGGCACCACTTGCGCCATTGCCGGTTGCCGGGGATGCAGGAACTGAGAACACGCCAGCAATTGTGCCTGTGCCTGGGGTAGACAAACCACCGACAGGTGCATTTAACCATTCGAGCTTACTCGCATCGACCTTAGGCGTTCCGTTATAACCTATCGTTGCGGTGTCCGCATTTAAACTAAAATTTGCACCTGCTTTGATAACGGTGGCGCTACTGATACTAAGACCATTGCCATCGCCATTCGCATTCGAAGATACCGCGCTGAAGTCTGTCGGGCGCACCGTAAATGCATCAGATGAACAACCTGCCACAGGTGTGGGAACTGCTCGTTCTCGCACCCGACATCGCAACTTCCCATACGCTTGGTTAAGCAGCATATTGGCGGTTAAAGTCTTGCGTCCATTGTCGGCCGCAGCGAACGTCAAGGTTTGCGCTCCGCTTAAAGCCGCTGCTGAGGTGCAAGCTGATGGGGTGCTATCATGATAAAGTTCAACATCGACACTACCGGCGTAGGCGGTCGATACACTACCACCGACGCCAACCGCTACCACGTCGAACCTAAAACCTGTATTGACTAGTTTGGTATATAGCGGATTGCGATTAACAGCGGTGACCGGATTATTGTAGGGCAAATCCGTTTCAACACATTCGAAGCCGGTCACACAAGGTGTATTCGCAATCGTAAAGGTACAACTACTCGAGGCGTTACCTGCGGCATTGGTACACCGCGTGCCGTTCAATGGTGCAACGCTCAATCCTGTCGCAGTTAGCGTGTAAGTACCCGCCGATGCAGCAGTCGCTTGCAGTACTAGGTTGGCCGTCGTGCCACTTCCCCCTATAGAAAAGGTCGGGGGTGTGATCGTCGCGCCGCTCGCGGCTGGAACCAAAGAAACACTTCCTGTTAAGGTTCCAGTATTCACAATACTCAAAGGTGGACATGGCACTGTTGAAGAAGTGCATGCCAATACCACGAAATTTTCAGGACATAGAGTTGCGCTACCATCATGACGTATTTCTATATGATCATAAGGGGGAACCGTCGTTGTACCAATCACGAAATCATAACTAAAGGTATAGGTCCCTGGTGCTGTAAAGTTATAAGAAATACCGATCCCTGTATCTTGCAACGTGGTGGTAATCGTATTGCTCATCGGTGCTGCTTGTAGAACAGAGCAGTTCGAGCCGCCATTCACAAAAAAACTGCTCCACCCTGCTGCACAGTAACTACTAAATGTGCCGGTACGCTCACGAAACGATTCAACCACGGTACCCGAAGTCGGCAAGGCTGTGCTGGTAGGACAAGGTGTTGCCCCGCCCAAACTGGAATAGGTGCCCACGATGCGCTGAGCACCCGCGACATTAACACCACACCCACTATCGCTGCCACCGAGATAAGTATCGAACACATGATAATAACGAACAGGATTTGCTGCGCTAATTGGATAAGCAGGCGGGATGACTAAGGTAACTTCTGCTGTCAAGAAATTCAAAGGCGTTGTGTATTTCCAAACGATGGTCACTTGGGGACCACTGGTAATTCCAAGAACATTGGTAGCAGACTGTTGAACGCCGGAGGAGCTTGGATTGGCTGGCGAGGCTGCCGTTATCGTCGCGGTGTTATACATACCTCCGGTTGGATTGAAAGTTGTTACGGTATGCGATGGACCATATACCAAACCATTACCACGAATAAAAACACCGTTATCCAGATTCGCACTCGGAGGAATCGCCCCCGGGTTATACACTTGCCCCGTGTTATTCAAACGACGCACCTGCATCTTCGAAGTGTTTTCAATGTAAAAATGAAGGCCGTCGGTCGCCGTATTTCCACCGGTACTATTGAATTCAATCACTTGGCCGTAAGCGTAGGATCGCACCAACAGCAATGAAACAAGAATAAAAGACCAAACACCAAACTTAAAAATAGATCTCATATTTTCTTCATCAAATTGAGGTGATTTTCGTTCTCAAATAAACACTATGCGACACCGTTAAGTACATACAGGCGATGCACCAGCGCCCGTTCTACAGGTGGCCACTTTAGCAGCAATTTGTCGTTCCACATAATCAGGCGAAGGCGCGGTAGAGAAAGTGGCAGTCGCGGTCACTTGATAGACTCGAATGTTATTTGCGCCCTCGGTCGTGGCTGTCTGACTACATGATACTGATACATTGAAGCCTTGCAGAGTACCTGCAAAAACAGGTGTTCCCATTACTCCAGTGCAGACGTAGGGCGCACCCGCTGGGCTTGTATTTTCTGGGCTCATAATTTGGTAAGTACCCCACTCAATTCCTGCCTTTGCAGCTTGATAGGCGCGTGCTCCCATCAAGTCTTGACTTGAGTTAGTTTGCTGCGCTGAGTATAGCGACAGCATATAAACACCCAACCCTGCGATGACAACCAGCAGAAAAATGGCGGCTACAATTGCGAAGCCCTTGGCTCTTAAACTGCTGGTCGATCGAATTGCTCTCATGCTATGGGACATTGTTAACATTCACATCGTGATAAAGTGAAATCGATTCACCAGACTTCAAAAGACTCAGTTTAATACTGACCAAGCCCACCCTCTCTAGTACGCCGGTTGTATAAGCAAACTGACAAGAGCTAATATTTTGCGCCAATATCACCCCTGAACTCACATTAGCGCAAGTGCCTGGTTCTGGTGAATCAAAGCCATAGTTCGATACGCGATACAAAGTACCTGTACCGTTACCAGCAGCGGTTCCAGCCCCTGTACAAACATAAGAGACCGCTTTCTCGGCATTCGAGACTAACTGAAATCTATTTCCTGGCGACGCAAATGGAAATTTCGCGCCAGCAAAATTAAGCTGACTCAAACTCAGTGGCGTGGTTACAGCGAATCGATTTTCCGCTGGCGTATTAGCGTAAGCATCAGCACCCGGGATCCCCAAATTATAGATGACGGCAAAATCACCTGAAGTTGGTAAAGTATTTAAATTACCAATGACGTCAAAGCTATTAATCGTTTGATCCGGCAAAAATACGTTTCCTGCGCCACTTGAATCGGCCGCTGCGCGATATCTTCCACCATCGTAAGAAGGAATAAATTCTACACATTGTTTATCAGAGGATCGCATTCGAATCGAATTGGGGACAGCAAGATGCAGCTCGCGCGAGATTCGTCGAATCGCGGTGTCTGCGCTATCGCTTAGCTGAGTTCGCACGGTCAGATCGCGATACTGCTGAACAGGACGGCTGAGAAAAATTCCCACCATACCACCAACGATGGCAAGAATCACAATCACAAGAATCATTTCGATTAGCGTGATGCCAGCTTGGGTTTTTCTGAGGGCATTCATCTTACGGTAGCGTCCTTGGTGCATATCGGTATCGGTAACCCGTTAAGGTAATCGACGTTTTGCCAGAACTGACAGTAACATCAATGCGTATTTCATCACCACCAAGACCGCTGGTTTCCTGGACAACTGCGACATACTCCTTAAGCGCTGGTGTCACCTGTCCTTGAATATCGGCAACCGCATTCGGAAAAGCCCCAATTGGTGGGGTCAGCGGCGGAGCCATCTTATGGTAATCACCCACGTTGTCGAACCTCGGCTCCGCATATCTGGACTCCCCAGAAGTCGGCCCGAGGCCTTGCGGTGCGCCCGCACAACCACTCGGTGAAGTCGCCGTACTCGCATTTGCATCATCTGGGTCGCAATAAGTAAATGCTTGCGACTGAATTTCCTCAAGCAAGGATTCTGCGATTGCAAGCGCTTGTTTGTCTCGCATGGGATCGGTACTACCAACCGTCGTGATATTCATCACGGCAAGCAATCCAGCAAGCCCCACGCCAATGATCATGATAAAGATGATCAATTCAATGAACGTGAAACCACTTTGCTTTGTCCTTAGAAATTTATCGTACATACCCAGTTTCTCTTTCAACCACGATGGTGCCACCGCCATTAATCACAATCGTTTGAGATATGTTTGGATTTGGTCGTCCGATAGGTGTAAAACGAAAGCTGGAGGATGCTCCAAAACTGACGCCAGCCGGCGCTTTTCGTTTAATCCACGTTAAATCGCTAGGGTCGAGTACCGCGTTCGGGGAAGTATTGACATTGCTCGTGCAATTCGCATCAACGGCAACATAGGTTAGACAAATGTTGCCAGTGCTTTGATCGATTTGGACGAATACATCGCGCCGCTGCGCTATCGCAGTTTTTTGTGCATAGCGCAGCGTTGACACAGTTTGATCAAAAAAGCCGCGCGCATCGAACTCGGTCCGCTCTGAAAAACGAGGAAGCGCGATCGCAGCCAACACGCCCATTAGCACGATCACCGTAATTAATTCAACAAGAGTAAAACCTCGCTCAATGAGTTTCATGTCATACGACTGGTGTATATAGGTCACGCTAAATTTCCCCAATCTGCACCAACGAATCTCTATTGATCTGTTCCAAAACTAAATTAGCCGTCGGAACGGCTAACTGTTGATCAAGAGCAGTTAGCTGCGGTCAAGCCCGCATTGCTGTACGTCGGTGGAAAACCTAAGGCACTTGGGACAGTATACGTTATTGCGCATGCAGTATGTCCAGCATCAGCAGCGACGGTAAACACAGTTGCGGAAGTTTGCGTTAACTGAAATTCATTCGCATCCAAGCCTGCAGCCACCGGAATTGAGGTCAGATCTGTGGTTGGAAAGCCATTTGCCATCGGTATAACTGAACCTTCCATCGTCACCGAAGCCGATGCCGCCAATTGCTGCGTCAATTGAATTGAATGTGCCAAAGTTGCACCAGCTTTGAGTGATGCCAATGCACCATTCATCTTCGCGATTCTAGCCTCAGTTTGGAGCGCTGCAAATTTTGGCAAAGCGGTTGCTGCAAGCAAACCCAAAATTGTAATGACAACCACTAACTCGATTAATGTGAAGCCGCTTTCTTGTTTTTTCATCTTATCCCCCGTTATTGATTTGCGTAAAAATAGAAGACTAACTTGAGCGTTAAATCTCCTGTTTTCAGCAATCATAACAAACAATCACTACTATAGTTGTCGAAGCGTCGCAGAATGCAACACCGTGCTCAAGTATCTTTGCTATTTTTTCAAAGCAACTTTACCCAAATCCCAAATAGGAACGAAGATGCCAAGCGCCAAGATCAAGACCATTACCCCGAGCGCTACGATCAAAATTGGCTCAATATTTGAGGACAAAGTTTTGAGCTCGTACTCGACTTCCCCCTCGTACATAGACGCAATTTCATCCATGAGTTCATCGAGCGCGCCCGTTTCCTCTCCAACTGCAATCATCTGTAACACTACAGGGGTAAACACGCCAGCATTTGTTGCTGTTCGAAGTATGCTATCACCACGCTCTACGCCCTCACGCATGTTTTCAACATGCGATGCAATATAAGAATTATCAACCGTACTTGCAACCACGGTGAGCGCTTGCACAATTGGCACGCCACTTTTGCTAGACAGCGCAAAACTTCGGGCAAATCTTGCCAATGTCGCCTTCAAGACGATACGACCAAACAGAGGAAAATACAAAATCTGGCGGTCCCACCAGTAACGCCCCTCTTTCGTGGCAATAAAGCCGCGAAATAAAAATAAGCCCCCCGATATGCCGGCCAACAACAAATACCAATAGTTCACAAAGAATTCTGACATTCCCAACAGAAATCTAGTGACCACTGGCAGTGGCGCATTAAAACTCGCGAACACTTTAGCAAACTGAGGAATGACCATCACATTTACGACAACCATTGCGGCTGTCATCACCAACATTACGATCATCGGATAACGCAGCGCCGTCTTGATACGGTTGCGCATTTCACGCTCGAACTCAAGATGCTCTGAGAGACGCAACAGAATAGTATCGAGTCTGCCGGTCATTTCACCCACCTTAACCATGCTCACATAGAACATGTTAAATGCACCGGGATGTCGCCGCATTGCGGCAGATAGTTCTCGACCAGAATCGAGGGATTCACGTAAATCTTGAATCACACGGCGAAACGCGCGATTCACAGCAGATTCCTGCAAACCGGAAAGGCCACGCATAATAGGTACACCGGCTCTAATCAACGTGTAAAGTTGTCGGCTAAACAGTTGTACATCAAGAGATTTAACACTACCTTCTCGAATTCTCTGCCACAAAGACAATCCGTTGTCTGCCGTAGGGCCTTTTGCAGCTTCGATCAGTGTTGGCATCACACCCATTGCAACTAACTGGCGTGCCACTCCATCTGCATCGGGGCTTTCAAGCACACCCTCGATCAATTCACCGTTGGTATTTCGTGCTTTGTAGGAGAAAAACGGCATGGTCTGCTCTATTCATCAATTTGGTTACTGATACGCATCGCTTCGCTCACTGTGGTTATCCCGTTCAACACCAAATCGATCGCGTATTTGCGTAATGTGTTTCCTGCCATTTGCTGTTTTGCGGCCTCGATAAATTTTGCATTATCATCTGCATGGGCAGCATCGACTACAGACTTCGTCATTTCCAATAATTCGTAAACACCCATTCGACCTCGGTAACCTGTGCCATTGCAATGACCGCAGCCGCGTCCTGCTTGATATTGATGTTCATCGATACGAGTGCCCATATCAGCAGAGAGCCATTCACGTTCTGACGAAGAAAGCGTGTGTTCTTGGCGACAACTCTCACAAATCACCCTCACCAACCGTTGAGCTAACACGGCTTGCAAAGAGCTCCCCATCATGTACCTCGGCACCCCCATGTCAAGAAGACGTATCGGGGTACTAATGGCGTCGTTAGTATGCAGTGTTGAAAGAACCAAGTGTCCTGTCATTGCAGCGCGCATACCGATTTGCGCAGTCTCTTGATCACGCATTTCACCTAATAACAGAATGTCAGGATCTTGCCGCAATGATGCGCGCAAGACTTTAGCAAAAGTCAGGTCAATCTTATCGTTCACCTGCACTTGATTAATGCCAGGCAAACGATATTCCACTGGATCTTCAACGGTAATCAATTTGCACTCTTCGCGATTCAGCTCTGAAAGCGCTCCGTACAAAGTCGTTGTCTTACCGCTACCCGTTGGACCAGTTACTAAGACCAAGCCATTGGGTTTTTGAATAATGGCTCGAAAGCGGGCTAACATTTCTGGCGGCATTCCAATTTTGTCCAAATTCAAAATTCCGCCACTCTGATTTAATAAACGCATGACTATCGATTCGCCATACTGAGTCGGCATAGTCGAGATACGAACGTCAATTTGCTGCTGCCTAACTTTAATGATGAAACGCCCGTCCTGCGGCAACCTCTTCTCGGAAATGTCCATCTCTGAGATGAGTTTAAGACGCAATGCCAATGCACTCGCAATCTTAATGTCAGCCTCGGTCTGCAGATGCAACATGCCATCAATACGAAACCGAATTTGTAATCGTTTTTCTTGCGGCTCGATGTGAATATCTGACGCTCGTACCTGTGTCGCATCATTGAAAACAGACTGCAGTAATTTGACGACCGGCGCATCTTCGGTTGCGGTATCGCTCACCAAAGATTCGATGTCGACATCGGCATCGCTCAATTCTTGTTCAAGCTCACGCGCGAGATCAGTGATTGTTTCGGTATGGCGATACAAGTTATCAATCGCAGCCAACAAGTCGTTTTCGTTCACGACCGCGAGATAAATCGTACTTTTTAGGATACGACTAATCTCGTCATACGCGAACAAATCGGTGGGATCAACCATCGCCACCAAGAAACCATTGTCACGTTGCTCCAGTACGATGGCCCGAAAACGCCTCGCTTGTAGCTCCGGCATTTTCTTCACGACATCTGGTTTTATATTGTATTGACGCAAATTGACAAAGCTAATATTGAGCTGCTTCGCCATTGCCTGCGAAATCTGATCTTCGGTGACATAACGATTTTCGACAAAAACTCGCCCAAGCTTGCGGCCAGTGCGTTTTTGCTCGGCCAAGGCAAAATGTAATTGCTCTTCGGTGATCAGCTTTTGCTGAACCAAAATTTCACCTAAACGAATTTTCTCTGGCCTCGCCATCGGCAACCCCTAAATCGATTTCTGCATGAATCAATGCAATCTATGCCATCTTCATATACGATGACCCAACTTTGCTGTCTACAGTGCTTGGTTATTCATTGAGTTTCAATATAAACTTGATTTACAGCACTTTTTATTGATTCTATGGGAAAAACATATGTTTTCAAAAGTCCATGAGGTGGCAAAACAACTCAATCAGGTGATTATCGGTAAAGAAAAGCAGATTCAGCAGTCTCTAGTCTGCCTTCTGGCCGGTGGCCATCTATTGATTGAAGATGTGCCTGGCGTCGGCAAAACGACCCTCGCGCATGCCTTGGCCATTTCTCTGGGCCTGCGTTTCAATCGCCTGCAGTTTACCTCAGATCTGTTACCGACTGACGTGATTGGTGTTTCTATTTTTGAGCGAGAAAAAGCGCAATTCGTTTTTCACCCTGGTCCGATCTTCACCCAAGTCTTGCTCGCTGACGAAATTAATCGTGCCACCCCAAAAACACAATCGGCGCTATTAGAGGCGATGGAAGAGCAACAAGTCAGTGCCGAAGGACAAACGAGAGAACTCCCACACCCGTTCTTTGTCATAGCCACCCAAAACCCTACGCATCAGGTTGGCACTTTCACCTTACCAGAGTCACAGTTAGATCGTTTCTTAATGTGCCTATCACTCGGCTACCCAGACGCAAAGGCAGAACGCGCGCTGCTGCTCGGCGAAGACAGACGTAGTCTGTTAAGAACAATGTCCGCCATTATGCAAGCCGATGAGCTCGTCGATATTCAAAGTAAAGTCAGGACTATACATGTCTCAGCCTCTTTAGTTGACTACATTCAAAAACTTGCGCAAGCAACCCGAGAATCTAAACACTTTGCAGAGGGAATGAGTCCGCGCGCAGCAATCGCCCTACTGCAAGCTGCACGGGCATGGGCAGCACTGGAAGGACGAGATCATGTCTTACCGGAAGATGTGCAGGCTGTACTTCTGCCGGTAATCGCCCATCGTTTACGCCCTTTGAAAGCAGTGAGCTCTAAGGCGAATGCCAGTCAAGAGCTCCTTTACCAACTCATGCTAGAAGTTCCAGTGTAATTGATCGACTTTTAGATGAAACTTATCCAAGCCCTACGCCTTCGCGTGCGTCGAAATCTGTTTCTAGAGAAATCACCGGAAATCGGTGAAGTTACTTTGACGCAGCGCCGAGTTTTCACCCTACCAAGCAAAGCGGGCTTGGTTTTTTTGTTCGTCCTCATCATCTGCTTCTTAACAGCCACAAACTATAACCTCAATCTTGGCTTCGCCATGACTTATCTGCTGGCGGGATTAGTTGTCGTCAACACGCTATTCACTTTCCGCAATCTAGCCTACTTAACATTAAGTGCACGAAGCGGTGCACCGGTCTTCGCTGGCGACCCAGCCGAGTTTGTTTTTAAAGTTAATAATACCCATGCACTAGAACGATTCGCAATTCACGTTCAATTCCAGAAGAGCCAAGGTCTAGAACATATTCTCGATTTGAAAGCACATGAGGAAACCACTTTCAAGCTCAGTTACCCAAGCTCGACCAGAGGTTTCCTTGCCTGCCCTCGAATTCAACTTCAAACGTGGTTCCCACTCGGCTTATTACGAGCCTGGAGCACTTGGCTACCCGATGCACAAGTCTTGATCTATCCTGCACCAGAACCTACACCACCACCTTTGCCATTTATTGGGCAATCGACGGAATCAGGCCAATCGACTAGTGGTCAAGAAGACTATTCAGGAGTTCGCAGCTATCAGCAAGGAGATCCACTCAAGCATTTATCTTGGAAGCACATTGCCAGGATCGATCTAGATGCCGGAGGCAACTTAGTATCGAAACATTTCACCGGAACCACCGCAGGTGCACTATCGATAGACTTCAGTCATTTATCACCGCAACTCGATCTTGAACTTCGGCTATCACGCATGACCAGTTGGATACTCGAGGCCGATCGCCTCAGCTTGCCATATGATTTTCGCTTGGGTGCTATTTATTTTCCCAGTTCAAGCGGTGACAATCACCGGCAAGCTTGTTTGAGTGCACTAGCCGTCTATGGATTGCAAGAACAAGCACAGGGAGCAAGCAATGACTAGCTCCAAACTCCTCGTGCGGACTCCAAGATTTCAAGTGCGTTCACTTCGAAATCTCAGTCGCGAAAAAACCGACACGCTGCTGCTGATTCTCGCTTGCTTTCTAGCGATCAGTAATCACTTTAGCTCCGCGCCAGTATGGGTAATCGGCAGTTCGATAACCGTAATGATTTGGCGCACATGGCTCACCATGACCGGCCGCGAGCTACCGGCGAAGCTGATTTTAATACCGGTTGCGATGCTCTTGATGGGTGGTATCTTCTTGCATTTTCGAAGTTTCTTCGGTCGCGAAGCGGGTGTATCGATGCTACTGATCCTGATCGCCTGCAAGATGCTAGAGATGCACGCCAAACGCGATCTTTTTGTCATCGTCTTTCTCGCTTTATTTTTGATACTAACTAGCTTCTTTGATTCACAGAGCCTCGTTAGTGCAATGCAAGTCAGCCTCAGCGCGATTGCAATTCTGCTGGCACAAATTTCCTATCAATTTGCTGCGCGCACGACCAGCATCTGGCAACGCCTCAGAATTATCTTCAAGATGATTGGTCTTGCTATTCCGCTGACAGTCATCTGCTTTTTCCTGTTTCCACGAATTCAAGGTCCATTGTGGGGCTTACCAAGTGACGCTAACATCGCTCGCAGCGGCCTATCAGATTCGATGTCACCCGGCAATATTAGCAAGCTCGCGATGTCTGAGGAGCTCGTGTTCAGAGTGAAATTCCTTGATGGTGCACCAGAAAAATCCCAGCTATATTGGCGCGCGATCACACTCGACGATTTCGATGGCCGCACCTGGACAGCATCAAATAAAGGTAAGGACTCAAGGCCTATAGAAAGCACTCAAGTGAGGGTTGGGGGTAAGGCAATTCGGCAAGAAATCACTTTAGAACCGAGCGGAAACTACACTCTATTCGGTCTCGACCTCACAGTGAAAGCGCCAGAAGTGCTGGGGGGTACAGCCTATCTTAACCGCAATGCGGAATTACTTTCCTCATTCCCATTGCAAAATCGTTTGCGCTACCAAGTGATCTCATATCCGCAATATCTCTTTGGTACAGAAGCAGACTCCTCCGCCTTAAGGCAAGCACTGACACTTCCTCGTCGCTTTAACCCGCAAACAGCAGCATTTGCAGAACAGATTAAGCGTCAATTCTCAACACCAAAAGAACGAATTACGGCACTACTTTCCCATTTTCGAAACGAGTCATTTTTCTACACTCTAGAACCGCCACCACTAGGCAGAAACACCATAGATGACTTCTTGTTTCGCACTCGCGCTGGATTCTGCGAGCACTATGCGAGCAGTTTTGCCATCGTAATGCGCTACCTAGATATCCCATCAAGAATTGTCACTGGGTACCAAGGAGGTAGTTTAAACACTCAAGATGGCTATTACGAAGTACGCCAATCCGATGCCCATGCCTGGGTTGAAGTTTGGCTCGATCAATCAGGATGGGTCCGTATTGATCCAACGGCAGCAGTTGCGCCTGACAGAATATTAAAGAATCTCAACGCAACCCAACAAAACTCTGGTATTAACGGTTTGGTCAATCAAATGATGGGGGCAAATGGATTCATCAACGAAATCCGCATGCGTTGGAGTGCGCTGAACAATACGTGGAATCAATGGGTCCTGAACTACAATGAGAATAAACAAAATGATATTCTAAGATCACTCGGGCTAAAGGATGTTGACTGGCAAAAAGGTCTTATCAATTTATTCTTGATTGGTCTTGCAATTCTTGGACTAATGGCGATGCCATTGCTCAAACGCCGAGCAAAGCCTGTACCAATCGACGAACTATATTCTCGATTTTGCAAAACTTTGTCAAAGAAAGGATTAATTAAAGCAAACTCAGAAGGGCCACATGATTTCTTGGCACGCCTGCGTACACAACTCAGTCAGGAAGACTATCTGATCGCCAAAGAAATAATTCATTATTACATCGATCAAAAGTATGGAAAGCAGTCAGATGCCCGACGTCTCAACGATATAATGCAGAGACTCAAGCAATTAAAATAGTAATCAACCATTTTGGCGCAGAACATTTTGAAAATTTTACGAAGCTCGCTCACACTCGCTTTGCTCACGACAATTTTATTGCACAGTGCAGATGCAAATAGCGGAACGAATAGTAAGCATAAAAAAAAGAAGCAGACAGCGAAAGTAATCAACTCTCAGATTATCAAAGAAAACGTCCATTTTCTTGAATGGAAGGGTATTCAAGAATTGAAGCAAGTCATGCTGACTCAACATCAATTTGATTCGGCAGAATTTGATCGCATCTTCGAGAAAGTACGCTTTGTCGAAGCTGCAGTCCAATCTATGAAGCCAATGCCCATTGGCAAACCCAAAAATTGGAAAGTATATCGATCACGATTTGTGGAAACCGCTAGAGTCAATGCGGGTCTCTTGTTCTGGGAGAGGAATGAGCCAGTATTACAACAGGTGGAATCAGAATTTGGCATTCCAGCTGAGATCATCGTCGGCTTGATTGGTGTTGAAACCATCTATGGCAAAAATATGGGCAAATTCAATGCGATTGATGCCATCACCACCCTCGCTTTTTCTTACCCTGACACACCGAACAAAGAACAACGTAGCGCTTTCTTCAAGAATGAACTGATCCAATTGTTACTCTGGTCCAGAGAATCGAAAATTGATCCACTAGAAATCAAAGCGTCTTACGCAGGAGCAATTGGACTATGTCAATTCATGCCTTCAAGTCTTCGTAGCTATGCGATCGATTTTGATCATGATGGAAAAATTGATCTTCGTGGTTCAGAAACAGATGCAATTGGTAGCGTCGCGAACTACCTCGTGCGGCACGGATGGAAAAAAGGCCTGCCATATGCGTTCCCAGCTTCGCTATATTCAACGAATTTGTCACAGGAGACTGAAAACAAAGAACTCCTGGATATTTTAGGGAAAGGCTTAAGAGCAAGCTTCACGCTCGATCAGTTGAAACCTCGGTTCACAACACCTGATGCAAATGCGCCAACGAACATCATGTATGGAGTTATTGATTTACAGAATGGTGATGACCCAACTGAGTATTGGTTAGGAACAGAAAACTTCTTCGCTATTACTCAATACAATCGGAGTTATTTTTACGCGATGTCAGTAATTGACTTAGGGAAAGCAATCAATTTAGCCCGTACAAAAAACTAGATAAAATACCATTGCCCAAATGTTATGGCTTTTTTGCCGACATTTACGATAAAAAATATTGCAAATAAGAATTTTTTGTACTAGAGTAATGTTATCTAATGATACATTTATGATGGTTTCGAGGAAAGTGTCAATAGATTTAACAATTTTCTTTATTGTTTTCTTGCTTAAAAAGTAGATAATTTTGTTTTAAAGATATAGTATTACTGTTTAAGTAATTTATTACAGTGCCCTCCTGCAACATAAATAAACATCAATAACGAGGTAATGATGCCAAACTTGACACAACTTGAATCAGATGAAATCGACTACGATCCAAATAACCTTTTGGATACTTTGATCAAACAATTGCATCTGAAAAATGATGCGGCTCTCTCTAGAGCGCTAGAAGTTGCACCACCGGTCATCAGTAAGATTCGTCACCGTCGTTTGCCAGTGGGCGCATCATTATTGATCCGTATGCATGAAATTAGTGACGTCAGCATCAAAGATTTGCGAGGCTTGATGGGCGATCGTCGCGCTAAGTTCCGTATCAGCGACAAGCAATTTAAACCAAAAGATCCGAGCTCAAACTCTTGATTTTTTCGTGAGTACGAACAAAAAAAATCGAAGTTTAGTCTTGGACTAGCTTCGATTTTTTAGTATTTAAGGCCAGATACTTGTCTAGCCTAGAGGAAATTGTTGTTTTTTGGCACGTCTATGCTGGAAAAACTCCTGTCGATAAGTAGCGGTCGCCACGATCACAAACGATAAATACTATCGTTGCGTTTTCCACTGTTTCTGAAATTCTCAAAGCTACCTCGCATGCACCTGCAGCAGAGATACCACAGAAGATTCCTTCTTCAACAGCCAAACGTCTAGCCATAACCTCAGCAGCAGATTGCGTTACATATTCCAAAGCGTCGACCTTTGCTTTGTTATAGATCTTAGGTAGATAGGCTTCTGGCCATTTGCGAATGCCCGGAATTTGTGATCCTTCATCTGGTTGCACACCAACCACCTGCACTTCTGGATTCTTTTCTTTCAAAAATGAAGAAACGCCCATGATAGTACCGGTCGTGCCCATCGCGCTGACAAAATGGGTGACGCGACCATCCGTATCACGCCAAATTTCAGGCCCAGTTCCTTCGTAATGCGCTAAGGGATTATCTGCATTGGCAAATTGATCTAGGATCAGTCCTTTGCCCTCTTTTTGCATTTGTTCTGCAAGGTCACGTGCTGTCTCCATGCCCCCTGCTTGCGGCGTCAAAACGATCTGAGCACCGTAGGCAGCCATACTCTGACGACGTTCTACGCTCAAATGTTCAGGCATCAACAAGATCATCTTGTATCCGCGCATCGCAGCCGCCATCGCCAAGGCAATACCAGTATTGCCACTCGTCGCTTCAATCAAAGTATCACCAGGTTTGATTTGACCACGCTCTTCCGCGCGCTTTATCATCGACAAGGCCGGACGATCCTTAACAGAACCTGCTGGATTATTACCTTCGAGTTTACCGAGAATTATGTTGTTGCGGCGCCGCGCTTCTTCGCTTGGAAGGCGTTGTAAACGCACAAGTGGCGTGTTGCCAATCGTGTCTTCAATCGTGAGATAGCTCATATGGAATTTGCAAAGAATATTGCAACGAGAATGCAAAGCCACATTTTAATCGGTTCAGGATTTTCCCGCTTAGATGAAAATGTAGTTTGTTTATACCAACAAGCGATAAAAAGAAAAATCCCCTACGTTGAGGTAATGCCGTTCAGTTAAGACTGAGCGGCATTTTTTTATTTGGGACTTGTAAACGTTCCACTATCCTGTTAACCTTCGTCGCCATGCTCGACGAACCCATTCATTTCTTAGCCAATCATCTTGAATTGCCCGACTGGAGGCGACTTGG
>CANHZI010000003.1 GCA_947464955.1 Oxalobacteraceae bacterium
CCCGTATATAAAATGATTGATACGATGCTTAAAAAGGCTTTCAAACGACTATCGCCAAAGGATAAACCGATCTTGCACTCTGACCAAGGATGGCAGTATCGTATGCAAGCATATCAAACATCACTAGCATCACGGGGTCTTGTGCAAAGTATGTCGCGCAAAGGTAATTGCCTAGACAACGCTGCAATGGAGAGTTTCTTTGCCGTTCTAAAGACAGAGTTCTTTTATCTCAATAAATTCACAAGTGTCGAGCAACTTGAACTGGGCATCAAAGAATACATTCACTACTATAATAACGACCGAATCAAGTTAAAACTAAAAGGGCTGAGTCCTGTTCAATACAGAAATCAGCCCTCCTATGCATAACTAACAAGCTGTCCAACTATTTGGGGTCAGTTCATTTCACGCATTTTTTTGTCCTTAAAACTTGGTACTTCACGAAAGCTGAACCAATTCAAATCGGTTCAGCCTAATTCAATTACTGCTTAAACAAAATCCAGTAACGAGCCAAATCGCTAGAGCCATCAGCACCAGTCACTGTCTTCAAGACTTCTTCACCTTTAGCGCGATTACCTGCGGCCAAATAAGCCATACCCAAATGCAGTTTCGCTTCTTCTGGTGCTTTCAAACCACCTTTAGCCATACCCGCTTCGATCAGAGCGATACCGCGTTCGAATTGGCCATGGATCACAAAGTTGTAACCCATGTTGACCATACCCAAACCATTTTTACCTGCACGAGCAGCTGTTTCGCCAGCATCTAAGGATTTAGCATCGTCAGCAGCTTGTTTTGTCGCCTTGTCTAACAATGGCTTATGCTTGGATGCGTTCTTGCCTTTACCCAAAATACCGTTCTTGAAGCCATATTCCAAGGCTTCTTTCGCTTCCAAAGGCAAACCTGCCAACAAAGCAATCTCAGCCATTTCCATAAACTGAGTATCGTCTTCCATGTTTCCAGTCTTCATCAACAAACGATACCAATCCAAACGCAAACGATCCGAAAAACCTTTATTGTTTGGCAAACGGTACAGCAAGTCTGCCCAATATTCGCGGCTTGGGTGATATGTCACCAACAACTCTAAAGCTGCTGTAACACCTTCATTATTTTTCATCTTGGCATGACCGCCATGCAACAAACGTAAACGATCAACTGTAGGAACACGTTTTGCAGCTATATCCGCATCAATTTGCTTTTTAACTTCTGCGACAGTGTTAACGTAATCGTCTTGTAGGTAGTAATTACGAACCAATAAGTCTTGCAACAAAGTATTGTCTTTGTCCTGCGCCAAGGCTTTTAGCGTCCAGGCTTGTGATTCCACATATTTTTTCTCATTAAAGAAAATACCTGCCATCGCCTCTAAGTACTTCGATTTTTCAGCGCTCGTCAAGAAGTCACTGTTGATCATCTCTTCGAAGCACTTTGCCAAAAGATTATTATCTCCTGTGCTAGATGCTACAACCGCCTTTGTGCGGCTCAGGAAGAATTTTTCATACGGTGTCTTGTTCTCGAAGGCATTCAATGCTTCGATCTTTACCATCGCATCGGCAAATTGTTTATTACCAATCAAGGTCTGAATTTCAGTATAAGGCTTGGACCATTCTTGACGAATCACTTCCTGCTTAGCTGGATCTTTCTTTTCTTGGGCATAGGCTGTTGAGAGCGAAGCAACGGAAGCGGAGCCAATTGCCAACAAGAGTGCCGCCAGGGCGATAGGGGATTTTTTCATGGCAGTAATGTGTAGTTAAACTTGAAAATTGAAATGGAACCCGTAATGATGATCTGAAACACAAACTCAGGTCAAATGCTATGACGCCAGCGCAGGTACCTGATCGCTACATTATAGCGTGTTTATACCCTCTGCCCATAGCTAACGCTTGACGACGAATTTGGACGACATGTTCAAGCGCAAACGTACAATTCGTCCTTGCCATAACAAAAAGATAGCACGCATGTGCAGACTCTCGCTTCTCCGAGTAAACTACGCGCAACTTAAACGTATTCGAAGCATTGTGTATCAACCAACCCCCATCGATCCAACCGCTGATGCGCCACTTGGCTGTTTCGTCCTATTGGACGATGCGCAGGCTGGTAGCAATATTTGTCGCCTTTACACGGACTTAGTCAAAGAACTGGTCTGCACTTCTGAACACGAATGGGAAAGTATGTGGGCGGTGGCAGAAGGCGAACTTCATCAAGGGCATCACGCTGTCGCATTATTGCAATATGAAACCGGCGCCCAACTGCATGGGCTCAAAACGCTGAAGTCACAACCCCAGAGGCCATCAAGAGTCTTGATTTTTAGGGCTTGTCAGACATTTACATCAGAACAAGCAAAAGCTTGGCTGATCGCAAGAACGAAAACACAAACTTCAGGCATTCACTCTCTACGTTCAAGCGTCGATCAAACTGAATTTACTGAGGCAATTTCCAAGATACGCGCTTACATCGCGGCTGGAGATACCTACCAAGTCAATTACACCTACCGCCTGCACTTCCAAAGTTTTGGCTCTATTGTCGCACTCTATCTCGCTTTGCGAGAGCGGCAACCCGTTCCCTACGGTGCTCTAATTCAATTGCAAAATGGCGAAGCTGTATTGTCTTTTTCACCTGAACTTTTTGTACGTCATGAACAAGGAAATTTGACAGCGCGCCCGATGAAGGGGACTTCTGCCGCAACTGGCGATGTCAGCGAAGACGCGCGCAGAGCTGAACGCCTCAGTCAAGATAGTAAGAATCGCGCAGAAAATCTGATGATTGTCGATCTCTTACGCAATGATCTTGGACGAATCGCGCAAACCGGCTCTGTCCATGTGCCACGTCTTTTTGAGGTAACCCGGTTCAGCAGCGTACTGCAGATGACGTCAACCATAGAAGCGAAAGTGCGGCCAGAATTGTCTCTCGCAACCGTAATGCGTGCCTTATTTCCTTGCGGGTCGATTACGGGTGCACCCAAAAAACGTACGATGGAAATCATTGACGAAATCGAGACCGAGCATAGGGGTTTATACACGGGAGCTATCGGTTGGTTTGCTCCACCAACTCAAGACCACACGCTTGCGAATTTTTGCTTATCCGTCCCGATTCGCACGCTCGAACTCGATGCAGAGGATAGTAAGGGCGAACGTAAAGGCCGCATGGGTGTTGGCGCAGGTATTGTTTATGATAGCGAGGCAAACGATGAGTACGCTGAGTGTCAATTGAAGGCGCGCTTCCTCACCGGGTTGCAGCCAAGTTTTTCGCTATTTGAAACGATGTATGCTACGCGCGAAGACGCTTGTCGCGACTGGCCTTTACACCTTGAACGTTTGGGAAATTCAGCGCATTTTTTTGGCTTTCAATTCGACCCACAAGACCTCAATACTCGAGTTCAAGAACAATGCCAAAACTTAGAGCCGGGCTTAGCCTATCGATTTAAATTGAGTTTGTATCACGACGGTAGCGTAGATATCCAAACCGCGCCGTTAACACCACTCAAAAGACGTGATGATTATGTGGGATTTCTCTTCGAGCACGAAGTTTGCCGCTTACCTAGCTTGTTCCTCGCGCACAAAAGCAGCATACGCGAGCAATACGATACAGCATGGCAGCGCGCTGAAAAACATGGCGCATTTGATGCTATCTTTATCAATCGCGATGGCAAGGTCACCGAAGGTGGGCGCAGCGCGGTCTTCGTTCGCCTCGGCTCTGCATGGTACACGCCGCCCTTATCAGATGGCGTATTGCCAAGCATTATGAGACAAAAAATGCTGGCCGATCCAGCCCTTCGAATTCAAGAACGATCGATCAGTGTTGAGGAGTTATTGAGTGCGGAGGACGTGATGCTAGCAAATTCTCTGAGGGGTATGATGCCGGCACGTAGAGTTCTACTTTAAGTGCTGCCGGCGCAAACAGGACAATCCAAATTCTTAGGGACACGGATTTGCGACCACTCCATACTGAGCGCATCTAAGATTTGCAGTCTGCCGTTGAGCGATTCACCAACTCCCATCAGCAGTTTGAGCCCCTCGGCTGCTTGCATGCTGCCAATGATGCCGACCAGTGGCGCGAACACCCCCATAGTCGAGCAGCGTACCTCTTCGAAATTCTGTTCTGGAGAGAACAAACAAGCATAACAAGGCGCATCAGATCGACGCAAATCAAATACACTGATCTGACCATCAAACGCGATAGCCGCTCCCGAAATCAATGGCACTTTAGATTTCACGCATGCAGCATTAATGGCGTGACGTGTTTTGAAATTATCAGTGCAATCGAAAACCAAATCCGCTTGCGCCACAAGTTCATCTAAGCGCTCGCCAGACACACGTTCTTCCAAAGCATGCACAATCACATCAGGATTTAATTCATGCATCGCAATCTTCGCGGACAGCGCTTTGTTCATGCCTACACGTTGATCGCCGTGCGCGATCTGTCTTTGTAGATTCGTCAAATCGACTTGATCGTCATCAACCACGGTGATTTGGCCTAGACCTGCGCTAGCAAGATACATCAGCAGCGGCGAACCTAGGCCGCCCGCGCCAACCACCAAAGCCTTTGCCGCTAGAATAGCTTGCTGCCCTTCGATACCGATTGCATCAAGAAGGATATGGCGAGAATAACGCAACAGCTGTTTATCATTCATGATCTCAGCACGAAAGAATTGAAGAGAAGTGAAAAGAAAAAATTACTGCTTTTTCTTTGGCTCGGATTTCGTTTTTTTGTTAGTGGGTGTGGGCTTCTGTTGCGGCTCATCTCCTTTAAGCTCTGGCGCCGCCGCCAACTTCACTGGCAAGCCCTTCAGATGATTGAGCGCTTGACGCAATTGAAAATCTTCCTTGCTTCCGAATTCCAAAGGTTTGGTCTTTTTAGCCAGCGCAATTAAACGTTGCTCCTCTTCAAGTTCGTCGACACGCGACTTTTCTTGATCGACGCCTTTCTCAGCTTCTTTATCGTTCTTTAAGTGTTTATCTAAGTCGATCTCTCTCGAACGGAAGCTATTAAAGCCATCACCATTTTCTGTCTCTTCGACATACAAGTCAGGCATGATGCCTTTCGCTTGTATCGCTCGCCCATTGGGTGTGTAGTAACGCGCTGTTGTGATCTTAATTCCAGTATCTTCTGATATTTGATGCACAGTTTGTACCGAGCCTTTGCCAAAACTGCGCGTACCCAAAATCGTCGCGCGCTGATAGTCTTGCAGTGCACCAGCAACAATTTCTGAAGCTGATGCGCTACCGGTGTTAATCAATACCACCAGTGGCACAGACTTGATTGCGGCTGGCAGTTTACTCAAAGGATCATTGCCAGCGCGAGCGCCATAGAATTCTCGTTTGGCATAGTAAGTTGCTTTCGAATCCTCAACTTGACCATTAGTTGAAACCACAGCTACGTCTTTCGGCAAAAACGCAGCAGACACGCCGATCGCACCTGGCAATACCCCGCCCGGATCATTCCGCAAATCCAGAACTAAGCCTTTCAATTGGGGATCTTGGGCATACAGGGCTTGAATCTTTTTCGACAACTCTTCGACCGTCGGCTCTTGGAACTGAGAGATGCGCAACCAAGCGTAACCCGGCTCAACCATCTTGGACTTTACGCTGTGTTGCTTGATCAACTCGCGCACCAGATTCACAACGATAGGTTTATCCTCACTCTTACGAGCAATAGTCAACGCGATTTTAGTACCTGGCTCGCCACGCATTTTCTTTACCGCGTCATCGATACTGAGTCCTTTAATCGGCACAGCGTCGATACGGGTAATCAGATCCCCAGGCTGCAAGCCCGCGCGAAAAGCAGGTGAATCTTCGATCGGCGAAACGATCTTGACATAGCCATCTTCCATCGCCACTTCAATACCCAGCCCAACAAATTTCCCCTCTGTTCCTTCCTTCAGTTCCTTAAAGGCTTTTTGATCAAGATAAGCAGAATGGGGATCGAGCGAACTTACCATGCCATTAATTGCCTCAGACAATAGCTTTTCATCATCGACAGGCTCGACATAGTCGGACTTGATCATGCCAAAAACTTCAGAGAACTCACTCAGTTTTTCCAGAGGCAGCGCTGCTGGTGCATTCTTTTGCGCCAATGCGGAGTACTGCAAGGAGGCAGCAACACCTGCCACCATGCCGAAACCGATCAAGCCCAAATTTTTTAACTTACTACTCATGATTCTTCCACCAGCCTTCCAGAGAAGGAGAAAATGTGCAGGCGACAAAACGCCGTGCTTTGTAAACTATTTGCGTACCCAAGCCATGGGATCGAAAGCTTGCCCTTTAAAGCGCATTTCAAAGTATAGCCCTGATTCGTCGGCGCCGAAGGTATTACCCGCGGTGGCGATAGTTTCTCCGGCTTTGACAGTGTCACCTTTGTTTTTTAACACGGCCTGATTTCCAGCATAAATGCTGATGTATTCACCGCCATGATCAACCAAAATCATATTGCCATAGCCACGCCACCAACCGGACACCATCACACGTCCAGGGCCCACAGCCTTCACCTCGGCTCCTTCTGCAGCCTTGATAAAGAGCCCTTTCCAATTGAGACTATCAATCCGTTTATTGCCAAATTTAGCCAACAACTCTCCGCTTAGAGGTAAACGCATTTGCCCCTTCAACTTACTAAAAACACTACCATCGAGCACACTGTACATCGGTGTATCTTCGACAGCGACGTTTTTTGTGGGTCGTGTGTCAACATTCTCGGTAGTTTTCGCCGTATTTTTCTGCTGTGCTTTTTCCTGCGCTAAACGTTCTTTGCGTAGTTTTTCGGCTTGCGCTTGCTTGATTTGTTCTTGTCTCGCCTGTTCTTCGAGCTTACGAATGAGGCTATTCAGTTGTTGTTCGTCACGACGCAAATTCTCAGCTTCTTTGCGTTGGGCGCGCAATTTATTGGCTAACTCCGCCAACAGCGCAGCGCGTTTCTTTTTTTGCGACTCAAGGCCTTTTTTGTGTTGCTTCTCTTCTTGTGCGATCTCGTCTAACTCTTCCTTAGCCTCTTGCGCTTGCTGACGATTCTTTTCAACTTCATCAAGGGTCACTTTAAGCGCATCAATCATCTTCGCTTGTGTTTTTGAGACATAACTCATGTACTGCAAATCACGATTGATACGATTTGGATTTTCGCCAGACAATAACAGCTTAATGCGATCGCTATCGCCATGCATGTATTGCTGTTTCAGGAAATCTGATAATTGTTGCTTTTGCTTATCAACTTGCGCCGTTAAACGATTGGCCTCGTCCATGAGAGCTTGCAAACGTGCTTCGGCTTTCTTCTGCTCAGCTTGCAAGTCAAGGATCGCACGATTGGCGTCCGATATCGCTTGCTCAGACTCTTCTAAAGCGTCGACCGCGCGTTCTTTTGCCGTTTCAGTTTTGCGGATGTCTTTCTTTAGCGTGTCGAGTTTTTCTTGTAACTCTGTGCGCTCTGCCTCAACTTTCTTTTTTTCCTTTGAGCGTAATGTCTGCGCATCCACGCTGACGCTCAAACTCATTAGGCCTAAAACGACCAGACAAGCAGCAATAGGCCTCACGGAAAACCGTGACGCCCATCGCCTAGTTGGGGATTGCAGCGATTGTAAATGCTGCATTGTTTATTTAGACTTTCCTTGGCTGGCAACGGCTTGCAAAGCAGCTTGAATCGCCTCTTGATCACCCAAGTAGTAGCTCTTAATTGGCTTCAAATCAGCATCCAATTCATACACCAGTGGTTGTCCATTCGGGATATTCAAGTTAACGATGTCAGCATCGCTAATACCATCCAACATTTTGATCAAGGCGCGCAAACTATTGCCGTGAGCTGAAATGATGATGCGCTTGCCTGAGCGAATCGCTGGTGCAATCGCATCATTCCATGCCGGCACAACGCGTTGTACCGTGTCTTTCAAGCATTCTGTCAGAGGAATTTGTTCACGTTTCAAACTGGCGTAACGTGGGTCTTTGTAGGATGTGCGTTCATCGTTTTCATCTAAAGCGTTTGGTGGGGTGTCGTAACTACGGCGCCATACCAAGACTTGTTCGTCACCATACTTTGCTGCTGTTTCCGCTTTATTCAAACCTTGCAATGCGCCGTAATGACGTTCATTGAGGCGCCAATCATGAACCACTGGCAACCACATCAAGTCCATCTCATCGAGCGTACCCCACAAAGTGCGGATCGCACGTTTGAGTACTGAGGTGAAAGCCAAATCAAAAGTAAAACCTGCTTCTTTCAACAACTTACCAGCTTGACGCGCCTCAGCTACGCCTTTTTCGGTCAAATCAACATCGGTCCAGCCAGTGAAGCGGTTATCCAAATTCCAGGTGGATTCGCCATGACGCATCAATACAATTTTATACATAATATTTACGTGAGTAAGAAATGAACAAGGGAAGAATAAGAGTTTTCAGAAGTTTTTGATTGGATCAAAACTAAAATCAGCTTCTATTTTATAATGAGGCGCTTCTTTATAACCATTCTTACTTCGGGAAAACCGTGAATTTCATTACCGACAATCTACTTTTGATCTCTATCGCCGTCGTTTCCGGTATCGCTTTGATGTTACCTAGCATACAAAGACGTGGCGCACGCGTCTCTCAACTGCAGGCAACACAGTACATGAACCAAGGTAAAACTTTGGTGTTGGACGTCCGCAATCCAGACGAATTTGCCTCTGGTCACTTGCCAGGCGCTAAAAATATTCCCATCGATGAATTAGCGAATCGCGTTAGTGAAATTGAAAAATCAAAATCGCACGTTGTCATTACCGTATGTCAAACCGGCGTTCGTTCAGGAACTGCGGTGAATATTTTGAACAAAGCGGGCTTTGAACAAGCATTTAGTTTAGATGGCGGCGTTGCTGAGTGGAAAGCACAAAGCCTGCCTACAGTGAAGTAAAAAAGGAGTAATCATGGCTGCCCATGTTTTGATGTATAGCACTGCAGTTTGTCCCTATTGCGTGATGGCTGAACGCCTCTTAAAAGCAAAAGGTGTTGCGGAAATTGAAAAAGTACGCGTTGACCTCGACCCAGCTGTACGCGAGGCAATGATGCAAAAGACAGGGCGTCGAACTGTTCCTCAAATTTACATTGGGGAAACACATGTCGGCGGTTTTGACGATTTGTCGGCTTTGGACCGCGCTGGAAAGCTCGATGCACTGCTAAATCCAACATAAAATGCACTGCACAAGCGGCTTTGATTGCGGTTTTTAAAGGTCGCTTGCTACAATAGGAGGCTTGGGACTTGAGTTCCCTGAATTCAATCCTATGTAGGAACAAGCAGTTCATGATCAATTTACACAATATTTCAGAAAGTCTCACATGTCCGACCAAAATCTGCAGCCAGTATTTCAAATTCAACGCGTCTATCTGAAAGATTTGTCGCTCGAACAACCAAATTCCCCAGCAATCTTCCTGGAACAAGAAGCGCCAAGTATCGAAGTAACTTTAGACGTTGCTGCAGAACCATTGGCTGAAGGCATCTTCGAATCCACAGTAACAGTTACAGTTACTGCAAAAGTCAAAGACAAGGTTGCTTTCTTGGTTGAAGCGAAACAAGCAGGTATTTTCGAAGCACGTAACATCCCAGCAGACCAAATGGATCCATTGTTAGGCATCGGTTGCCCTAACATCATCTATCCATACTTGCGTTCTAACGTTGCTGATGCAATCACACGCGCTGGTTTCCCACCAATTCATTTGACAGAAATTAACTTCGAAGCGTTCTACCAACAACGCTTGGCTAACATGGCTGAACAAGCTAAATTGGCAGAAGCTGGTAACACTGACGCAGCTGCGACAACGCACTAATTCAGTTTTACGCAAACCCGTTGACCGGCATCGTCGGCAACGGGTTTTATTTTGTCTGCAATTCCTATCACCGCAGCATATTGAAGGCATTCGCTTTACGGATTGATCTGCGCCTTGTAAGATCGCTGCACTGTCGACTTCCTTGTTAGGTACATTCATGCGCTACCTTGCTTCACTTTTGTTTATTGGCCTTTCTGGCATTAGTGCTGCCTCCCTCGCTGCAGAATTTCGCTCGGTTGGGCCTTCGCCCATCATCATGTACGACACGCCGACATTCCATGGCATCAAGAAGTATGTAGCACCTGCTGGGATGCCATTAGAAGTCATCTTCACCCAAGGCGCCTGGTGCAGGGTGCGTGATGCGAGCGGCGAATTTACTTGGGTCGAGTCCAAAGATTTGGTGACACGCCGTAACCTCGTGGTAAAAGCGACAAATGCGCGAATTCGTGTGGCACCTGAAGAAGCATCCACGATGCTATTTAGTGCGGACAAACATGTCTTGCTTGAAATGGCTGAACCGCCAGCGGGTGCATGGGTCAAAGTTAAGCATCGCGATGGCCAAACAGGCTTTGTGCGCATCAGCGAGGTCTGGGGCCTGTAGTCATTCACATTCGAATTATGCGAGTCCGTTCTTAGTTCTGACCGCATACCCCTCCAGATTTTAGACAAATCAAATAGGTAGATCATGAATATTTCCGTGTTGGGCGCCGGTGCTTGGGGCACCGCTTTAGCAATCTCGCTCGCCGCAAAGAACCAAGTCATGCTTTGGGGACGTAACGTTGAAGCAATGCACGCAGCCCAAGATCAACGTGAGAACCTCCACTATTTACCGGGCTTTCATCTGCCAAACAATCTGACCGCGACAGCAGATTTCGATGCAGCTGTGCGTCATGCCCTCGAAGATGGCTTATTGATTATTGCCACTTCAGTTTCAGGACTACGCCCCAGTTTAGAAAAGTGCAAGCCTTATCCCTTGAAAAATGTCGTTTGGCTCTGTAAAGGTTTTGAAGAGGGCACAGGATTATTGCCTCATCAGGTGGTTAAACAAGTACTTGGTGAACAGGTTCTGGCTGGTGCTCTGTCGGGCCCATCATTCGCTCAAGAGGTAGCCCAAGGATTACCTTGTGCACTGACCATCGCTTCGAATTCCAAAATATTGTGTGAACAAGTAGTCAGCGCAGCCCACAGTCAAAGTTTGCGGGTTTACAGCAGCGACGATGTCGTCGGTGTTGAAGTCGGTGGGGCTGTTAAAAATATCCTAGCCATCGCCACAGGTGTCGCTGATGGTCTAGGACTGGGTCTAAATGCGCGTGCTGCTTTGATGACGCGTGGTTTGGCCGAAATTAGTCGGCTTTGCTTGGCGCTCGGTGGTCGAATGGAGACCTTGATGGGGCTAACAGGTGTAGGTGATTTAATCCTGACTTGTACCGGTAATTTATCGCGCAACCGGAAAGTTGGGTTAGCACTGGCCGAAGGCAAATCGCTGGACATTATCGTGAAGGAACTGGGGCATGTCGCCGAAGGTGTGCGCTGCGCACAAACTGTGCGGAGTATGGCGCAACAACTACAAATCGAAATGCCGATTGCGGATGCGGTCGCAGGCGTACTTTTTGACAATGTGCCGGCGACACAGATGATTGAACGTTTGCTGTCACGCCACGCGAAAAGTGAATGATTTACTCGACGATAACGCGTGTTATCACACTTTCTGGCACATTTCGTTGACGTAGAAATTCGGCTGCTTTGTCATAACCCAAAGTTTCGGCGTAACTGATACCAACCTCAACCAAGAGGCGAGTCAGCATGTCTCTGCGTCGTAAAGGCCGACGATACTTAAACAAACGCTTACGTTTTCTACATCCTGACATCGACGACTCCCGTCTAGAGGACTTCAAACCGCGAAATTGTGGGTTAATAATGCCTTACAGCAAGTCTAATCTGCTTCGCTGTCAATTGGCAATTTTTTTAGCGCTTGTTTGTGCACTTGTCTTTGAGCAGAGACGCTTTTCTTATGGCTGCCTGCACCGCTACTTTTCATGGCCTGCACCACGGGATTACGCGGTTTGGATTGAGAAGCATCTAAACGAAACACCAGCTTTTGGCGTGTTCCCATTGTTTTATTTGCCATCTCAATCCACCATTTCTCTAGCTACACTGTGGGAATAATTGATCAGAGTACGTAGCGTGATAAATCTTCATTTACCGACAAAGCTTGCAATCGCTGCTCGACGTAAGCGGCATCAATCACTAAGGTCTTACCGCTATTTTGATGTGCTTCGTAAGAAATCTCTTCTAACAATTTTTCCATCACAGTATAGAGACGACGTGCACCGATATTTTCCGTTGTTTCATTCACTGAATAAGCGATGCTCGCCAAACGTTGCACTCCCTCAGCTGAGAACTCCAATTTAACCCCTTCGGTCGCCAGTAATGCTTCGTACTGTCGAGTTAGGCAAGCATCAGTACTGGTCAAGATCCGCTCAAAATCGGAGGTTGATAGTGACTCGAGCTCAACGCGAATCGGAAAACGCCCCTGCAACTCTGGTATCAAATCTGAAGGTTTCGCGAAATGAAAAGCACCTGATGCAATAAACAAAATATGATCGGTCTTGATCATGCCGAATTTTGTATTCACAGTTGTCCCCTCAACCAAGGGCAGCAAGTCACGCTGCACACCAGCACGAGAGACCTCAGCACCGCCGGCTTCCGAACGCGAAGCAATCTTATCGATTTCATCTAGGAACACGATACCATTTTGCTCGACATTCTTAATCGCTTCCTGCTTCATCTCATCTTCGTTGATTAATTTGGCGGCTTCCTCTTCAATCAACAATTTCAAGGCTTCTTTGATCCTCAACTTCCTCGATTTCTTACGCCCCAGATTGGCACCCGAGAACATCGACTTAATCTGCTCTGTCATCTCCTCCATTCCTGGTGGAGCCATGATTTCCATTTGCGGAGCGACTTCGGCCACATCAATTTCAATTTCTTTGTCGTCTAAACTACCTTCCCGCAAACGCTTACGGAAAGTTTGGCGTGTGGTGTTCGCTGAAGCGTCACTTGTCGAATCTTGAGCGATACCGAAATCTCTGGCTGGCGGCAACAAGGCGTCGAGTACGCGATCTTCAGCGGCATCTTCAGCGCGAGCGCGGACTTTGCGCATCGCACTTTCACGAGTTTGCTTAATCCCGATATCGACCAAATCGCGAATAATAGTATCGACATCGCGCCCAACATAGCCTACCTCGGTGAACTTAGTCGCCTCAATTTTGATGAAAGGTGCATCTGCCAGCTTCGCCAAACGTCTAGCAATTTCAGTTTTGCCGACACCTGTTGGGCCGATCATTAAAATATTCTTGGGTGTGATTTCATGACGTAGCGGATCAGCAACCTGTTGACGGCGCCAGCGATTTCGCAAAGCGATCGCAACTGCACGCTTTGCCTTATCTTGACCAACAACGTGTTTATCTAATTCGGAAACGATTTCCTGCGGGGTCATATTCATGCTTGTCATTTTCAGTTCTCTAACTGCCGGCGATGGCGGCGTTTATTCTAAAGTTTCAATGGTGTGAGAAAGATTGGTGTAGATACATAGCTCTCCAGCAATCGTCAACGATTTCTTCACAATTTCAACCGGAGACAAGTCGGTATTATGGAACAAGGCCATTGCTGCGGATTGCGCATAAGTGCCACCTGAACCAATCGCACCAATACCATCATTGGGCTCGAGCACATCGCCATTACCCGTAATCACAAGAGTTGTGTCCTTGTCTGCAACCAATAACATGGCTTCTAAGCGACGCAACATACGATCGGTACGCCAATCTTTGGCTAACTCCACCGAGGCGCGCATCAAATGGCCTTGGTGTTTTTCTAATTTAGACTCAAAGCGCTCAATCAATGTGAAAGCATCAGCAGTTCCGCCGGCAAATCCGGCCAGCACTTTATTGTGATAGAGCTTACGTACTTTACGCGCGGTTCCCTTCATTACGATATTGCCGAGTGTAACTTGCCCATCTCCGCCCAAAGCGACCACGTTGCCGCGTCTTACGGTCAGAATGGTCGTGCCATGAAATTGTTCCATAAAATCCTCTTTAAATGCAGCTCGACTAGCCCAAAACGCGATTGAGCAGTGCGCTAAGTGAATGTAGAAATTGGGGGAGGTTCTGTGAATTACAAGGCTACGCACCGGAATCGGCGCGAGTTTTTCTGCGAATCAGCGATTACGATTGTTTTCTCGGCACGATTGCCGCGACATTTTTCAGGCCCATCGCATTAAACAAATGCATCACCAAGTAATTGACTTCATTGAACTGTATGGTTTTACCGCTGCCGGAAATCGGCACGAGACCGTTTAACAACTGTGCTGAAGCACCAAATTCAACACGTTCAAGTTGTGAGCAATTTAGAATCACAAAATCGTGGGATTTCGCATATTCCGCAATATCGGCCACTAAAGCTTCCGTCTTACCTTCGATCACGCGTGGCATCATAAATGATTCAGGCCGCGTTTCAGTCACTGGAGATTGTGGCTCCGCGACTGCAGTCGTGATCTTATTAACGGGCGCTTCGTAAGCAGGTGGCGACACTTCGAAGGTAACACAGTAGTCAATACTCGTTTCTTCGAAAGCTTCCTTCATTTGCAGCAACTGCAAAATTTCCATCAGCAATAGCCATGGCGCTTCTGTTTCATCACGGCGACCGACTTCAAGAATTGCCTGAATCTGTGCCGTTAAGTTTTGCGCACCAACGACAATCAAATCGTGCTTTGTTTTCTTCAAATTACGCAGAGCACGGAGCAATAGTCCGCAACCAACCGGGTCAACTTGTTTCACTCTACCGAAGTCGAGTTTGAGAACTTTGTGCTGCTCACTCAGTGTATTTAGACGCTGCAGCAATTTGATGATGTCACCATCAAGACTCGCGGGGAAACTTAAATTAGGCGTAGCCTTATTGTCGCTATCGTCTTCGTCTTTCTCGACGACTGGTTCAAGATTTCGCCACACCGGTGGGGATGTCTCGTATTTCCCTGCATAATCAAGTGAAAGACTTTCGAAAGCATATTGGTTCTGTTCGATTTGATATAAGTCGAAGAGCATAAACCAAGCAACCGCTGTCGCATTCCCCAAGTTATCTTGGTCAATCACGCTGCGCAACATATGCTCAGCTACCTTTATCTGGCCTGTTGCAAACAGAATCGCGGCTTCCTCCAGTAAAGGTACTGATTCCGATTGAGAAACTGCGTGCACTTGAATTTCCGTATGCCCAGACAACAGTTCGGTGGTTGGCAAACTAAGGGCAATCGTACTTTGAAAATCTGTGGCGACGAAGTCCGTGTGAAATTGATTCGGCTCGGTTCGTTTTAATGGGTCCCCAGGTGTAGGCTTGGGTTGCAAAGACTTGGGGCGTCCCATATCGCGCGACATCTCAAACTCAATAGCATCGATCTTTCGCTCCGTGGCGCGCGCAATATGCTTTTTCTCGGTCATTAGATGTGTCAAGGCCTCGTCATCTTGGACTTGTCCAATAACGGTATTTTTACCTTTAGACCGAGGTTTCTTGGAAAGTGGTTTTTCAGAGGTAGTATCCTCTTCGCGACCAGTCTTCTTTCCGAAAAGCTTAAAAATCCCCACAGCAACCTAACTTATGAATTAAATATAACTTTTTAACATCTTTACGTATCGACCTATCTCATGTCAAATATATTACATGAGCAATTGCTATCCCACCACAGAAGTATAGTCGGAATTCATCTCTTTTTGCTTACTAATACGGCGAAGCTTTAGGCAAAGTCAAAGAAAATTCAAGCCAAACCAGCGATATGAGCAATTGCGATACTTTTTTAACATGCTACAACGTCACTTTTCTCAAGCTAAACCGCACCCTTTTCCCATCTTCGTCAAGAAATCGGGCACAGTCTCGCCTTCCAACTATTAACGTCCCAACTCGAAAATGGGAGTTGCAATGTTACAAAATTTTACTTTTACGTGGATCAACTGCGTTTTAGAAATTTGCACGCACGCCAACATTAAAGCTTCTCATCGGCTGTGGCACGGTTTCTTTCAACACAGAAGTCGCTAAACGTATATCTTGATTGAGTAGATTTCTAACCTGCATAAACCAGGTCAATTGCGAATACTGATACGGATGTGTATAAGTCAAATTCAAGTCGACTTTGGTGAACGCTGGGGTAGAGAAATGTTCGTTTGCGGCTAAACGTCCCTGACGTTGTGAATGCAAAATACTGAGGGTATTGCGCCAGCCTTGGTGACGGAAACCAAGATCAATTCCAATTCGATCTGCCGCCTGCAAAGGCAAATTTCCACGACCGTCTAAAGTGCCGCGTGAGGTATCAGCAAAACCACGAATAGAAAATCCCTCTCCAACTTGGTTGTAACCGATTTCCGCTTCTCCGCCACGAATCGTCGCATTCGCTTGTCTCCAATGGCGTTGCATAAATTCGCCTGAAGCGTCTTCTTCGCCTTCTTCATTCACCATGACACCATCAACTTGTCCATAGACATAATTTCTGACGCGATTAACAAAGGTATTGATTTTCCAATGCAACAAGCCACTGGTTTTTTGCAGGCTAAACTCCAAGTTACTCGAAGTTTCTTTACGCAATTGTGCATCACCAATATCAAAGGTCAGCGTTGATTCGTGTGGCCCCTTCGAATACAACTCTTCGGTTCCAGGTGCTCGTTCAGCAGTTGAAAGACTAGTGACGACTTCGAGATCACGACTGAGAGGAATCATCGCACCGACTGAGAATGAACCTAATGAGAAACTACGATTAGGTTGCGCAAATTCTGCTTCTGGATTGCGACGTACGTTTTCCAGACGTCCACCGAAACTGGCGGTGAAGTCCTTGAATTTTTTCTGCTCAAGCAAGAACATGGCGACTGACGATGATTTCGTCGTCGGCACAGTGTCTGCACGTCCTGTGGCAGAAGCTAGAGCTGAGAATTTACTTTCTTCTGTATGCAACCCAACGCTACCTTCCCAACCGTCCAAATTAGCATGAGACGCTGTTAAACGCGTTTCCAGAGTGCGATTTTTAAAGTCCGTCGCGGGTGTCCCGTCTTCCATCTTTTCTGTGTGTTTGTAGTCGGTCGATCCGAGTTTAAACTTGATCGCGTCAAAAATCAGAAAGGATTGGAAAATCGCACTATCAATATCAAAGCGAGTTTGCTTTAGGTCGATGAATGCGCGCTCATCGGTGGGAATGCCGTAAGTATCTTCCATTCTTTGCAAAGACGCCCCGAAATGCCCCCAGCTTTGGACCAAAGAGGCACCAAAACCCAAACTCTTTTCTTGTGAAAAACTCGATGGCAAACGCCCTTTGATTTCACCACTGCCGTCAGCATTGGCAAAACCTGGAATCTTGTAATTAGCTGCGTCGCGAGAATTACCGTCAAAATGCAAAGCGAGATCGCCGATTGAATTATCAAGAAAAAAGGATGCACTTTTTTCCTTGTTCACTGCGCCATATTTAATCTCAGCTTCACCATTTAATTGTTTACTCAGTGTCGTCGGAATTCGGCCATCCACCACATTCACAAGGCCACCAATCGCGCCGCTGCCATACAGCAGTGCCGCTGGCCCGCGCAAAATCTCGATTTGTTGTGAACTTGCAGTTTCACTCGCTACTGCATGGTCATTCGAAATACTTGAAACGTCGGCGACTGCCATACCGTTCTGTAAAATCTTAACGCGAGGCCCTTCGAGACCACGAATAATTGGACGGGATGCGCCAGCACCAAAACCGGAAGCACTCACACCTAACTCTGCACCCAAAGTCTCGCCCAAGGAACTACCAATTTTCGAACGTAACTCTGATCCTGACAGCACCTTAGTTGGGCTCAAAATTTGCATTGTTTCATCTTTGCCCAAAGGGTTAGCGGAAACGGTTACAGTTGAAGTTTGCGCGAATGCAGACTGCGTCAATGGTGCGAAGATAGAAAGCACAGCACCAGCAATAATACTTGGTTTGAAAGACATAAGAATTCCTGAAAAATAACGACAAAGACGTTGCAAGCGCAACGAACACGATCAAAAAAAGATCTAAGATCAGTCGATTTTCAGTTTGGAGGAGCGCGAGATAGGAAAACCACTCGCAGTATTGAGGACCAACTCGACGAGGCTACAGTCTCAATCGTCTTTGGCAAATGAACAGTCAGGAAATTCCAAGATACCGCATGCTGAAGCGCATCGACAATACTACAAGCGTCTGCCAACAAACAAGAGTGAATTGCGGCTTCGACTTCACTTAGTTTTCTTAACTCAAACTTGCCCGCGTCATCAAAGGCGATTGCCAGCACCACCCCTGAATTGGTGCTCATGTGAGACATGCGATGTGCGAACCCCAACCATTGTGAAGACAGGACAGCCAATACCAGTAACCATAGCAAAGCTATAGTTGATATCGATCCTTTCTTGAACATCGTGGTTTGCATCAAACAAGCGCCTGTCGAAAATTAAAACTTCTATCTCATTATGACAAGTTCATATGAAACAAAGTTGCATTCACTTACGTAAAAAATGCGCAGTGACACTGCGCATTTCTTGTATTTTAGCCTAGTTTAGATCAATCGCCGTACAGCTTTTGCTTTAACTCGCGACGTTGCTGCGCCTCGAGTGAAAGGGTCGCTGTTGGTCGCGCGAGTAATCGAGGCACACCAATTGGCTCACCTGTTTCTTCGCACCAGCCATAATCACCTGCATCAATCGCAGCGATAGACTGCTGGACTTTGCGCAATAACTTACGCTCACGATCACGGGTACGCAATTCTAAAGAATGTTCTTCTTCGATCGTTGCGCGGTCAGCTGGATCTGGAACTAAAACGGTTTCTCTCAAGTGCTCTGTCGTTTCGTCAGCATTCTTCAGCAAATCTTTTTCAAGTTGTTGTAAACGTGCTTTGAAAAACGCCAATTGAGCATCATTCATATAGTCCTTCTCGCCCATCTTCAGAATTTCTTCTTCGGTGAGCAAAACAGGCGCTTCATTGACTGCTGCAGTCGATTTAGATGATTTAGTTGCCACTTCGCTTACTTTCGATACATCGGGTTAATCTATGCAAGTTGCCGGTCATTGCTATTTGACCCGCTACTTCCCCTCAAGGACAAGTATATAGTTTGCTTGTTCCGCATACAAACCTATTGAATTTTCGCACCCAACAATGGGCAAACAATTCAATAGGGCGCTAGTTTATACCAAACATTGCTCCAAACCTTGAATAAAAATCTCTTTCGGTAAATTTTTACCAATAAACACCATTTTGCTTTCTTTTGGTTCACTTTCTGACCATTTCGCTCCTATGTCAGTGCCCATAATCTGGTGCACACCTTGAAAAATGACCTTACGATCAGCGTGTTCCATATACAACACTCCTTTGTAGCGCAGCATACGGGGACCATAAACTTGTACTAATCCGCCTAGAAAATAATCTAATTTTTCGGTATTGAAGGGTCGATTGGTCTTGTACACAAACGCAGCAATTTCATCGCTGTGCAGCGAATGGTGATGGTCGACATGCGCTTCATGTTTATGATGCTGATGATGGTGGTGATGATCTTCGTGCTCACAATGATCGTCGCAATGATGGTGCTCTTCCGTTTGTAGAAAGTCTGGATCAAGATCCAATTTAGCATTCAGGTTGAAACCCTTGATATCTAACACCTCACCAATCGCCACCTGCCCGAAATCGCTAATACTGATGCTGGCTCTAGGATTGATATTGACCAAACGTGCTTTGAGCTGAGCAACTTCCTCACTGTTGACCAAATCCGTCTTTGATAACAGGATCTTGTCGGCAAACCCTACCTGACGCTGCGCTTCTTCGTGCTCATCCAATTGTTGCATCGCATGACGGGCGTCGACCACGGTGACCACCGCATCTAGCATGTAGTGCAAACCAGCTTCCTCATCGACGAAAAAGGTCTGCGCGACTGGACCTGGATTAGCCAAACCAGTAGTTTCAATCACCAAACGATCAAAGTCGATCTTTCCTGATTCTTTTTGTGCGATGAGATTGCTTAGCGCGGTAATCAGATCACCCCGTACCGTACAGCAAATGCAGCCGTTATTCATTTCGACGATTTGCTCGTGGGTTTCCTGCAGCAAAATCTCATTATCGATGCTCTCTTGACCGAATTCATTCTCGATGACCGCAATTTTGTAACCGTGGTTTTCGTGCAGAATGCGATTAAGCAATGTCGTCTTACCAGCACCAAGAAAGCCAGTAAGTATCGTGGTTGGAATTAAGGCCATAAAAAAATAATCCTAGTCTGACTCGGAATTGCAATGTTCACACCAACCTTTAATGGTGAGTTCAATACCGTGTGTAGTGAAGCCTTGCTTCTGTGTCGCAGCGAGAGTTGCGCTTAATTGTTGCTGTAAATTTTTGGCAAACTGAGGTTGATCCAAGCAGTACACTTTCGCACAACGCGTACATTGAAAATGGCCATGCTCATGCGCCAACACATTAGGCTCATCAGGATGGTGACCAGCCCCACCGATACGGAATCGAGAAACCCGGTCGTCGCCAACAATTTTATGTGCCAGCCCCGCTTCGGATAGGCAGTCTAAGGCGCGATACAAAGTCACTCTGTCCATATTTGGCAAAGCATCTTGCAGCTCTGTATGCGACATGGCTCGCTGCTGGGCGAGCAGCAATGACATCACTTCAATTCGCGCTGGTGTGACGCGCACACTGACACGCCGTAAATGCTCTTTTGCCTGTTGCGCCTCACTCGGTACCGCCGTGTGAGATGCAGGATGTCGTTGAATCATACTCTTTGAATGCATCATAATTAAGTGCGACATTATGCGACAAATGCAATTGAGTTGCAAATTATCTGACTATTTTTTGGCACGAGGATGCGTTGCGTCATAAACCTGCGCTAAATGCTGGAAATCGAGAGCGGTATAGACCTGGGTTGCCGCAATAGAACTATGGCCCAACATTTCCTGAACTGCGCGCAAATCGCCCGATGATTGCAGCACATGCGTCGCAAACGAGTGCCGCAGCACGTGCGGATGAACATCAGTTGGAACACCCATCGCTTGCGCATGGGCTTTCAGCCTCAACTGCACCAACCTTACGGACATCCGAGTACCACGTTCGGTTAAGAATAATGGGCGCGGATCTGCTTTCACAAGTTGACCGCGCACCGCCAGCCAAGCCCGAATCGCCTCTAGAGCCGGCGCCCCGACCGGCACAATTCTTTGTTTGTTGCCCTTGCCAGTGACATGTACTTCGGCTTGTGTCAGATCGATCCACCCCAAACTAGGCTGGTCGAGCCCACCAAAATCTTGTACATCCAAAGCGACGAGCTCCGAAACCCGCAATCCGCTGGAATAGAGCAATTCGAACATAGCCCGATTTGCAGCCATCATTGGAACTTCACCTGCATGGTATGCCACCAAGTTCACCGCGTCATCGGCACCCAAAGCCTTAGGTAAGCTCTTCGTTTTTTTGGGAGCCTTAATACCATCTACTGGGTTCGCCGGCATATCAATCTGCTGTGCTAACCAACGGTAGTAGCCTCGCCAGCTAGATAATTTGCGCGCAATACTTCGAGCGCCCAAGCCCTGACTGTGAAGTTGTGAAGTGAAGCGACGCACATCAAAATAACTGAGACTATGCAAGGCACGCCCTTGAGCAAATTGTACGAGCTCGTGCAAATCAAGTCCGTAATTGCTCAAGGTATGTGGGGACAACTGGCGTTGATGGCGCAGCATATCGAGGTAGTCTTGTATGCTGTGCATTGCGTCCATATTGATTTATTTGAATAAGACAAAGTAAAGCGAAGGCTGCTCTTCGATGAAATTCGTGCTTTATAAATCGATCATGCAATATAAAGCTGCACTTGTTGTATCACCGATCTTCGCTAAGAAATCGGTCGCCATATCTTTGGTGAATCTTGCGGGGTCTGGTGAGCCTAACACCAATAAACCAAAAGTCGGCTCATCAGCAGCGATGCGTAATGGCAACATCGCCATTGAGGCGATCGCTTGTTCAGACTCAATCCAAGATGCTGCTTCAAAATCTTGATTCTTCCCACAGAATGGTGTGGTCATGCCTTTGGCAAACAATTGCACATCTTCTGTCGTTGGCGCAGCGAACCAAGTATGAGTGAAGTCTTCTGCCACATTCCACAGACGCAATGTCGCGTGAGGCAAATTGAAGATATCCTGCATACTCTTGGTCAGGATATAAGGCAAATCGACGTCATTGCGCGCCAACAAAAGCTCACGTGTCCACATTTGAAACTTAGCGGTAATCGCATCATTGTCTTGCGCGACACGCATCAACTCCGCTAAACGCAACTCCATCGCCTTCAGTTTTTCGCGGACGATTTCCATTTGGCGCTCTTGCAGGGAAATCGTGCGCCCCATAATAGGGCTAGTCAATTTAATGCTGGACAGTAGTTCCGCATGCTCCTCAAAGAAGTGAGGATTTTGGCTCAGAAAATCGGCTATATCGTTGGTGTTCATCTTGTTTTACTCTAATTTTGATCGATTATGACGTGGACTCAAACTTATATCGAAATGCTGTCAGGTATTTCAATTTCGCCCTCAAAAACGCTCACTGCGGGGCCACTCAGATACACCGGATAGCCTTCACCTTCCCAAGCGATTTGTAAATCACCACCACGCATCTGCACTTGTACCGGTGACTGCAGAATTCCTCGGCGAATACCTGCCACCGCTGCCGCGCATGCGCCAGTGCCACAAGCCAAAGTCTCGCCTGCTCCACGCTCATATACACGCAACTGTACATGGTTGGCATCTTTTACTTGAATGAAACCAGCATTAACTCGCTTTTGAAAGCGAGGATGGCGTTCAATTTGCGGCCCCTCGGTCGCTACCGGATGCTGTGAGATATCTTCAACGATCTGCACTGCATGTGGGTTCCCCATAGAAACACAAGAGATCCAAGCACTGCTCTCAAACAGGGGTAAGAGCCACAAAGTATCAGCAGCTTCCGTCTTCGATTGTAAGTCGTCAGTGACAAAATTCGAATCTGTAGGGATAAAGCTAGGAACCCCCATATTAACGGTAACACGTCCATCTGGAGCCACAGAGGGTTCGATAACACCGGACATGGTCTGCACGCGAATGCTAGTCTTTTGTGTCAGTCCTTTATCGATAACGAAACGCACAAAAGCGCGAGAACCATTGCCACATTGTTCGACCTCGCCACCATCCGCATTAAAAATACGATAGCGAAAATCGACAGCGTCAGAGGGTGGTGACTCGACAACTAGAATCTGATCGGCTCCAATACCAAAGCGACGATCTGCCAAGTATCGCCATTGCTCGGGGCTAAATTGGATCGTTTGATGGATGGCATCGATGACAATAAAGTCATTACCTGCGCCATGCATTTTTGTAAATTTAAGTTTCATGCCTTCATTATAGCGCGAGTGAGGCATTAATCATGAGCCTTAGAAGACACTAAGCGGACTTATACACCCCACAACCAAGAACCACGTCTTCACTGATGCGTTCGATGTACGAAGACTTCCATTCAACACGCTTCGTGATCGGATTTTCAATTGAGTAATCAACCCAACCTCCCTTGGCTGGTAAAGCAAATGCATCTTCAACCAGCTTTCTGCCATCAAGCCCGGGGACATTAAACAGATTGATACTTAGCTTGCTTTCATTGCCGGCGAAAGCACGATATTGTCCTTGTCGATCAAAGGCAAACACATACATATCGCGGTCAGAGAACTGCTTCTCCGCATCGGTCGTGATCCGTTGTAAAACGTCCATGCCGCTGATTCGGAACAAGGCAATCGCTTTTTTCACCATTTCGAAAGCTTCATCAGCTGTTCCTTGGCGCAAACTGAAAGTAGACACCACCTGCTTCAAGCGCACAGCGCGATTCTCAAGTTCACTCGAAGCATATTTAGCGTTCTCAGCCATCTGCGAGTTGCTCTTGGTGATGGCATCTAATTCCTTGATGGAATCAGAGATATGGATCAAGCCTTCACTTTGTTCGTTCGATGCTACTGAAATCGAATTGATACCCTTGGCCAAATTCCGAATGCCTGAAACGATGTCAGTTAGCGTCATACTGACATCGTTGATTTGTTCGACCCCAGCTTCAACGCGGTTGACCGAATCATCGATCAAACGGCGAATCTGACGTGCAGAGTCAGCGCTTCGCTGTGCCAAGCTACGAACTTCGGAAGCAACCACAGCAAACCCTTTGCCTTGTTCGCCCGCATGCGCAGCCTCAACTGCAGCATTCAAAGCCAAAATATCGGTTTGAAAAGCAATACGATCAATCATGCTGACGATTTCATGAACTTTCATCGCACTTTCGTGAATGCCGTTCATGGTCTGCACCGCGGCTAACATAATATCGTTGCTCGATTCTGCAATCAGTCTCACATTTGACGCTAAGTTGTCTACCGACTTCGCATTTGCTGCATTCGTTTTGACCGTTTCACTGAGCACCTCAAGGCTATTGGTCGTATCCAACAAACTATTCGCTTGTTGCTCGGTACGAATCGACATGTCATTGATACCCTCGATCAGATTCTGCCCTAACTCAAGAACCATGCTGGCATTGGTACGCACATTGGCGACCAAGGCGGATAAATTATGACTCATCTCTTCAAGCCTTGCGCCAGTGCTGGCGAGCTCATCTTTGCCGTCGATATGCACAACCTTTGTCAAATCGCCAGCCGCCACAACTTTAGCTGATGATTCAAGGTTTTCGATGGCATTAACAATATTCAAATAAAAACCGTAAGTGAAATACAGTGTGGCAATGATCGAAATCAATAACAAGAACAAAATCAGATAGGATTTGGTTTGATTGAAACGGACTCGATCTTCTAAAATCGATTGCAATTTCTGGTTCCAAAGATTTTGCAATTGCAGACTCTGCTCTGTGGCCAGTTTTGTTGATTGAAGAAGTGCTTTGACATCAATCTTCAGCTCGGGGGCCTTCAATTGCGTTTGCAGTAGAGAAAGAAATGCTTGCGCGCCTTCTTTGGCTTTGGTGTAAGAGGGCGGAACCCCTTCTCCACTCCGCGTCAGTGCGGCTTTCATGCGCTCGGTTTGCTGCATGGTTTTCACTAAGGCGTCGCGCGCCGAAGTCAATTCAGCAAACTCTACATGCCCGTTTTCTCCAGCCTGAGCCAATACAACACTGAGCGATGAGAGCTTTGACAATGATTCTATCCATTCCGGGAGTCGCTGCAGCCCAACGTCCATCAACAAATAACTATTTGCTTCTGGGTCGAATATCAAGCCACTTTTCTCATGAACCACATCTGTAAGCTCGTGCAACTCTCGAATCAGATTATCAAATTGATGAAGGGTGACAATATTCTGTTCATTCAAAATTGGCTTGAGATCTTGGGAAATTCCCACCCAAATCTGCGCCAACTCAAACTCATCATCTTCATTTAAAAAGGCTTCAAACTTCTTGATCGAGGCCAACATGTCTGCGTGTGACTTTTTTTCTTGGGCCAGTAACTTAGCATCACTTGATCCTAATAATTCTGTATGGATCATACGATCGGCTTGCAGCTGATGAATGATCGTGAACAATTGACGTGAAGCTACAACTCCGGCGAACTCAGCTCTGGCGATATTTATCTCTGAATTTTGTTTCGTAAGTAGACTGACACCTAGGATAAAAATCGCCACGCAAAACGCGCTAAGCATGCCGATCAGTTTGGTGCGCAAGTCAAACTTACTCATCAAGCGAACGCTTGGCTCCATGATGCGATCAACAATCTCATTGCCCGACAGCTTCATATCGATTCAATCCTTTGCTTGGAATGTGCTCGTCTATTCTCGCAGATTTTGCAGCCCGAACAACTCACTTTTGCCAATAGGATACAAAATAATTGCCAAAATAAAAGTTTCTTGGGATTCCGCAGCCTTGATCAAGCACCAGTACACTTTCAATAATTGTCAGTCATACTGTACTGGTCTTTTTGGCGATGACTGTGCATGGGGAGCCTGTAGTACACATGTTACTGTCCTGCCCGCAGAAATCGACGCGCAAATTCACCCCATTTTTTTGCGCGAACGGTTCGATTAAATCGCATTGAGCGTATGATGCAGTCACAAGCTGAGATCATCTTTTTCATTCGCTCGATGGCATACAGGCTCACCATAGCCGCAAAGATATAAACCGGAGGCAGTATGAATTCACCAATCAGTAAGGCCGAGCAAGACGCTTTGGTCGACCATTCCGTTTCACTCGACGACAAGTACACGCTAGAGCGCGGTCGTGCTTTTATGACAGGCACGCAAGCCTTGATTCGTTTGACCATGTTACAACGCCAGGCTGACGTCAAAGCTGGCTTAAATACAGCAGGTTTCCTGACTGGCTATCGCGGTTCACCACTGGGCGCCGTCGATATGACAGCAGCCAAAGCCAAAAAACATCTGGAAAAGAATCATGTGGTATTTCACCCCGGCGTCAATGAAGACTTAGCCGCCACCTCAGTATGGGGTACGCAACAAGTCAATCTCTTCCCAGGCGCGAAATATGACGGCGTCTTTGGTGTGTGGTACGGCAAGGGCCCTGGCGTTGATCGTTGTGGCGACGTATTTAAGCATGCCAACTTGGCGGGTACGTCTAAACACGGTGGTGTATTGGTCATTGCTGGTGACGATCATGCAGCGAAATCTTCGACTGCTGCTCACCAAAGTGAACATATTCTCAAAGCTTGCGGCATTCCTGTTTTGTATCCCTCTTCTGTTCAAGAATACTTGGACTATGGCTTACACGGTATCGCTATGTCGCGCTACACCGGTTTATGGGTATCGATGAAGTGCGTGACGGACGTAGTTGAATCCGGTTGCGTGGTTGAAGTGGATCCAGATCGCGTTAAGCCTGTGATTCCAACCGACTTCGTGATGCCAGCAGACGGTGTGCATATCCGTACGCCAGACCCAGTTTTAGCGCAAGAAACGCGCATGAACAATTACAAGTGGTACGCGGCTTTGGCTTATGCGCGTGCTAACAAGTTGAACCAAATCATTTGGGACAGCCCGAACGCCAAGATCGGTATTATCACTGCAGGTAAGTCTTACCTCGACACCCGCCAAGCCTTGGCTGACCTCGGTATTGACGAACAAGTCGCTAAAGAAATCGGCATCCGTTTGTACAAAATTGGTATGACATGGCCTTTAGAGTCCGATGGTGTGCGCGAATTTGCCACTGGTCTCGAAGAAATCTTGGTAGTCGAAGAAAAACGTCAAATTCTCGAATACGCTTTGAAAGAAGAGTTGTACCACTGGGAAGAAGCCGCTCGCCCACGTGTGGTCGGTAAATTTGATGACACTGGCGAATGGACGAATATCCAAGGCACAGGTCATGGTGAATGGTTATTGCCTGCGACTTATGAGTTGAGCCCAGCACAAATCGCCCATGCGATCGCTTCTCGTATCAGCCGTTACTTCGCTGGTCACCCAGTCGAAAAATTGGTGAAAGAGCGCGTCGAGTATTTGGAAGCCAAAGAAGCGGCTTTGAATTCTGTGTCTAAGCCTGATGCCAATAAAGACCGTATTCCACATTTCTGCTCTGGTTGCCCACACAATACGTCGACCAAAGTACCTGAAGGTAGTCGCGCTTTAGCCGGTATCGGTTGCCACTACATGGTCACTTGGATGGATCGCGAATCAACCACCTTCACCCACATGGGCGGCGAAGGCGTGACTTGGGTTGGTGCAGCACCGTTCACCAACGAACAACACGTGTTCTCCAACCTTGGTGACGGTACTTACTACCACTCTGGTTTGTTAGCGATTCGCGCAGCGGTTTCTGGCAACGTCAATATCACCTACAAGATTTTGTTTAACGACGCGGTAGCGATGACGGGCGGCCAAGAGTTTGATGGCCCTCTAGACCCAGGCATGATTTCACGTCAGATCGCTGCTGAAGGCGTGCATCCGATTATCGTGGTCACCGACGAGCCAGAAAAATATCCAGCAAACTACCCATGGGCGGCTGGCGTCACTGTGCGTCATCGTAGTGAACTCGATGCAGTACAACGGGAATTGCGCGAATGCAAAGGCGTGTCTGCGATGATTTACGATCAAACCTGCGCCTCTGAAAAACGTCGTCGTCGCAAAAAGATCGGTAAAGATGGCAAGCCTGGTTTCCCTGACCCAGCGAAACGCGCCGTTATCAATGAAGCGGTCTGCGAAGGCTGTGGCGATTGCAGCGTGCAATCGAATTGTTTGTCGGTAGAGCCACTCGAAACTGACTTTGGTCGCAAACGCCAAATTAACCAGTCCTCTTGTAACAAGGATTACTCTTGCGTCAACGGCTTCTGCCCAAGCTTCGTCACCGTGGAAGGTGGCAAGTTGAAAAAGCCAGCGAAGACAAAGATCGAAGCCGGTGGTTCTTTTGACGTGACTAGTTTGCCGCAGCCAGTATTGCCAAGCACAACCACACCGTATGGCGTGATCGTTACTGGTGTCGGTGGTACAGGCGTGATTACCATTGGTCAAATCATGGCGATGGCAGCCCATTTGCAAGGTAAGTCTTGCTCTGTGTTGGATATGACAGGTTTGGCACAAAAAGGTGGCGCGGTGATGTCACACGTACGTCTCGCTGACAAAGCTGAAGATATTCAGTCGACTCGCGTGGGTACCGGCATGGCTGATCTCGTGATTGGTTGTGACCTGATCGTCACTGCCGGTAAAGATGCAATTTCCCGTATGGGCGAAGGCCGCACGCGTGGTGCGATTAACTCCAGCAGCAGCCCAACTGCGACCTTCATTAAGAATCCGAACTGGCAGTTCCCAGCGGGCTCGGCTGAAAATGAAATTCGCAAAGCCTGCGGCGATACTTTGGTCGACATGGTCGATGCGACGAACATCGCTACAGCTTTGATGGGCGATAGTATTGCCGCCAATATGTTCATGCTTGGTTACTCTTGGCAAAAAGGCTGGGTGCCATTAACGGAAGCCGCTTTGATGCGCGCGATCGAATTGAATGGTGTGGCGATCGACTTCAACAAACAAGCGTTTAACTGGGGCCGTGTCGCTGCAAATGACTTAGCTGCGGTGATTCGTTTGACGACACCAGCACAAGTGATTGAATTGAAGCGTGCGCCAAGTTTAGATGATGTGATCAGCAAGCGCGTTGCGTTCTTAACTGACTATCAAAATGCGAGCTACGCCCAAACTTATGCTGATTTCGTGGCGCAAGTGAAAGCCGCCGAAAGCAAAATCGTGGATGGTAAAGCACTCCGTTTGACAGAAGCGGTGGCGAAATATTTGTTCAAACTGATGGCCTACAAAGACGAATACGAAGTCGCTCGTTTGTATACCGATGGCAAGTTCCAAAAGAAAATTGCTGATATGTTTGAAGGCGATTACGCGATCAATTTCCACTTGGCGCCTCCTTTGTTTGCAAAACGTGACGACAAAGGTCACTTGATCAAACAACAGTTTGGCCCATGGATGATGAAAGCGTTTGGCGTGTTGGCGAGCTTGAAATCCTTGCGTGGTACAGCGCTCGACATCTTCGGCTATACCGAAGAACGTCGCATGGAACGTGCACTGCCAGTTGGATACAAACAACTGATCACGAAATTGATTCCACAGTTGAATGCTGACAATCTGAGCAAAGCCGTTGCCTTAGCAAGTATCCCTGAAGATATTCGCGGCTATGGCCACGTGAAAGAACGTCACTTCAACGCAGCCAAAGAGAAAGAAGCCAAGTTATTGGCGGAGTTCGCAATGGCGCCAGCCAACAAAGAGGCAGCATAAGCTGCTTTGGAAACTAGCTTGAAGTAAAGCAGAGGTCGACTACGGTCGACCTCTTTTCATTTACAATCGTGCCATTCAAGTTTTCAAGACCAGAGGCTTCAAGATCATTATGCAAGAACGTCATATCCTCGCTAGCGCTGCCATCAGCATGTTTATCGCAATTGGCCTCGGCGCCTTTGGCGCGCACGGCCTAAAGCAAATATTAAACGTTGAGATGCTCGCTATCTGGCAAACCGCGGTGCAATATCAGCTCGTTCATGGCTTGGCACTTTTTGCGCTAGCCATCGTTTATCCGCGCTTTGCGCAAGTTGGCGCAAACTCCTTCAGGTTCATTGCACCTTGCTTCATCGTCGGCACACTCTTGTTTAGTGGTAGCCTTTATGCGCTGGCCCTCAGCGGCATCAAAGTCTTAGGCGCGATTACACCATTAGGTGGCGTCGCCTTTTTACTGGGGTGGTTGCTGTTGGCCAAAAGCGCAGCGCATCTACAAAGTAAATCTTAATGCCAAAGCCGACCCATTTCTGAGTCGGCTTTCTCTTTAACGATCTAAACTCTTAGGCTGCGAGGCTGTCGACTGGCTTGCCAGAAAGTCGTTGCAAACGTTGCAGGGTCGTCTCGCCAGCGGTATCTGCTTGCGCAACCGATTGACGAATTGCCGCAATTTCGGCGGCTTGATCGAGCGGCTTTTGCGCGATATCGGCAACGATGCGCATGCCAGCGGCTTCGTTGGACACTTTCTCCGCACGACGCGTCAAAGCATTCAGCGCTGTTGAATGGCCTTTAATGCCATTCAGGCTTGCCAACTGGTTTTGTCGTTCCATACGTAACTCTTGCAAGTCTTTCTGGGCTTTTGCTGCGGCCAAATTTTGCAAGGCCTTCTTTGCAGCCGCATCAAACTGCGCCAATTGTTCTGACAAAGCATCAACAATCTTTTGTAGCTCATTCATATACTCTTGCGCATCGGCTTCTTCTTGAAGCTCGATCGGCAAGCGAGCTTTGTTCGCTTCTAACTCGTCGCAAAATAGATTCACGGTCGCTTCGGAAATACTACCCGCAGCCAAACGTTCAGCCAAGGTTAAGGAAGCTTTTTCATCATTGGCGATCAACTCGCGCAACTTCACGACGTCGGTATGTTCTTTATTAAACGAGGCGCGCGCTGCTGCCAGTTTTTGTGCTGTATCCCGCAAGGTTTCAGCCAAGCGATCACGATCGGCTTCTGTCGCAGTCTCTGGATCGAAGTTTGCAATCGCCTCGGAAATTTTGTCGCCCAAGACACCAAAGTGTTTGCTGATCAAACGTGCAGTCAACCCCCAACCATTCAAATTACTCATGATACGTCCTTTCAATACTTCTCAATAATTAAGATACTTGTGGACCATTCCACTTACTGCACAACCAATCGTTCTGTTTCGATTGGAATTCCTATCATGAAGTCGACGTAGATGCCGCGTTTATTGCGATCACCATTTGTGCTTTCAATAATTTCTGTTGAAATCAACATCAATTCGCGATGCTGATTTTGCTCTTGGCTCAAAGCGCGGCTATAAGGCATGAAAATTACTTGTTGCTGCAAACCCTCACTACCATCGGCCTTATCAATACGAGTTTCCGTTCCACGAAATGGCATCACAAACTCTGCGTGAGGATCCCCCGCATCTCGCTGAAACAGCACGTGGTCTTGATCTAGAAAAGTGGCTTGCAAACGATCTTCATCCCAGCCCATCTCTTCTAATTGCCAACGCCACATGGTATAGCTAGCATCACCAAGACCATAACCAGCTTCGCCTGAAAAAATTTGCTGATCTTCTACGGATTCAGGAACTAAGCGACAAAGGCGGCTGTAATAGGCAAGCTCTTTCACCTCGCCGTTGGCATCGACATATACCTGTATGAACTTCTCTGCTATATCTGCATCACCACTTTGTAAGTAATAGCGGTACAGTTTGCCTTCTAGCTCAGTGCGTATGCGGCTGATCGCCACAATAAAGGTTTCATCATCACTGGGCATTTCAAGCAAGGAACCCTGTGCTTGAGCGCGTATCATGGGGGTCTTTTGCAAGACAACGACACTACCAACGCGGGCGTTCAACGGCAAGTTGGCGTCTTCGCGTTTGCCGTCACTATTTTCTCTATCACTTCTCTGTTCACTTTGGTCCTTGCCTATCCAACGGCTCGCGTAAGACCACGCATCTTTCCATGCCATTTCATTTCCTTTCACAATGAATAATGAGGTTTCGCATCTATCCGATTTACAGCCTGCATGGCTGCTTTCATACGCCTTCTGACATACCAAACTACTGCAGCAATCACTGCAACAATGACCATGTAAGCGAGTGCGCTCGTTGGACGCTGATCTTCTGCGGGCTTATTGCCGACACTGCTTGTCACAGGCTCGTTTGGCAATTTTTGTCTCACTTCATCGGCTGCACGCAGCGTATCCGATGGTTGTTCGACTGCTATTTGGCTTTGCTTAAATTCACCTTCAGTTGTAATCGGTTCAATACCGCCGCCAGAATTTGTTTGCCCGTTGCCGTTGGCATGTACGGTCCGCGGCTGCGACAGAATCTGCCCCAACACCATGCCAGCAATCACGCCATTCATGTTCGATCCATTCGAGGTCGACACCGTTGGTTTCGATAGCGACGGTGAAGCATTTACCGGCGGATATCCACTCGGCACGCTTCGCTCCTGATAGCGAGAGTTGCCCGCTGAAGATGGCGGCAAGGGTGTGCCGCTAACGGACTGTGACGTGTTCTGACGATGTTTATCGTCCCAAACTTTCATCGCATTCACTTGCGCCTGGCGACGGCTCAGATCACGTGAAAAGGCACCGCCAGAATTGGATGTGACCTTAGCTTGTTTTTGAAAACTTCCGAAACTCGAGCTTGATGGTCGAGAACTATTCATGCTCGGTGCACTACGGTTGGAAGAGAAACCGCGGCTCATCGACTTCGATGATGATGTCCCCTTACCCGCAAACGCCAAGCCCGATAGCACAAGCAGACTGCTACAGACTAAGACTTTGAAGATATTGTGAAATTGCATGTTCTCGCCTTTTACTTGAAGCTTGAATCAAAAAGAAGTAGGCGAAGAATAGGATCTGCACAACAACAGCGCATCGGTAAAAATTTTTGTGATTCACCACAAACAAAAAAAGCCACCGTGACGGTGGCTTTCGCTGTAATGCTTAGTTTCGGCGGCAAAACAAAGAGAACAATTAATTCAATTGTTTCTCCATTTCTTCGAATTGCAAGTTCTCGACCAATCTAAATTCATCACCAATTTCAGAGGGAAATGGTTTGTATCGGCCGGTACGTACGTAGCCACGGCGCTCGTAATAAGCAATGAGTTCCGCGCGCACACTGATCACTGACATCCACATTTTCTTAACGCCCCACAATGCCTGCACTTCTGACTCAGCAGCATGCATAAATTGCTTACCTATCCCGCCGCCTTGTAGTGTCGGCTGCACCACAAACATGCCGAGGTAAGCAGCGTCATCTGTTTTTTCCAAGTGCACGCAACCTATCATTTGATCATCTTGCACACAGAGGAGTACTACCGAATTGTCAGCTTCTATCAGCTGCATGACTTCTTCAGCATTGATACGGGTTCCTGTTAGCAGATCCGCCTCGGTTGTCCAACCGGCTCGACTAGAATCGCCGCGATAAGCGCTATTCACCAAGACCGCGATAGCCGCAGCATCGCTCTTGACGGCATGACGGAAATCTAGCTTCGGTGTTGAAGAAATGTTTGTACTCATGCTGCTTTACCTTATTTGTTTAGTGCTCGCCTCAGTCTGCGAGAAAAACAAAATGATAGCACGTGGGGCCTGTTCGATTGGATCTACTCCCATTTCCAGAACCACTGTTTTGCTTCTTTTCGAGTCCAATGATAAGGCCCAATATCTACACGAGGATTTAAGCCGGGGCTTATCAAATTACCTTGCCATAAAAATACTATCAACCGTAAGAGTTCATTTTCGGTTTTCATTTCATCCCGCAATTTATGCATTTCATCCTCCGTTTTCAGCAACTCACAACTTTGCGTATTGAAGATCAGGCTTGAGAAAGGAATACTCACCATCGCGAAATCCCCTAATCACTTAGCAGGTACCCATCATGTCACGTAAAACACTACTCGTACTCGCCGTCGCCTCTGCTGTCTTGAGCCTCGCCGCATGTAACAAAGGCGGTGCCGAACCGTCCAAGAACAGCGCTTCGGCCTCTGCTGCAACCAAAACGGCAGAGAAGTCCGACAAGATCATTGTCGCTAGTGAAGATATTCTGAATTTGCAAAGCAATGCCCTCGCGTCTGGCCCTGTCGTCACAGGTTCAATTCAACCCGAACGCAAAGCCGACCTACGGGCAGAAGTCTCTACTGTTGTTTTGCAAGTGTTAAAGGAAAACGGTGAAGCGGTTAAACGTGGCGATATCATCGTGCGTTTAGATGAAACCTCGATTCGCGATAACTTAAACTCGGCAAACGATGCGATGCGCAATGCGGGTCTCGCTCTCGATCAAGCTGAACGTAATTTACAGCGCCTGAAAACCTTGCGCGCTTCTGGCATGACGTCGATGCAGTCTCTAGATGATGCAGAAGTTCGTCGCAACGCCGCCCAAAGCGAAGTCTCTTCCGCCAAGGCGCGTGCCGCTGCAGCCCAACAACAAATGCAACGGACCGTTGTACGAGCGCCTTTTGATGGCATCGTCAGTGAACGCAAAGTCTCCGCGGGCGACACTGCTTCCGCGGGTAAAGAACTGGTCAAAGTGATTGATCCAAACAGCATGCGCTTCGTTGGCCGTGTTTCCGCCGACAAGATTGGCATGGTTAAACCCGGCCAAGCGGTCAGCTTCCGTATTAATGGTTATGCAGGCCAAGAGTTCAGAGGAAAAGTCACACGCGTTGACCCAGCGGCCAACGATATCACCCGTCAAGTGGAAGTCTTAGTCGCTTTTGCTGATGCCAAACAACCTAAAGTTTCTGGATTGTACGCAGAAGGAAATATCGAAGCCGAAACGGTCGCTGCTTTGATGTTGCCAGAAGGCGCCATTGTGAAATCGGGCGACAAGAGTTTTGCGTGGAAGATCAACGGCAAGACCTTAAATAAAGTGGAACTCGCGCTCGGTAGTCGTGATGTACGCACTGGCAATTACGAAGTTCGTAAAGGCGTGGCAGTGGGTGATGTGATCATGCGTAATCCTAGCTCTAGCTTCAAAGATGGCCAAGCTGTAGAAATGGCTGGCACTAAATCTGCATTTGCCAATGCGACCTTGGCGCAAGGGAATTAATCATGTTTCTTTCTGACTTTAGTATTAAAAAACCGATCGCGACCATCGTCATGATCATCGCGCTGATGGCGATGGGCTTGCTGGCGATGAGTAAATTGCGCGTCAATCAAAACCCTGACGTTGAAATTCCAGGGCTTTTCGTGAGCATTCCTTATCCAGGCGCATCGCCGGACACGGTGGAACGCGAGATCGTCAACCGTATCGAAAAATCTCTACAAAGTGTGCCTGGTGTCGATGAGGTCTATTCTTATTCGAATGAGGGTAGCGCTGGTTTCGAGATGCGTTTTAGCTTCAAGAAGAACATGATTGAAGCGACCGACGAAGTTCGCAATGTCATTTCTTCCGTGCGCTACAAACTGCCAACCGAGATGCGCGAACCAGTGATTCAACGCTTCGATCCTTCACAACAGCCCGTGCTGAACATGGCTTTATCATCGAGCAGCATGAGCCATGCCGAAATCTCCCGCTTCGCTGAAGATACTTTAGCGAACCGTTTGCGCGGCTTACCCGGCGTTGCGACGGTCAATGTCAATGGTGCTTTGAAACGTGAATTATCGGTTTTACTGAAAGCGGAAAGACTGCGGGAATTTAACGTCTCCGTTTCTGAAGTGGTCGGTGCACTACGTACGCAAAATACCAATGCGCCAGTCGGTAAAGTGCGCGGCAATTTGGAAGAAGAAAGCATTCGTCTCGTTGGCCGTATTGAAAACCCTGCTGAATTTCAAAATATCGTCGTGAAACGTCGCGGTGATCAGATTGTGCGCCTTGGCCAAGTCGCTACGATTGAAGACGGATTTGCCGATGTGAATGGGGTCAGTATTCGTAGCGGCAAACCCAATGTTGGCGTGCAAGTGTTGCGCTCTCGCGAAGCAAGTACAGTCGCTGTCGCTAAAGGCGTACGCAAAGCGATGGAAGAAATCAATAAAGAACTGGAAAAAGATCACCCTGGGACTAAATTAGAAGTGACTTATGACGGTGGTCGTGACGCCCAAAGCAGCCTCAACAATGTGATCGAATCACTGATCTTCGGCGCTGTGTTAACCATTTTTGTGGTGTATGCCTTCCTTAATTCATGGCGTTCCACGTTAATCACGGCCTTAAGCTTACCGACCTCTGTGATCGCCGCCTTTATCGCGGTGTGGTTGTGTGGATTTACGCTGAACTTCATGACGCTGCTAGGCTTATCTCTCGCCATCGGGGTCTTGATTGATGACGCCATTGTGGTCCGTGAAAATATCGTGCGCCATATGCAAAACGGGTCTGACCGCCGCACTGCAGCGCTCGAAGGTACAGCCGAAATTGGTTTGGCAGTCGCTGCCACTACTTTTTCCATTATTGCAGTCTTTATTCCAGTCGCGTATATGCCAGGTATGGCTGGTGAATGGTTCCGTCCTTTCGCTTTAACGGTAACCTGTTCTGTTTTGGTCAGCTTAGGTATCTCCTTTACCTTGGATCCTATGCTCTCCGCTTACTGGGGCGACCCTGCAGATCATCACACCGCGCCAAAGAAAGGCATCAGCAAAGTTCTAGCGCGTTTCAATGATTGGTTCGATGCGCAAGCAGACCGCTACGGGAATGTTATCGCTTGGGCGCTCCACCACCGTCGTTGGATGGGTGCCATCGCCTTAGCAAGTTTGGTCGGTGCGCTGGTATTGCAAGCAAAATTTGGCGGCACCAGTTTCTTACCTTCTTCCGATAACGGTAACTTGATGATAGAAGTGCGCACCCCTGCTTCCTCTTCTCTGGAATACGCACGCCTCAAAATGGAGCGCGCAGCTGAAATTGCTCGCAGCATCAAAGAAGTGAAAGACACCAATAGCAGTATCAACCCTAATGGTGGCCGCATCTATGTCGACATTGGCAAGAAAAATACGCGTAGTCGTGGCGCAAAAGAAATCGCAATCGAATTACGTGAAAAGATGCGCCCACTAGTCGGTGCTGAATATGTCGTAATCGACGACACGAACAATGGTGCGCGCAAACCGATTCAAATCGAATTTACTGGACCAGATTCACGCAAATTAATGGAAATCACCAATGCGTATATCGAGCAATTACGCAAAATCCCAGGTGCGGTGGATGTCGGTTTGTCTGAACAAGATCCGAAGAAAGAACTGAAGATCGAAATGAACCGCGGCTTAGCGAACTCCATGGGTATCTCGGTCAATGACGCGGCACAATCGTTGCGCGTGGCATTTGCGGGTATCGAAGTCGGTGATTGGGTTGACCCTACGGGTGAAACACGTGACGTTTCTGTACGTTTGCATCCAGCAGACCGCGTCAGCAAAGAGAATATCGAGCGTTTACCGATAGCCATCAGTGGCACCAATGAAATGGTACCACTCGATCAAATAGCCACTGTCAGCATGGGCAAAGGTCCTTCGAGTATCGAACATGCGAATGGCAAACGCACGATTACTGTCTCTGCCAATGTCCAAGGTCGTTCAAATGGCGAAGTAACGAAAGAAGCGATGGATTTGGCGAAGTCTTTTAACTATCCTCCAGGCTATGGTTTGTCTTTGGCAGGTGCAGGACAAGATCAAGACGAATTGTTCACTGAAATGTTGATTGCTTTGATCTCGGGTATCGGTTTGATGTACTTGATCTTAGTGATGCAATTTGGCTCCTTCACTGCACCATTGGCCGTCATGCTGTCCTTGCCCTTGTCCTTAATCGGTGTAGTGATCGCTTTGATGGTCACTGGCAGTACGATCAATCTGATGAGTTTCATCGGCATCATTATGCTCATGGGCTTGGTTGCTAAGAACGCGATTCTTCTGCTCGATGCCGCCCGTAAGCAAGAGAAAGAAGGTATGGATAGGGAAGAGGCCTTGATGCATGCAGGACGTGTACGTTTGCGTCCAATCTTGATGACGACTTTCGCTTTGATCGCAGGCATGATTCCAGTGGCTTTGGGCTTGGGTGAAGGTGGTGAGTTCTATCGTCCACTCGCGATTGCGATTATTGGTGGCACGATTACTTCCACAATTTTGACACTGTTGGTCGTACCTAGTTTCTACGACAGTATCGAGATCGCTCGTGATCGCATGATGGCAAAAATGCGTCGCCGTTCTGGTCAATATAACCCTGGCTTAGCGATGTTAGTCACCATGATCGAAGCCCTCTTAACGTTGACCTTTGTTCGCTTGATCTATCGTCTGACGATGATCTTGATCAGCAAATTACGTGGTGTACGAAAAGCCACCATCTAATTGTGATGACTCGTATTTTCTTGAAAGGAGCACGATGATTTTGTAGTTGTTGGAAAACTTCGTTTGCGTTAGCACCACTGATACAAGCGAAGTGTGAGTAGTACCGGTTTGAGCCTGCATTGTTCCCCTCTGCAGGCTTTTTTTTATTCTCAGCAATAGCCTCCGATGTCACAAACAGGTCATAGGGCAGTCACCATACTGTCACATTCATAACCTATCATCACGCGCTTCTGTACCCCCATCATTCATAGGAAGAGAAGCGATGAGTAAATCTAACGATAAAGCCCTGTCATTTGTAGACCCAGATGATATCGGTTACAACGATACCAAGAACGATCATTTCAGTACAATTCTGGACGCACGTCTGAGCCGCCGCAGCCTGTTGCGCGGTGGTGCAGCCTCTATCGCGAGCGCCTTCGTAGGTTCAAGCATGTTGACTGCTTGCGGTGGCTCCGACAATGTAGCGACACCGACTACCCCAACAACGCCGACTGCACCAACTGAAAAATTACTCGGCTTCGCGCCAGTCGCCAAGAGTTTGTTGGATAGCGTGATTGTTCCTGCTGGCTATACTGCGAGCATCATCTACGCATTAGGTGACCCACTCACAGCCACAACAGCTGCTTACAAAAATGATGGTACTGACACAGACTATGAAAATCGTGCAGGCGACCATCATGACGGTATGGAATGGTTTGGTTTAAGTGCTGATGGCAAAGCCTCTTTGACTTCCGTCGACCGCGGCCTGTTAGGCGTCAATCACGAAGCAACAACCAATGAGAAGCAACCATCATTCTTCTTACACGCAAATGGTGGCACTGCAAGTTTGCCACGTCCTGCTAGTGAAGTAGACAAGGAAACCGCAATCCATGGTGTGTCTTTTGTCGAAGTACGTAAAGTCAACGGCAAGTGGGAGTATGTGAAAGACTCTGCATTCAACCGCCGCTTTACTTGCTTAACAGATATGGAGTTATCTGGCCCAGTCCGTGGCAGCGCACTGACATTCACCAAGTACTCTCCAACTGGCGTGAAAACACGCGGCACCTTGAACAACTGCGGCACAGGCAAAACACCGTGGAATAGTTTTGTGACTGGTGAAGAAAACTGGGCAGGCTACTTCACTCGCAATGCAACTGATGACACGGCGCGTAGCGGTGAAAAATCCATCGCTGCCTTAAAGCGTTACGGCAGCAGTCAAGGTGGTGCATCACGTCATGGTTGGGAAACAGGCGGCACCGACGACAAGTATGCGCGTTGGAATATCAGCAAACTCGGCACTTCGGCAGATGGTAAAGATGATTATCGTAACGAAATGAACGGCATGGGCTACATCGTTGAGATGGATCCATACGATAAAGCGAAGCCTGCCAAGAAGCGTACTGCATTAGGTCGTTTCGCACACGAAAGTGCTGCATTCAGCAAAGCGGTCGCAGGCAAACCATTGGCCGTGTACATGGGCGATGATTCCCGCAATGAATACATCTACAAATTCGTTTCAACTGCGAATTGGGATGCAGCTGATGCGAATACGACAAATCCTTTGGCTATCGGTGACAAGTATTTGGATAGCGGTAAATTGTATGCGGCACAGTTTAATGCGGATGGCACAGGGAAATGGGTCGAGCTCACATTGAGTAACGCACAAATTGCAGCCTATGCAGCGTACAAATTTGCAGATCAAGCAGACATTTGCGTGAATTCCCGTTTGGCAGCTGATGCTATCGGTGCGACCAAGATGGATAGACCAGAGTGGTGTTCCGTCAACCCTGCGAACGGCGAGATCTATTACGCATTGACCAACAATAGCAACCGTAATATCAATCCAACTGGCTCTTCTCAGTTGGCACCGGATTCAGCAAATCCGCGTGCCTATACCGATATGAAGGGTACAAGCGCACAAAATGGTAATCCTAACGGTCATATCTTGCGTATGAAAGAAGGTGCTGAAGGTTCCGCTGCTTTAAGCTTCACATGGGACGTGTACTTATTCGCGGCAGAAGCCAGCGCTGATGCTGGTAAGATCAATTTGTCGAGCTTGACTAATGATCAAGATATGTCCAGCCCAGACGGTTTGGCATTTAGCCCAGCGACAGGTATCTGCTGGATTCAAACCGATGACGGTGCTTACACTGATGTCACTAACTGCATGATGTTAGCAGGCTTGCCTGGTCAAGTTGGCGACGGTGAAAAAGTGACCTTGAACTACACGAAGTCAGATGGTTCAACTTTGGCTGTCACTACCTACGTCGGTAAAAAACCAAGTGCAGACACACTGAAACGTTTCTTGGTTGGTCCTTCTGCATGCGAAATTACTGGTTTAGCAGAAACGCCTGATGGCAAAGCAATGTTCGTCAATATCCAACATCCTGGCGAAACAACTGCTGCAGCGAATATTGCAGATCCAAGTAAATACACTAGCCAATGGCCAAGCAATGCCGGATACGGTGCGGGAAAACGCCCTCGTTCCGCGACGATTGTCATCACAAAAAATGATGGTGGTCGTATTGGTAGCTAAGTAGTGTAGTTGCTCGTAGCGACTAGGTACGACCTACTCGCTAAAAGTAAGGCAGAGAGCTCCAAGTGTTCAGCACTTGGAGCTCTTTTATTTATGTTGATAGAGAATGCAGCAGTAAACCTAACAGGGCGCTAGACGCAATCACGGTAGTTACCTTCAGCTTAAATCGAAATAGAGCGAACCCAGCAGCTAAGGCAATGAAGCAAGCAGCAAGGTCAATCCCGCCATCTTTCCCTTCAGGAAAGAGAACATGCCAAGCGAAAAATAGGGCGAGGTTCAGCACAACGCCAACCACTGCGGCCGTTATTGCAGCCAAAGGTGCAGTCAAACTCAGTTGGCGATGGGTAGTTTCTATCACGGGTGCACCGGCAAAAATAAAAATGAAAGACGGTAGAAAGGTAAACCAAGTCACCAGACAAGCAGCGAGTGTACCCGCTTCCCACTCGAAACCGGGCCCTAACAAGGCCTGCATATAGGCGCCGACAAATCCAACGAAGGCCAACACCATAATCAATGGCCCTGGTGTAGTCTCGCCGAGAGCTAGACCATCAATCATTTGCCTTGGACTTAACCAATTAAACTCTTGCACAGCTGCTTGCATTACATAGGGCAACACCGCATAAGCACCGCCGAAGGTCAGAAGGGCGGCTTTGGTAAAAAACCATGCCATTTGTGTATAGGTATGTTGCCAACCCAACTGCCAATACAAGACTGCCATTGGCAAGGCCCACAATGCCATACCCAGCCCTAAGACTTTGCTCAATGACCACCAATGAAAACGCGCATGTGCTGGGCTCGGGCTCTCGTCATCAATGACTGCTTTACCATAGTTCTTTGATGGACCAGAATGATGACTATCTATTGCAAAGTGGTGTGGATAGAAGCGCCCTCCCCACCAACCGAGGAAAGCCGCACCAATCAATATCATGGGAAACGGTAACGTGAACACGAAGATCGCGACGAAGGCGGCGATCGCTATCAGCCATAAGCTCGAATTATGCAATGCACGCCCGCCGATACGGTGCAGTGCTTGCGCAACAATTACCGTCACAGCAGGCTTGATACCTGCGAAGAGCCCACTAACTAAATTTGTATGGCCATAAACCATATACACATAGGACAGTGCTATTAAGATGAGCAAAGAAGGCAAAACAAATAAAATGCCCGCAGCGATTCCACCACGCGTGCCATGCATTAGCCAACCAATATAAGTGGCAAGTTGTTGCGCTTCAGGCCCGGGTAAAACCATACAGTAATTGAGCGCATGCAAAAAACGACGCTCGGATATCCAACGTCTTTGCTCGACTAATTCCTGATGCATAATAGAGATCTGACCAGCAGGGCCGCCGAAGCTAATGAAGCCTAACTTCAACCAAAATCGCAAAGCCTCATAAAAAGAAGGTGTCGTGGGGGCGATATGCAAGTCGTGTTGATGGTCAGTCATAGGGCGAGGCCAAGCGATGAATAGGAATGCTGGGGATTGTAGGTGAATTCGCCTACTTTAAAAAATAAACACAGGCAATAAGCTTTTTCAGAAAGAAAGCCGGGTACTAAGCCCAAACACTGAAAACAAAAACCGAACACAGACAAGGGGACTATCATGGGCAAAGGCCGGTTTGAAGCATTTAGCGATGGCGTTATCGCCATCATCATTACGATTATGGTGTTGGAACTAAAGGTCCCACATGGGGGCAACATTGAAGACCTGTTGCCACTGCTGCCGGTCTTTCTAAGCTACATCTTAAGCTTCGTGTACGTAGGAATTTATTGGAACAACCACCATCATATGCTGCATGCCACGCATACCATTAGTGCGGCAAGCCTCTGGGCTAACTTACATCTGTTGTTTTGGCTGTCCTTAATCCCCTTCACCACAGGTTGGATGGGGGAAAACCATTTCGCGCAGATTCCCACTGCCTTGTATGGCGTTAACCTATTTATGGCGGCGCTGGCATACTGGATTTTGCAGATGAGCTTAATGAAAACCAGTAAAGACAACCACCTCTTACGCAAAGCGATTGGCAATGATTTCAAAGGCAAACTTTCGCTTGTGCTGTATGCCACTGCCATTATCGTCGCCTGTTACCTGCCTATGGTCGCGCAAGCAATTTATGTCGCTGTTGCTTTGATTTGGTTGATCCCTGATCGTCGTATCGAGCATGTACTAATAGAAAAAGCAGGGGAGCAAACGGGACATTGATCGATACGGCGACGAGAGCGACGATTGCCGCCAAGAAATCTGCACCTAGTTTGTCTGATTTTCTACAAACTTGAGTCGCGGCTTTACATTTCTTGCTACAATTCGCTCTTAATGTTGCAATAAAAACAGCACACTTTTGGACGCCATCTACCAACTCAAGGCATCGTAAGTAAACATGATCAACGGGCGTCTTTCCCTAATTACTCCTGAGGGAGTGAGAATTCTCATGACTCCAGCGGGGCCATCGGCTCGCGCATGGGCTTGGGCCATCGACTTCATGATCTGCATCGCTGTTTATTTCGTGTACGCGATCGCTATTAGCACCATGCAACTTGGTACTGGATCATTATTGATTGGCTTATTTGTTTTGTATTGGGGCTATCCCATTATTTGCGAAGTCTATTTCAACGGACGTAGTATTGGTAAGCGTGCCATGCGCCTCAAGGTAGTACGCGCCGATGGCCTGCCAGTCGGTTGGCGTGAATCAACCTTACGCAACTTATTGCTGGTGGCAGACTTTCTACCAGCGATGTATCTGACGGGTTTAATGTGCATGCTATTCGATCTACAATTTCGTCGGCTCGGTGACATCGTCGCTGGTACCCAAGTCATCTATCTCGATGTCATCAGCAAACGTATTGCACCGCCTGAAGTCGATCCTATTGCACTACCTTATCCACTGACACCAGAACAACAACGGGTTCTGATTGGCTTATTTGAGCGCGAAATGAACATCCCGATCGAGCGTCTTCATGAGCTCGCGAGTTTGGCTGAGCCCTTGACCGGTGAACGAGGTGAAGCCTCGCTTGCCCGCTTACGTGGTTTTGTTGCGGGGTTGAATCAATGAAGCAAAAACAATTTGAAACTCAGAACGAAGCCTTGTGGCAAGAGGTCGAACTCTTGTTGGAAGGTAACAAAAAAAAGCCAGCGCAAAGCCCACAAGATTTTCCTGCATTGTACCGGCGTGTTTGCCAAACCTTAGCTTTAGCCCAACAACGTGGTTACTCTCCTGCTTTAACCGACTATTTACAAAAAATGGTCAGCGATTGCCATCAACGACTGTATGGCACCAAGATCGAGCGCCCGTTGACTTTACACCATTGGCTCTTTCGTGAACTACCGCAACGCGTGCGCGAAGAGTGGCGGCTGTTGTTGTTGATGAATATCGCTTTCTGGGGTGTCGCCTTGGTGGTCGGCCTGCTAGTATGGAATCAACCCGATATGGCCTATCATTTTATGGGCGCCAAGGACATCGAACGCATGCAAGAAATGTATCAGTCCAAAATGTTTAAAACAGGACGCGGCGCAGAGAGTGATTTCGCCATGTTCGGCTACTATATCTGGAATAATGTTTCCATCGATTTTAGGACTTTTGCTGGTGGTATTTTTGCAGGCATACCTGCGCTGTTTGTGATGGGATACAACGGCTTGCATCTGGGCGCTGTGAGTGCGGTACTGCATGCTGATACGATCACCCGCAATAATTTTTGGCCTTTCTTTATCACCCATGCGAGTTTCGAAATCATTGGCATGCTGCTCTCGGGAGTCGCTGGAATGCGATTGGGTCTGACGCTATTGCATCCGCAAAGACTGAGTCGCCGCCATGCACTTTATCTCGCAAGCGTACGCGTCTTCCCTATCTTGGTCGGTGCCGCTATTTTGACTTTCATTGCGGCCTTTTTTGAAGCCTTCTTTTGCGCCAACGCCGCCATTCCAGCCAATGCAAAGTATGTGACCGGCACAATTTGTTGGACCGGATTAATCTTATTTTTCTGCTTAGCCGGACGTCAACGGAGCGCCTAAGATGCAACTAGATCAGCTCCAACTCGATTTGCGACCACGTACCAACGCTCAAGCCCTAGACTTGGGTTTTGCCTTGCTGCGTGCTAATGCGACTAGTGTTTATACAGTGTGGCTCATGCTGTGGCTGCCGCTAGTCGGGATCTGCACACTATTAGCCTTTAGCGTGCCTGCGCTTGGCTTCTGGGTTGGTGGATGGTGGTTAATGTTGGCATGGTTAGTCCGTCCGTGGTTAGAACGAGCGCCCCTTTATATGCTGGCGCGCCAAGTGTTTGGTGAGCAAGTCACTTGGCAAGAAACATTACGCGCTTGGCCCAAACAACTCGGCGGCGGCTTTGTGCGTCTATTCTTTTTGCGCCCATTCGCCGCGGGTCGAGGTCTTTATCAAGCCATTTGGCAGCTCGAGGGCGCGCGCAAAAAAGGCGCTCGCTATCGCATACGTGTCATCGGCAAACATACTGCGGGATCCGCCAATTGGTTTGGTGTTGCATGCGCCCATTTTGAAGGGATTATTCAAATCGGATTTTTTGCTTTGATCGGCCTGTTCTATAGCGACGCCGATGCGATGAATCCTTTTTCTTTGTTTGTCGACGCTGGAACTGAACCGAGCACTGCAATTATTGCTTGCTCCATCATTGCATTCGCAGTCAGTGGCGCCATCATCGGTCCTATCTATGTTGCCTGTTGTTTCACGCTCTATCTTAATCGCCGTGCCACCTTGGAAGCCTGGGACTTAGAAATCGCCTTACGACAAATGAAACCTGTGGTAGAAAAACAATCGGGAATCACCAGCAGAATTGCAAGCTTGTTTATCCTTGTGCTGATCTCAAGCCAATTTATTTTTTCCAATTCAGCCTTCGCGCAAAAAGCTTCACCAACCCAGTTGAACAAGCCGATTTGCGAAAAAGAAAAGCTGGTCTTTGACAATACGCCGCAACGCGCTGACACGACCGACCCTGCGCTAAAACAAACCCGACAAGACATTGATAGGATTTACCAAGACAGTGATTTCCAGTTCTATGAGTGCAAAGAAAACTGGGGGCCTAAATTTGAAAAGAAAAACAAAAAAGAAAAAATAGACGCTGACACTGAAGCAATGATTCGGCGCATCGCATTGACATTGAAGTATCTGTTTATTGCGATTACGCTTGCTTTCGTCATTTGGTTAATTAGCCGCTATCGCGGCCAATTTTTCAACTTCGACAGATCGACCAAGATGCGCGCAGCCACTGAAGTTGGCGGCCTCGATATTCGGCCTGAAACGCTACCGGAAGACGTAGCGAGCTCAGCTTTGGCGCTTTGGCAGCGGGGCGAGCAGCGCGCGGCCATCGGCTTATTGTACCGAGCAAGCTTGGCACGTATGGTGGAACACCACCAACTGAATATCAATCAAGGTGCGACGGAAAATGATTGCCTCGAAAATGCGCGAGGCGCACTGAGCCAAGGACAGTTTTCTAGTATGGTGTTTGTTACGCTTGAGATCTGCACCAATATTTGGTTAAGAGCAGCGTACGCCAATCAATACCCAGAGGATATTGAAGCACTCTGCCAACAATGGCGATCCACTTTTGACCGCGTGCAAGAGGAGGGCTTGAAATGACGCAAAGCACTTCAACTACGCCAAAAATGCACCAAGGTGCTACACGCGACATGTTTATTTGGGCTGTTGTTATCCTGTTCCTTATCGGCGGCGGCTGGTGGTGGTTACAGAATATGGAAAAATCTTGGATGCCTGAGATTCGCCCCATGGAGCAATATCGTAAACAGCCTATGTTGGCAGCCTCTCGCTTACTTGAGCAACGCGGTTTTCAGATTAACGAAGTAGACGCTCTCAGCTTAGAAGCTATCGATCGTGCACCGAACGGTACCCTCATTATTAGTAATAACGACGGCACCATGAGTCGCGAGCAAGCGCAACGTCTATTGAATTGGGTCAGTCGCGGCAATACACTGATCACTTTTCCACAAATGCGCGATGTCCTTCCCAAGCTGAAGAAGCCAGAATCTAGCGAGGCGGGAAAGGAAGAACAAAAAGAAGATGAGAAAGAAAACGACGATGCAGCGGAAGCTGAAAAGCGCCGGATTACGCCTTACCTGCAGCCACAAACTCGCCGTTATAACGCCAGCATGCAAGATCCGATCTCGGAATATCTCGGCTTAGCGACCAACTTCTCAAACTCAACGCGGGGTAACACCATCCCTCAAGTGAAGACGGAATCCAATCCGGCATCTTCAGCCGACAGCGCAGCGGCGAATGACGACGAAGTCGATGAAGATTACGACGAAGAAGAATCTGCGGAAGCGGCACAGTTATCGGCCTTGGCGCAAAACCAAAATCTGGTGACCTATGTGCCGTCAAACGAAAGTTTCGTGCAACTGCCCCATGTCAATCGCCCGGTTCAAATTACTCGCTCTAGCATGGGCTTGTATAGCTTTCAAGCTGGTCCAAAAGCGATTTACCAGGACGAAGATGCGAGCCAACTTCGACTGTATCAGCATGGCAAAGGAAAAATCATCGCCATGCCGCAGAATATTTTTGTGGGCCATAGCCTGAAATGGAATGACAATGCACAATTTTTACTAGACTGCGCGACACTCAATGACAAAGCCAAAGTTTTCACTATCGTCAAGGGATTAAGACTTGCTACTTGGCGCGAACTCCTGTGGCAAAATTTTTACTACAGCCTGCTCGTGTTAGCCGCCTTAATTTTGCTGTGGTCGTGGCGTGGGATCCGACGTTTTGGTCTTCTTTTACCAGAAATGGAACTAGAGCGACGTGCATTGTCTGAGCACATTGATGCAAGCGCACGTTGGGCATGGACCACAGCCGAGGGTCGCCAACAGCTGATCGAAGCAGCACGCAAGGCTTGCTATGAAACCCTGCGTCGACGCGCGCCCGAGCTACTAAGACTCTCTGAGCAGGAAATGCTTCAAGCCATTGCCAACCACACCGCGATGAATCTAGCCGACTTAAGTCAAGCCTGGCAGGGAAATGCTGCCAGCACGCCGATTCAATTTACGCGACAAATTCAACTACTTCAACAATTGAGGGCGCACTATGAGCGTTAATACACCCGAAACTGAGCCATCCAACACGATGCCTGCCAATCAAACAACTCCCGAAGTTGCTGCAGTGAGCACTGCTTCTGGCATTAGTCCAGAACGCCATCAACAAGCAGTTGAGATCGTTGGTCGTATGCGTGAAGAAATTCAACGCGCCATCATCGGCCAAAAGCCTGTGGTTAACCAAGTCCTCGCTTGTTGCTTGGCGGGTGGACATATCTTGCTGGAAGGCGTACCGGGGCTCGGCAAGACCTTATTGGTTAAAGCACTAGCAAAAACGTTTGCAGGGAGTGCCTCGCGGATTCAGTTTACGCCGGATTTAATGCCAGCCGATGTCATGGGCCATGCCATTTACGACATCAAAAATCAAACGTTTAGCGTGCGTAAAGGTCCGGTGTTTACGAATCTCTTATTGGCAGATGAAATTAATCGTGCTCCTGCCAAAACCCAGTCGGCCTTACTCGAAGTCATGCAAGAGCGCCAAGTAACGATTGAAAATGAATCGCATGCACTTGATGCGCCATTCATGGTACTGGCAACGCAAAACCCGCTGGAAAACGAAGGGACTTATCCTCTACCAGAAGCGCAGCTCGACCGTTTCTTGATTAAGGCCTGCATTGATTATCCTAGTGCAGAAGAAGAATTGGCGATGTTGAATATGGTCACGCACAAGCGCATTGGCGATGGCTTAGAAGTCAAGCAAGTCAACACCATCATCAAGCCAGAGACCATCATCGCGCTGCAGCAGTTGGTGTCGCAGATTCATGTCGACGATGCGGTCGCCGACTACGCAGTGCGTATTGTGCGAGCCACACGCGATTGCCCAGGCATCGCTGTCGGTGCCGGCCCACGCGGTAGTATCGCTTTAGTCCGAATCGCTCGTGCCTTTGCGCTGATGAACAAACGTGACTTCGTGACGCCCGCCGATATTAAAGCAGCTAGTCTCCCTGTATTACGCCATCGCGTTGCGCTTTCACCAGAAAGTGAGCTTGATGGTCTGAGTAGCGACACGATTTTGTCCAATATGATCGAACAGATCGCCGCACCACGCGCTTAAGGACGCACAATGATTCCAAGCCGTCGCTTGTTGCTGTTGATCGCCGTCCTGATCTTGCCAGCATTTTTATTGTTTTTCATGCCGCTCTTATTTTGGCCATTGAGCGGTGCGTTAGCATTATTGCTGGTGCTCAGTATGTTTGAAATGTGGAGCTTGCGCCGTGCGCCGGCGCTCCGTATCGAACGACAAATGCAAGGTGTATGGCCTGTCGATTTATGGAACAGCGTCAACTTAACACTTCATAATCAATCAGCCCAAACGATACGCTGCGAAGTACTAGATGCTTATCCACATCGTTGGCAATGCAAAGGCTTACCGCACCAAACCGAGATAGAGCCATCAAGTTTCAAGCGCATTGAATATCAGCTTTGCCCAGACCAACGCGGCGATGCTCAATTTAGTGCGCCCTTCATCCGTATTAAATCTCGCTTAGGTTTATGGGAGCGCACCTTCCGTATCGGCCCAACACAAGGGGTCAAAGTATTTCCCGATTTCTCTAAACTCATGGGCAACACCTTGCTGGCCACGGATAGGCGCTCACCGACCGCAGGGAACCTCAGAAAACGCCGTCGTGGAGAAGGCACAGATTTCCGCCAGTTACGCGACTATCGTCAAGGCGATAGCCAGCGCTCAATCGATTGGAAAGCAACTGCTCGCTACCAAAAACCTATCACCCGTGAGTATCAAGAGGAGCGTGATCAGCAAGTCATTTTTCTGCTCGACACAGGTCGTCGCATGCTTTCAAAGGATGGCAATACCAGCCACTTCGACCATGCATTGAATGCGATTTTGACTCTCAGCTTTATCGCGCAAAAGCAGGGCGATGCGGTCGGCTTGATGACTTTTGGTAGCTCACAGCGTTGGCTAGCACCGCACAAAGGTCGCGCAGGTTTGGATCGCATTTTGGCTGGTATCTATGATTTGCAAGCCGATGAAACCGCACCTGATTTCAGTTTAGCCGCCAGTGCGCTGATGCGTCGCCTCAACAAGCGCGCCTTCATCGTACTCATTACGAATTTACGCGATGAAGATGACGAAGCCATGCGCAGCGCCTGTGACTTACTATCGACTAAGCACTTAGTGATGTGCGCCAGCCTCCGCGAAAAGTCACTCGACGCTATTTTGCACCAACCAATTCAGCAGCTAAACGATGCTTTGCGTTACAGCGCAGCTTTGCATTATTTGCAGCAACGTGACTACGCTATTAAGCACCTTGGGATACGCGCTGGACAATTGATCGACATTATTCCTGAGAATCTCAGCAACGCCCTCGTCAATCGCTATCTGGATATCAAAGAAAGCGGCGCACTTTAATCTCTAATCTCGAATCGACTACTTCGCAAAGCGACGGGGCTTAAACCAACGAATCAAGAGCCATGCCACTAATGAGAGCAGCCCCAAACCCAATGCAACAATACTGACAGCGTTCGCGGTTTTCTGTGATGGTGGCATCGCAAAATCAAAATTTTGATAGCGCACAAACTGCTGCGCTTGCGCCTCTTGTTCCAGCGTAAACTGGTCGCCCGCCTGACACTGATTCTCATTCGGATATACATAACAAGCTGGATTTTTCAGGTTCAACTTGCCATCCGCGCGATGGCTTACCGGTCCGATACTTAATCCCTGTGCTGAAAATTTCTCCAACTTGTAGCCGAAGATAGGGTTATAGCAGGCGAGTTGTGAAACGCCCGCGATCAATGTGTCGTTGAGACTTAAGGGAATATTCAAACCTGGAATTTGCAGGTTGGCACTCACACCTAGATTGGTGATTTGTGGTTGAATCAAATCGTGTTTAAGATATTGGTCAGCCACCATCACCGGTACCATACTATAGCTTTGTGAAGCATAGTATTCCCTCGATTCTTGTTGCATCTGCCACGTGCTGACACCAACCAGGAACAAGAAAATAACGACACCTGAACGTCGCTCTTGAAATTGATCTTGTATCAGTCCCGCCAAGACCGCAATTAAGGGAATCAATACGATCATCCACCGCAACGGTGTACTCGTATTATTGATAATGGGGATGGCTTTTAACACTTCATTCCAAGCAGGGCTCCAATAATTCAGGGCCAAAGGAAGCATCACGCCAAGAATTAACAGTAGTAGTAAACAAAGGTTTCTTGATGTGGACAACGCATCACGGCATGCCCGCCACTGCTTGCTCAAAAGGTAGAGCCCGCCCACACTTAAAAACACAATTAGCAAGCTTGAGAAGTTATACGCCCACTCGTGCGGAGCAAGTTCCCATTGCAGGTTACGCATATGCGGCATACCCAAGTGATAGGCGGTTTGCGATGGCAAAAACAGAGCGGAAAGGACAACCGTTAACTCTTCCCAAATTCCAGCTGCGCCCGGCAAAGAGTAGAACGATCTCGGAAATTGAGACAAAAACGCGAGTCCCGCCCATATTTTCGAGGCGGCCAAAGCGGCTCCAAACAAAGCTGCAATCACTGAGCGCTGCAAGAAGTTTGCAACGGAGGCACCACGTAACATCGCTATTATGGCGACTAGCCCTACCGCCAGCCCTCCAGCAAACACCAGAGTACCAAAGCCCGAATGAACCCAGTAGGCGAGTAATGCACCGGCAATAATTGAGGCAACAAAGGCATTCCATCTTGAGCGCAATGGCACAAGCAACAATAATGCGATCCAAGGTATAAACGCAAAACCGTGATACGTGACATGGCCTACGATAATGCGATGAGGTAAGAATCCGTTCAACATCAATAGTGCGCCCACCAAGAGCGCGGTGTTGCGGTGGCTCCCGAACACATAGCGCATCAAGAGATAGCCGCCCCAAAACAAGAGGCTAGCACTCATGACCAAAGTTGCGATGACCGTATCGAGGGGACTCAAGATGAAGACCAGGAATTGCGGTATCGAATAAAAGGTGGATTGAGGATCAGGGAAGAAGGGTTGTCCAGCGCAAAATGAAGGCGTAAACCAAGGTATCGCTAAGCCATTCTTACGAAACCAAATCTCACCATCAAGCCATGCAGGGAATAAATAGGCAAAATCATGGCCGATGGCACCCGAGCTCAAGGGTAAGAAAGCTAGGTACACGCTAAGATAAACTACCATCAAGCCAAGAAACAAAGCCCAACACAACGCGGTCGAATAACGAGAAGGGTATTTTTGAAAGAAGACTGCGTTGTTCATACAATTGCCCTATTGGATAAATCGACTAAAAGTAAACTTGGCATGAATAATGTAACTAACGATGACACCGATAAGCACCACCAATGGCTGTGAAATTAGAGGATTAATATGCAAGGTGTCGACGAACAAGAACAGCCCCGCCATTTGAAAGCCCAACATAAATAAAGAAGACAAATTAAATTTGAGGTATTCAATCAGCGCAGACGCTTCACTTTTGAATACAAACCGTCGATACATGAGCCACGATGAGAACACGCTCAAAAAATGTGCGAGGCAAGCAATCCATTGGTAGTGCAAAAAATCCTTCATCCATAAGTACAGCAGCGTAAAAACCGAGATACCAACACCCGTATTGAATATACCTACCACCACATACAGAATTTTCTGTCTATCAATACCAAATCTGTCGAGAAAGCTAAGAATCATGTGCTAGCGGCTTTCTTAGCAAAACCGATCATATTACCTACACGAGCGCCTAGCATCAGATTGCCTAAGCGGCTACCACTCAGTCGAGGCATTAGCACGGCTTTCATAGATTTAGGCAGAGGAAATAGCTTCATCCAATAACTCAATGGATAACGATTTGAAATCGAACTGATGTCAATCTCGACGAAACCATTATGACGATAGACGCGTTGCAAGCTCTTTGGCGAAAACAACTGTAAATGCTCGATATCGTAAATCGGCGACTTGTCACCCATCAAACGAGCGAGTGGTGCACGAAAATTATGGGCGACCGTCATGAAGCAGCCGCCAGGCTTGAGTAAAGTATGTGCCGCTTGAAATAGCTGATTGGGTTGATCCACGTGCTCTAAGGTCTGGAAACAGGTAATCAGATCGAATGAAGATGGCTCAAAATCTTCTGCTCGGAAAAAATCATTGATCAATCGCGACTGAAGATGCGCAGGAGCACGCTTGACTGGCTCTTTCGAAGGTTCAACTCCTATCACCTCAGCAAAGCCACAGTCGATCAGTTGCGCAACAAATGCCCCATCGCCAGCGCCTATATCAAGGGCCCGCTGAAGTCCCGATACCTTCGCTAGCCGCTTTCTCAACTCATGCCCATATGTGGCCGCAGCAAATGAGGATTCATTGCTCGCATCGAAGCTCGCTTCGGTATAACTTTGCTGAAACCACTCATCGACGGGCACGTGGTTGGCAAACACCAAATCACACTCGCGACAGAGCGCAAGATCGAAATGCATGTATTCTGGCAATTTGCGGGAAGCAAAGGCAAAACTATCTAAACTCGTGATATCGACTTTTGCAGGCATCCAAACCGTCTGTGGCGTTTGCCCGCAAATCGAGCAACAGCGGTCTCGAAAACGAAGTGGCGCTGACGGTGCAAGATTCGAATGAGCTTTCATAAGGATCGGTCACGCGAAGATGAAGCATTCGAGGACATATTTTCTGCAGCATCACGAATATCACCGTCGCGCACAATACTCCTCCGTAAAAAGTGAGGTCGGTGTTTTACTTCTTCGAAAATTTTCGCAATGTATTCGCCGATCAGACTGATCGCCAACAAAGTACTAGAACCAAAGAACAACTCAACTAAGATCACGGTAGTCAAACCACGTGGCACCAATTCCGGGAACAAAATCCGAAAGCCGATCTGGAATACAATGAGAATACTCACTGCGATAAAGATAATGGCACTGAATGCAGAAAGTACATTCAGGGGCGTATTGCTAAACGAAAGAATACCCTTCTTCGCCCATCCAATATTCTTGAAAAAATTATTCGTGCTACGACCAAACATACGCTCGGGTCGGACATAGTCAACGCCGGTTTGTTTAAAGCCGGCAAAGGCGCGAATACCACGTAAGAACAAGTCACGCTCTGGGAACTGCAAAAGACAGCGCACCACACGCTTATCAATCAAAGAGAAATCACCTGCATCATGCGGGATTTTTAGATACGAGAAGGCGTCAAACAATCGATAGAATAGCTTGTAAGCCAGCCCCATATACCATGAAGCTTCGCGCTTCACACGACGACCGTAGACGACATCATAACCAGCGCGCCATTCTCGGATAAAGTCAGCAATTAACTCCGGCGGGTCTTGCAAATCGCCATCCAATAAAACACATGCATTCTTACTTGCGAGCTCCATACCGCTCCTGAATGCCGCTTGCGAACCAAAATTGCGTGAGTGACTAATACCCAAGACTCTGCGGTCTTTCTTTGAAATCTGGCGAATGACTTCTTCGGAATTATCGGGGCTGCAATCGTTGACAAAAATAATCTCATAATCGACCCCTGCTTTGACAAAGGTATCGGTGAGCCGTTGATGCATGATGGGAATGGCTTGCGCATCTTTATAGCAAGCGATAATCGCCGTCACGCTGTAGTGACGATCCAAACTATCTTGCTTACTTGAGGCCATATACTTCGCTGGATCGTCTAAGCCCAGATACCATTCACGCATACGTTGCAGGCCATCTTCCAGACTCACCTTTGCTCGCCAGCCTAAATGCTGATTCGCTTTGCCGGGGTTGGCATACCATGACTGCACGTCCCAACTCCGTGCTGGCATACTGAACTGAGGTTCTGCTTCAATCTGAAATAATTCACGCGCAACATTAGCGAGCTGACCAATCGTGACGCAGCGGCCTGAACCAATATTGAACGATTCCCCATAAATCTCCGGCTTCAAATTCAACGCCGCATCGATGAAGGCTTCACAAGCATCATCGGTGTACACAAAATCGCGTGAAATATTTGGGTCTACAAATGGCGGCAATTCGCCTGCCACTGCCTTGCTCACCAATACTGGCATCAAACGAGAGGGGTCTTCAAGCGGGCCAAAGATGGAATACAAACGCAGATTCACACAGGGTAATTTATGCGTTTTTCCTTTGTAGTGAATTAAGTCTGACACTGCGCACTTAGAAACGGAATAATGACTATTCGGTGACGTAGGTGCATCTTCGGTCGGCCCGCTGCAGAGGTTGCCGTATTCTGAGGAAGATCCAGCGTGAATGTAAGCGTGAATTCCACGCTTACTCAATAACTCGAGCAAATTGACCGCTACCCCCACATTGGTGCGATAGATGAGATCGGCTTCGGTTTGAAATGAATAGGCACCATACGAGACGAAGTCGAAGATAGTGAGCGGGTGCACTTGTTCTAACAACAGCTCAATATTGGCCGGCACCATCAAATCGCAGAGAACAACATTCTCCTCAGCTAAGCCATCCAAGCGCCATGCGGGTAACTTTGAACAGGTTCCATACACATCTGAGCGATAACGCAACAGCAAGCGCATCAGATTGGCACCGATGAAACCACTGGCGCCGAGTACCAAAATCGGCCCCTGCAAGCACTGAATTTTTCTCTGAATTTCGTTGTTCATGTTTGTCGTCCTAGAATCTCATTGGATTCATTTACTATAGAGTCCTAGCGTACTTAACACTGACTGCTGATCGATCCCTGATTCTTGGCGGTGATAGACCTGAGAACCGTAATAGCCTGATGGGTAGCCTTGAGCACAGAAATGTTGAAAGCTGGTCGGCACAACTGCTTGTTGATGCAAGGCCGCCAATAAATGGTGTCCGGCGCTCCCATGCGCCACATGTTCTTCCACCACCACAAGGGGGCGTCCAGCCCGCAGTGCTTGCAACATCGCTTGCGGCAGTTCAGCAAAACCCGCTGGCATTTCTGTGAGTACCCAAAGTTCTGGGCGGCAGTTTGTATCGAGGTCTTGTAAAGGCGTGATATAGCCACCGACCAAAGGCCCTACTACCACCAAAACTGGACCATGACCTTCCACTAGACGACGCCATGGTGCATAGCTAGGTAAGCTAAAGTCTTTCGGTTTCTCACATCGCCCCAAACGCAAATAGGCAGGCTCCGGTGTGCTTGCCATGCGGCGCACCGCTTGCTCTACATCTTCGGCGAAAGCCGGCACATGCACATTCATGCCCTGCAGCGTCAGCATCACGCCATAATCTTCGATCGCATGATGGGAAGAACCCATAGAACCATAGGCGTATCCGCCA
>CANHZI010000004.1 GCA_947464955.1 Oxalobacteraceae bacterium
GCCATTTAAAGTGGTACGTGAGCTGGGTTTAAAACGTCGTGAGACAGTTTGGTCCCTATCTGCCGTGGGCGTTGGAAGTTTGAAGGGGGCTGCTCCTAGTACGAGAGGACCGGAGTGGACGAACCTCTGGTGTACCGGTTGTCACGCCAGTGGCATTGCCGGGTAGCTATGTTCGGAAGAGATAACCGCTGAAAGCATCTAAGCGGGAAACTCGCCTTAAGATGAGACTTCCCGGAGACTAGATCTCCTTAAAGGGTCGTTCGAGACCAGGACGTTGATAGGCTGGGTGTGGAAGTGCAGTAATGCATTAAGCTAACCAGTACTAATTGCCCGTACGGCTTGTCCCTATAACTTTGGTCAGTTATAGATTTACGACAAGTATTACAAAGTGTGTGCTAAACGTAAGTTTGAGCAATCACAACCGATTATTTCTGACGATAACATCGTCTACTTCTTCCCAATTGGATTTGCTGAAAGCGACAAAACAACGCGCTCTCAACAAATCAACAAGTTATGCCTGATGACTATAGCAAGTTGGTCCCACACCTTCCCATCCCGAACAGGACAGTGAAACGACTTTGCGCCGATGATAGTGCTGCAACCAGTGTGAAAGTAGGTCATCGTCAGGCTCTTATCCCAGAAAGCCCCTGATTCCACCGAATCAGGGGCTTTTGCTTTGCGCGTTCGGAAAAGAAGTGCGGAATACTTTTTGAATATGGCATGAACGGGCTGTATCAAGACATTCAGTTATAATGCGCAACCCGATTCATCTCAAGATTTCCATGGAAAATGATGGACAAACCTAGGTCTTCTCAATTGCGAGCGATAGTCGTCGGTGCTGGGCCAGCTGGCTTGATGGCGGCTGAACGCCTTGCGCTCGCGGATCTTGAAGTTGATGTTTACGATGCCATGCCATCTGCGGGTAGAAAGTTCCTGCTTGCGGGCAAAGGCGGCATGAATCTGACGCATGCGGAAGAATTTCCTCTATTTCAGCAGCGTTATTTCGATCGCCAACAAGATCTAGCAAGAGCCCTCAATGCATTTACTCCTCAACATATTCGCGAGTGGGCATCTAGCCTAGGAATTGAAACCTTTGTTGGTAGTTCTGGTCGTGTCTTCCCAGTCGATATGAAGGCGGCACCCTTACTGCGCGCCTGGTTACATCGTCTGCGCGAAGCTGGCGTGCGATTTCACATGCGTCATAAGTGGCTGAGCTTTAAAGACAAGCGACTCCTTTTCCAAGCGCCCAATGGCGAGGTCGAGGTGAGTGCCGATATCGTGATTTTCGCGATGGGCGGTGCGAGTTGGGCTCGACTTGGTTCTGACGGCAAGTGGTGCGCCCCATTTCAAGAACAGGGCATACATTTGCACAATTTTGTCCCGAGTAACTGTGGGTTTAATCTTGATTGGACCACGCACTTTAGGCAAAAGTTTGCAGGTTCGCCTCTCATGAAAGTTGGTATCGACTTGACCGACACTAAGGGTGAAAAACGAAGTCGAACCGGTCAATTTGTTATTAGTGAAACTGGTATCGAAGGCAGTTTGGTCTACGCCATGTCCTCGTACATACGAGACCTAATTCAGCAAGATGGCAGTGCGACAGTGTATCTCGATCTGCTCCCCGATAAAGATGAAGAGCGAGTCCTGCGAGAATTGGCTATTCCTCGCGGCGCACGTTCGCTGTCGAGTCATTTACGCAGTAAGCTGGGTCTCCACCCTGTCCACAACGGCTTGATACAAGAGTGTCTACCGAAGGAAATCATGCATGATACGGCGCGCTTGGCTGCAGCGATTAAACGTCTACCTTTGAAGATTGTTTCTACGCGCCCCATCGACGAGGCAATTAGCAGTGCTGGTGGAGTCAGCTTTGAATCACTAAACGAAGATTTCATGTTGAAAAACTTACCAGGGGTTTTTTGCGCTGGCGAAATGGTCGATTGGGAGGCCCCGACGGGTGGGTATCTGCTCAGTGCATGTTTAGCCACAGCTTATCTCGCTGGGGAAGGCGCCGTGAAATTCCTAAGTCAGATTCGAAAGTAAGCGAGCAGATGACCACACAGAAAATATGTCCAGAAACAGGATTGGTACTTTCTCCCTGCACTAAGGTCTGCAAAATCGACAATGCCACTAAACTGTGTCAAGGGTGTTGGCGTAGTTTGGATGAAATTGCCGTTTGGAGTCGTGCAACCGAGTCACAGAAACTGGCGATTTGGGACAGACTTGAGGCTAGAAAAGAAGTGAACTAAACGTTCAAGTTTTTCTCCAAAATTGCCGTAAAGCACATATCACCTATTGAGGCTATGACTATGCGCGCGCCAATCTTTTTACTTGCCCTTTTGTTCACAGGATCTGCAGCTCTTGCTAATGACCCTCCAACGAAACCCATTAAGTCTGCAACGTCTAAAGAAGAGGCTTCTGCTAAAGAGGAGTCGAAATCTTCTAAAGAGGCTAAAGATTCTAAAGAAGGTAAGTCATCTAAAGAAGCAAAGGATAGTAAAGAGTCAAAAGATAGCAAAGCTGCTGAAGCCGCACGTCTCAAAGAAGCTGCTGCTGCCGATGAACTTGCCGCCAAGATTGCAGAGAAATTGGCGGTAATACGCAAAGACAAAGAAACTCGCGGGAGAGTAGCAGGTGCGCCGCCGATAGTCAGGCCCTATAGTTTGGCACCGCGCGGTGTTGAATCTGCACCAAAACCAAAGAAAGCTGAATCAGGGCATGAGGCTGCTCACTGGGGTTACGAAGGTGAGTCCGGACCGCTGAATTGGGGAAAAATGAATTCGGCGAACAGCAAATGTGATCTTGGTGAACGCCAGTCGCCAATTGATATCCGCGATGGTATTAAAGTCGAGCTCGACACCATTAATTTTGACTATAAACCAGTGCAATTTACGGTGGTCGATAACGGTCACACGATTCAAGTGAACCTTAGCTCAGGCAATTACATCAATGTTTCTGGTAAAAGTTATGAGCTATTGCAATTCCATTTCCATCGCCCATCCGAAGAACGTATCAATGGCAAAGGATTTGATATGGTTGCCCATCTCGTGCATAAAGATCGTGAAGGGAAGTTAGCCGTTGTCGCAGTGCTCTTAGAAGCCGGTCAATCACAGGAGATTATTCAATTAGTTTGGAATAATCTTCCGCTCGAGAAGAATGATCCGGTAAAGGCTTTGACTAATATTGATCTGTCAAAATTATTGCCAGCTAAGCGTGATTACTATACTTACATGGGTTCCTTGACAACCCCCCCGTGCAGTGAAGGCGTGCTGTGGTTGGTGCTCAAACAACCTATGGAAATTTCTGCCGACCAATTGGCGATTTTCGCTCGTTTGTATCCGATGAATGCACGCCCGATTCAGCGTAGTTCAGGTCGCATCATCAAAGAGTCTCGATAATCAGTAAATTCTCAACGAGCAATGCGGATGGATTCAGAAGCATCGTAAAATGTGCTTTTTATTGGATTAGTTCGCTATGTTGACACTCAACATTCTTGGTGCTGGACGCGTTGGTCAAACATTAGCTCGCTTGTTTCGGGACTTTGATCAATTCAAAATTGCTTCCGTTTATACGAGAAGCGCAAAGACAGGGCAGAAAGCTGTCGATTTTATTGGCGCAGGTCAGGCGATTTCCAATTTACGCGAACTTGCTGATGCCGATATTTGGATGCTCACAGTTCCCGACGACGAGATTCAAGAAGTGTCGAAGCTCCTGTTAGACAATCGACTGCTGAAGCCGCAAAGTACTGTTTTTCATTGTAGTGGTGCGAAGTCTTCAGAGATCTTGCAGCCGCTGCGTGATGCGGGACATTTTGTGGCCTCTATTCATCCGGTGCGAAGTTTTGCCTCACCACAGCTAGCCGCGTCTGATTTTGCGGGCACTTTTTGCGGGGTAGAGGGAGATACTGAGGCCTTAGAGATTCTGATTCCAGCATTCAAAGCAATCGGCGCACACACTTTTCTGCTCGATACGGGACATAAATTGCGCTATCACGCGGCGTCGGTGTTTGCGAGTAACTATTTGGTAGCCTTGATGGACGTCGCGCTAAAGACATATCAAGCAGCCGGTCTTTCACCAGAAATGGCCGCGACTCTGGCTCAGCCTTTGGCCAAGAAAACCTTGGAGAATGTCTTCAATAGCAGTACTGAAGCGGCTTTAACAGGGCCAATCAAACGCGGTGATTTTCAGACCGTGGAAAAGCAATTGGCAGACCTGAGCGAATGGGATCAAGGCTCGGCCAACTTATATCAAGCCTTTATTGAGCCTACAAAAGAAATCGCGAATCGGGGAAAATCTAAATAGAGGCTACTCGGAGAAGTAGACGCTATTTCGTCCATTTTCTTTTGCTTGGTAAAGCGCAACGTCTGCGCGTTCGAACATGCTGTCTTCAGATTCGTTGGACTTGTATTCGGCCACACCCATACTGACAGTCAATGAGAGTCTGCCTTTTGCTAGGTCCGTGGTCCGTGAAAAGTCATTACCTGCAATTGTAGCTCGTAGATTTTCTGCGATAGAAGTCGCTTTTTCGAGCGAGCAATTTTTTAACAATAGTAAGAATTCTTCTCCACCCCAACGACAGATGACATCGCTTTCGCGCAAAGAACGTTTCGAAATGGCAGCGATCTCGCGTAGCACATGGTCACCCAAAAGATGGCCGTGCTTATCATTGATTTTTTTGAAGTGGTCGATGTCCATGAGGGCAACACACAGCGGCTGTCGTGAGCGCTCGCTATCGAGTATCGCTTGTTGAAACACGAAATCAAATGCTTGGCGATTCAACAGTTTAGTTAAGGGATCGGTTGCAGCCGATTTTTCAATTCGCTTCTGATAGCGCCGAATCGATAGTAATACGATGATTAAGACAGTCAAGGTGATAGCCAGACCTATCGCAGCGTTGACCATGAGTAGGCGCTGTAATGGCTTGAGTTCACCATCAAAATTCTGTTCCACCAAGAGGTGCCAGCCGAGCTCTGGAATGAAACGAGAATTGAGGTAGATACTCTCGGTGTCGTTGCTGTATTCGAGGTGTAGAGAATCGTTCTTGGTATTCGCTAAAATTTGCTTAGCTAAAGTTTTGATCCCTGGAATATTTTCTAAATTTGTTTTCTTGTGAGCGAAGCTACTACCGCTTAAGACGACGTTACCTTTTTTATCGACAAAATAGATGTTGCGTTGAAAGCGTGTTTGATAACTATCGATCAAATGCTTCATGGTATCCAATGTCAGGCCAATCCCAACAGCACCAATAAACTTTCCTTCGTAGTTCACCACGCGATAATTGGTGAAGATAGTCATGTTATCGCGATTGGCCATGTCAGCATCAACATTGGTCTCATATTGCGCTTTTAGATTTCGTACGCGGAAGAACCATTGGTCGCGAGGCTCGTTATCCTTAATGGTTTTCAATAAGCCTTCAGGATAATAGTAATTTTTTGTGATATCGCTGACGAAGAAACTAGAAATTGCGTTGTTCTTGATTTTAATTTCTTTGAGATATTTGGAGATTTGGCCGACGTCTTGTTCGCCATCAATCACCCAGTCACGGACAAAGGTATCATTCGCCATTTGGGCAGAAACGAAAACCGGGCGGAGTACATCCTTTTGAATTTCAGAGTAAACATTGTCGCCTGTGATCGGCAAGGTGTTTTCTGACAATCCACGTTGTAGGGTCTCGCGAGAAACATAGTAGCTCGTCCCCAATACCGCGACGAATCCTAGGACCAAGATTAAAGAAATCCAAATCAACAAATGATATTGCTTAAGTGACTTTCTCATAGGTCCAATAGTACGTGAATGAAATTCTGAACTTAGGTGAGGATCGCCAATTTTTATTGGCTAAGAGCCAAGATCATACTATAAACCAACACTATTTCGAATGAATCTCAATCGACTTTGTCTTTTTTCGTCGACCGGAAGGCAGGGCAGCATTTACAGCGACCGGTAAATTTCGATGCATTCTTGATCATTTGCGGCTAGCATAGATGCTGTTGTTGGATGCAAGAAGAGAATGTTAACTTTGAAATTCGATGGTTTGGCACCATCTGCACAAGATGAGGAAGTTGTGCATCCTTCTCTCTCGCTAGTAACAAATTGCCAGTCATCCCAAGAAAAGGAACTTTATGGCCCCAGTAAAATCGGTTTCTCGTTCGGAATATGTGTCCTATGTGATGGCGGCGATCGCGCTACTTGTGATTCTGAAATCGGGCTTATTGGTCGCCCTTTTTTCCGGATTAATCTTGTATTCCCTTGTTCGTCTCCTGGTCCCTACGATCCAGAGAAAGTTTAGCAACCAACAAGCCCGCTTAATTGCGGTGGGTTTTCTTTCCAGTATGGTGATTGTGGGGGTGAGTCTAGCCATTTGGGGCATACTTGCCTTTCTACGTAGCGATGCCGGTAACTTACAGAATCTATTACAGAAGCTTGCCGATATGATAGAAGCTTCAAGACAGCAGTTACCAATTTGGATTAGTAGCAACATCCCCGAAGATGTTGATGGCTTGAAACGAATCATGATTGATACTTTGCGTGAACATGCAGGCGAGGCTAAGATGGTTGGACAGGAAGCTGGGCATATTATTGTTCACCTCCTTTTAGGCATGATTATCGCAAGTATGGTGGCCTTGCAGGACGCAACGAGTACCCAACGCTATCGCCCGTTTGCCGCAGCTTTACATCAGCGTATTGTCAACTTAGCTGAGATGTTTCATCGCGTGGTGTTTGCACAGGTTCGTATCTCGTTGATCAATACGGTCTTTACTGGGATATTTTTGGCCGTCATCTTGCCTATGGCTGGCGTCCATTTGCCTCTAGTGAAAAGCATGATCGCGGTAACCTTTATCGCTGGTCTCATTCCGGTCGTTGGGAATATTATTTCGAATACCGTGATTGTGATTGTCAGTCTTTCTCACTCATTGCAAATGGCTGCCGTATCGTTAAGTTTTATGGTGATCATCCACAAGCTCGAATATTTTCTCAATGCGCGGATTATTGGTTCGCAAGTAAATGCGCGGGCTTGGGAACTACTAACCGCAATCCTAGTGATGGAAACTTTATTTGGATTGCCCGGTGTGGTCGCTGCACCAGTGTTTTACTCTTACATCAAAAAAGAGTTAACTGACCGAGGTTTAGTTTAATGGCCGCGGTCGATATGTTTTCCCATATCTTTTAGATCAATTAGGACAAAGTATGATTCTCGAATTGGCTGATATTCGTATCCATCCAGGACAACAAGAAGCATTCGATCTTGCTATTATCAAGGGCCTCACAGAAGTGATCTCACATGCCAAAGGGTTTCGCGGGTATAAGGTCAACAAAGGGATTGAATCTCCAGAACGCTATGTATTAATGATCTTTTGGGATACGCTGGAAAATCATACGGTCGATTTCCGTCAATCTGAGGCTTTCGTGGCTTGGCGCGCTATCGTCGGGCCATTCTTTGCTTCGGCTCCGGTGGTCGAACATTTTGATTTGCTTGCAAAATCAACCTAAGTTTCGAGAACTGTGGGCATATATACACTTGTAGAGGGTAAGGGCAATGCGCCTTGAGAATATTAGTCCTGCCCCAAGTTGATTAGATTACGGTGTTTGGTGTTGAGGATAGGCTCAATACCTATTTTGGTAGATAAAAGGTAATTATGGTTCCGCATTTAGCGACCGCGTTTGACGGTCCACTACTTGAGTTTGAGAAAAAAATCTTAGAAGCTACGCCATCGATAGAACGATGGTTTCGACTCGAGTGGCAAGAACACACGCCACCGTTTTACTGCTCAGTCGATATGCGCAATTCTGGTTTTAAATTAGCGCCAGTCGATACTAATCTGTTCCCTGGCGGATTTAATCATTTGTCCTCCGAAGTGTTGCCACTTGCTGTGCAGGCGTCAATGGCTGCGATTGAAAAGTACTGCCCTGATGCGCGCAATCTGTTATTGATCCCTGAAGAACGGCCATGCAATGTCGCGTACTGGCAAAATATTGCAAGGCAGATGCAGATTTATCGGCAGACCGGTTTGAACGTGCGGCTTGGAAGTTTGGATGAGAATCTTAAAGAAGCGACCACCATTGCGTTGCCCGATGGCAGTGATCTGGTACTTGAGCCTTTGCAGCGATCAGCCAACGGTCGTCGTCTTGGTTTGAAGAATTTCGACCCTTGTACCATTCTTTTGAATAACGACTTGTCTCAGAACATCCCATCGATTCTTGAGGAAATTCATGAGCAAACTTTGTTGCCACCCCTTCATGCAGGATGGGCGATGCGTCGCAAAACCAATCACTTCGATTCTTATGACGATGTGGTGAAGAAGTTCTCGAAGATGGTAGAGATCGACCCGTGGATGCTAAATCCTTTCCACGCAAAATGCACTGACGTTAACTTTGACGAAGGAACAGGGCTCGATGCATTGATGACGACTGTTGATACCATACTCGCCAAGATTCGCAAGAAATTTAAAGAATATGGCATCAAGGAAAAGCCTTTTGTGATCGTAAAGGCGGACGCTGGTACCTGCGGTATGGGAATCATGACCGTGCGTGACTCGCGTGAAGTGCGTGATCTGAACGCCAAACAAAAGAACAAAATGACCGTCGTCAAAGATGGCCGTGCGGTGCGCGACTTCATCGTGCAAGAGGGTGTGTACACTTTCGAACAAATCGGTGAATCGGTAGCGGAACCCGTGGTGTACATGATAGATCGCTACGTTGTGGGTGGTTTCTATCGCGTGCATCAAGATCGCGGTGTTGATGAGAACTTGAATGCACCAGGGATGGAATTCGTACCTTTGGCTTTTGCTCAACAACATGCTGTTCCCGATATGCGCGCGAAGCCTGGCACAGCGGCACCGAATCGTTTTTACATGTATGGTGTCGTAGCGCGTTTGGCCCTATTAGCTGCATCCTTGGAATTAGAAAAGACGGATCCACATCCGGAAATTTATTAAGGCGTGAAGCGTGAAACCTGAGCGATGCTTGACTTTCACTGCTGCGAAAAACTATGAAAATTGCGTTTATTACCGACCCACTTGAAGGCTTCAAGATCTATAAAGATTCGACCTTTGCCATGATGCGCGAAGCGAGTCGTCGCGGCCATCAGATTTTTGCTTTTGGTCCGCAAGATATGGCACTCATTTCTGGTCAAGTGCGAGCCAAGGTTTGTGAAGTGACATTGACTGGTGAAACCGACAATTGGTATCGTCTCTCGCCTGTGGCTGATGTTGTGCTGTCCGATTTCGATGCAGTACTCCAGCGTAAAGATCCACCGTTCGATATGGAGTACATTTACGCCACCTATTTGCTCGATTTAGCAGAGAAGCAGGGGGCGAAAGTGTTTAATAAGCCCTCTGCAATTCGGGACCACAATGAGAAGCTTAGTATTGCTCAGTTTTCTCAATTTATGACGCCAACTTTGGTCACCCGTGATCAATCTAGAATTCGTGCATTCTTCGCCGAACACCGCGATATTATTTTGAAACCACTCGATGGTATGGGCGGTGCTGGTATTTTCAGAATTCGTGAAGATGGCATGAATCTCGGATCAGTGATTGAGACCTTGACCCTGAATGGGGCGAGTACGATCATGGTGCAGAAGTATATTCCCGAGATCGTACATGGCGATAAACGCATACTCCTAATTGGCGGCAAAGTCGTGCCCTTTGCGTTAGCACGTATTCCACAAAATGGCGAAGTCCGTGGAAATTTAGCCGCAGGTGGTGTTGGTGTTGCGCAGGAATTAAGTGCGCGTGATCGCGAAATTGCAGAAACTTTAGCGCCAATACTGTACCAACGCGGCTTGTTGCTGGTAGGATTAGACGTGATTGGTAGTTGTCTGACGGAGGTGAATGTCACGAGTCCGACCTGTTTCCAAGAAATCACGCAGCAAAAAGGATTCGATGTGGCGGCAATATTCGTCGATGCTTTAGAGTTGGCAGTGGCCGCATAAACACAATTCAGATAATTGATCGCAGTGATCGACGAGCCCATGTAAGTCATGGCTCCGATTCAGGATAGCACTATGGTAGGTTTACTTTTAATGACACATGCGCCACTGGGTAGCGCTTTTATTCAAGCTGCTAGCCATGTATTTCGTGGCCAGCCTGAGCGACTAGAAGCGATTGATGTCATTGCGGATCAAAATTTGGATGAGGTCAACCGTTTAGCACGCGAAGCGATTGCGCGCTTGAACGACGGTTCTGGCGTGTTGATCTTAACTGATATCACTGGCGGCACGCCCGCTAATTGTTGTCGTCAACTTGCCGATCCATCAGAAGTCGCGGTGATCGCTGGTATTAGTTTGCCGATGTTGTTACGCGCGATCACCTATCGTCAAGATACACTGGATGTAGTCGTCGAAATGGCCTTGGCGGGCGGACAGAATGGTGCGATGCGAGTTGATAATCGAATTCGTATTGGACAAACCTAATCATCAAAGAACCTATTTTTCTAGGATAGCAAACATGATTCAACAAGAAATCGAGATCATCAATAAATTAGGTTTGCATGCGCGTGCGTCGGCTAAGCTGACTCAGCTTGGGGGCAAGTTTAAGAGTGAAGTGTGGCTGACTCGCAATAATCGTCGGGTGAACGGCAAGTCGATTATGGGCGTTATGATGCTCGCCGCAGGTAAAGGTAGCAAGATCTTGTTGGAAACGAATGGCGAAGATGAGCAAATCTGTTTCGATGCGATTGCCGCATTGATTAATGATAAATTCGGCGAAGGCGAATAACATTACTGCATGACTGTTTGCAGCAAAGGTTTGATCAAACGCTAGTCAGCGTATTAGCATCTGTGGGAGATTCAGTGGCGTCATTTACTTTACAAGGTATTCCAGTTTCTCGCGGTATTACCATTGGACGCGCGCATCTTCTGCGCCCTGCGGCAATGGATGTACAGCATTATTTGATCGCACAAGAGCAAGTCGAAGCTGAAGTTTCTCGCTTACAGAGCGCCATCGCCCAAGTTCAACTAGATTTGCAATCCTTGTGGGCGGACTTGCCTACGGATGCGCCCACTGAGCTTGGCGCCTTTCTCGACGTCCACGCTTTAATATTGTCTGATCCAATGTTGTCTGAGGCTCCCTTAGACATTATCCGCACGCGCCATTACAACGCTGAATGGGCGCTGGTAACTCAAGTCGACGCTTTATCCGCCCAATTCGATGAAATCGAAGATGAGTATTTGCGTGAACGTAAAGCCGACATTCAACAAGTCGCTGAACGTGTTCTCAAAGTCTTGACAGGGACCGCCCATCAATTGCCACGCGCAACGGGTGTAGACGAGCAAAACGCGAATATGATTGTGGTGGCACGAGACATTTCTCCTGCCGACATGATGCAGTTTCGTGACGTCGCATTTACTGGTTTTGTGACTGACGAAGGTGGTCCTAACTCGCATACGGCCATTGTCTCGCGTAGTTTGGGAATACCCGCAGTAGTTGGTTTAGGCAATGCGTCGCAGCTGATTGAACAAGACGATTGGTTGATTATTGATAGTGATGCTGGTGTGGTGATTGTGGCGCCTTCACCGCTATTGATCTCCCAATACCGTGATCGCCAAGCCTTGCTGCTAAAAGAACGCAAGAAACTATCGAAACTGAAGAAAACGCCTGCGGTGACATTGGACGGCGTTGAGATTCAATTGTTGGCGAATATCGAATTGCCAGAAGATGCAGTGACGGCGATGGAAGTGGGTGCCAGCGGTGTCGGTTTATTCCGCTCCGAATTCTTGTTTATGGGACGCACAGGAAGTGAGCTCCAATTGCCAACGGAGGAAGAGCAATTTGAAGCCTATAAAAAAGCCGTGCAGACCATGAAAGGGCGACCAGTCACCATTCGCACTCTAGACGTTGGTGCTGACAAACCGCTCGATAGTAGTGAACACAATATTTTGAATCCAGCTCTGGGCTTACGTGCGATTCGCTATTGTCTGAAAGAACCACAGATTTTTCTCACGCAATTGCGCGCGATTCTGCGTGCATCTGCATTTGGTGAAGTCCACATTTTGATCCCGATGCTGGCACATGCATTTGAGATTGAGCAGTCTTTGGCGATGATCGCGCAAGCTAAGCAAGAATTGCGTCAAGAGTCATTTGCATTTGATGATGCAGTTAAAGTGGGCGCCATGATTGAAGTGCCGGCAGCGGCCCTGAGTTTACCGATGTTCGTGAAGAAGCTCGATTTTCTATCAATCGGCACCAATGATTTAATTCAATATACCTTGGCAATTGATCGCGCTGATCATGAGGTTGCGCATTTGTATAACGATACTCATCCTGCCATTCTCCAATTGCTCGACATGACAGTTACCGCTGCCGATCGTGCTGGCATTCCAGTAGCGATCTGTGGTGGCATGGCTGGTGACATTAAGCTGACAAGATTGTTGGTGGCCATGGGGTTCCGAGAACTATCAATGCCAGCGGCGATTTTGCCCGAAATCAAACAAGAAATTTTGCGTATGGATGTTGCACAGCTGCAGGCTAGCGCAAAGAAGATCTTACGTACATATGAACCAAAATTGATTCAAGAATTATTGAATGCGATGCGCCACCAGGATTTTTCCCCAAACTAATTATTGGTTGGGCCGCATTCAATATGCTGACTCAAACTTTGCCAAATCATTAGTCTTAAAGCGGTTCGCTTTACATGTCAAATACAAATAAATAGGCATTTTTACACGTTGCATAATTGCCACTCGGAAATGTTGGTTTTTCATAATATTTCTCCGTAAAGTCCGAAAACCAGTGGTTTTTTGCCACTTGGTGACTTGCCAATAGGCAAAAATGGAGTATATTCTAATCAAGCAGTGGACTTGTTTAATGTGGCAAGCTCCCTCTTTTTTTCATGAGTAAGTACTTTTGATAAGAGAATTTCTCATGATTTGCACTCTCAGTTTCATGTAGTTTGCACTGATACAAACTGGGTAAATTAACTCCTAACTTGGCTGAAATAACATGAACTTAACTACAATGAAAGTGGGTAAGCGCCTCGGGCTCGGTTTCGCACTCGTCTTTGTCTTGCTGATTGCGGTAACGGCACTTGGCATTTCAGGCATGTCGCTCATTCAAGATCGACTGGAAAATATTGTCAACGTCAGCAATAAGCAGAGCCGCATGATTTTGGATATGCGTGCGATTGTTTATGATCGCCAAGTTTCGCTGCGTAATTTGACTCTTTTGACTGACTTGGATGACATGGCGAAAGATCTGAAAAAGATCGAAAAACAGTCCAAGGATTACTCGGATTTAGAAGCTAAATTACTCGATTCATTGAAGAAGGATCCGAACTTCAGCAAAGACGAGAAAGATCTCCTCACTAAATTGAAGGAAAAAGAAAAGGCCGCTGAGCCACTGCCAAATTTGGCGAAAGATTTAGGTCTTGCCAATAATCAAGAGGCAGCAACGATATCTCTAATAAAGAAGATTCGTCCAGTTCAAGATGCATGGCTGAACGTGCTTGATGAAATGGTGACCTTAGGTGACAAACAGGCGGTTGCTGTTGCTGAGGAAGCAAAGACAGCGTTTACGTTTTCACGCAATTTATTATTAGCACTCGGTTTAACCGCATTGATTTTGGGTATTGTCGCAGCGATCTTTATCACACGTAGTTTGCTCAAACAACTCGGCGGCGAACCAGATTATGCGGCTGAAATCGCAAGCAAAATTGCTTCTGGTGATTTGTCAGGTGTGATCTACAGTGAGTCTGCTGATTCCGATAGCTTGATCCATGAGATGAAAACCATGCGTGATAGTTTGGTGAACATTGTCGGTCAAGTGCGGGTTGGGACCGACACCATCGCTACTGCATCACGGGAAATCGCTTCCGGTAACTTAGATCTCTCTTCACGTACTGAGCAACAAGCAAGTTCGCTGGAAAAAACGACAGCGTCAATGAAGGAATTGACAACCACTGTTAAACAAAATGCAGATAACGCACGTGAAGCGAACAAGTTAGCGGCGTCTGCATCGGATGTCGCACGTCAAGGAGGTGTTGTGGTCGCGGAAGTCGTTGATACTATGAGTTCAATCAATGAGTCAGCGAAGAAAATTGTCGACATTATTAGCGTCATCGATGGTATCGCATTCCAAACCAACATTCTTGCTTTGAACGCCGCGGTTGAAGCGGCGCGTGCGGGTGAGCAAGGACGAGGTTTTGCGGTGGTTGCGTCTGAAGTGCGTAGCTTGGCGCAGCGCAGTGCGGCCGCGGCGAAAGAGATCAAGACACTGATTGGTGACTCGGTTGAGAAAGTCGAAGTCGGTAGTAAATTGGTTGGCCAAGCAGGTGCCACAATTGATGAAGTCGTTTCCAGTGTACGCCACGTGACTGACATCATTGCCGAAATTAGCGCTGCGAGCCAAGAACAAAGTACCGGCATTGAAGCGGTCAATTTGGCGATCATCGAGATGGATGGGATGACACAGCAAAATGCTGCATTGGTAGAAGAAGCAGCAGCAGCAGCGCAGAGTTTGCAAGACCAAGCGGGTGAATTGGCTAGAGTCGTCAGTATCTTTAAGTTAAACGTCGGTGAGCAAAGTATGATGGCGGCGCGTCAAAGCTCATCAACCGCACGTCCAGCACCGGCTGCAGCGAAGCCACAGGTGAAAGCGTCAGTGAAGTCTTTGCCGTCAGCTAAACCAGCGGCTAAGAAAGCGACACCGGCTAAAGCGAGTGATGACGATTGGGAAGAGTTTTAATAGCACCCAACAAAATAGAACGATAAGGTGATTGGTATGCGAATTCGGATTCTTACAGCAGTAGCTTTAATGATAGGTGCGCTGGCCAATGCTCAGGCAGCTGTCAATCAACCAGTGATCGATAATAAGTCTTGTGATGCACCTAAATATCCTAAAGCATCTTTGATGAACGAAGAGACAGGTACCGTAACACTCGGTTTTTTGATCGGTACTGATGGTAAAGTCATTGAGTCGAAAATTGAAAGTTCTAGCGGTTCTAAAAGTTTGGACAAGACTGCTTTAGCAGCCTTGAGCCTATGTAAGTTCAAACCTGGTACTAAAGATGGTAAAGTGGAACAAATGTGGACTAAACTTGAGTTTCTCTGGAAGTTCTAAAGAGCGATTCACTTTTCATTAACCAATAACAGCGAGTTTGTTTATGAATTCTAAAATTTCTGCAATCGTTTCATGTGCTTTGCTGGCTATCTCAAGTACTAGCTTCGCTGCAGAGGTTGCACCAGTGATGGATAGTAAGTCGTGTGACCCACCAAAGTATCCAAAAGCTGCGCTGATGAATGAAGAAACAGGGACTGTGTCCATGGGTTTCTTAGTCGGCGTAGATGGTAAAGTTGTTGAGTCTAAAGTTGAAAAATCGAGTGGCTCCAAGAGTTTAGATAAGGCGGCTTTAACGGCTTTGGCATTGTGCAAATTCAAACCTGGAACTAAAGATGGTAAGCCTGAACAACTCTGGGCAAAAGTCGATTTTGTTTGGAAGTTAGAGTAAAGTTGGTAAACCATAGGTTTCGCAAGAACCCGTCACGGGTCAGTGGCGGGTTTTTTTTTAGCTGTTCACACGAGTTTCTGTTGAGAGGATGTTATGTATTTGACTTATATTGAGGGGCAGTGGCACGAAGGTAATACGCCTGTGATGGGAGCGATGGATCATAGCGTTTGGTTGGGCTCGTCGGTGTTTGATGGTGCTCGTGCCATCCATGGTCACCTGCCTGATTTACGTTTGCATTTGCAACGAGCAATTCGAAGTGCGAACGAGTTGGGACTGTCATGCCCCCATGACGTCGACCAACTTGAACACCTTTGTCGTGAGGGAGTCAGTAAATTCCCCGCAGATGCCGAGCTGTATATCCGTCCTCTTATTTTTGGTCAAGATGGTTTGTTAGTGCCGACGCGCTCAGGATTTGCTTTAACCCTGTTTGACGCGCCTGTTCCAAGCTTCCAAGGTTTTTCTGCTTGCCTATCCACACTAGCTAGACCGACGCCGAATATGGCACCAACCAATGCTAAAGCATCCTGCCTTTATCCCAATACCACGCGCGCCTTAGTCGATGCAAAGCAGCGCGGTTTCGATAATGCGGTCGTTTGTGATGCAGTGGGGAACGTCGCTGAATTTGCAACCGCAAATCTGTTTTTTGTTGATAAAGATGGCGCTGTCGTGACGCCGGTTGCTAATGGTTGTTTCTTGTCAGGCATAACGAGAGCAAGGGTGATTCAATTGCTAGCTGATCACGGGGTAGTTGTACAACAACGTAGTGTTCGACCTGCCGAGTTATTTGAAGCTAAAGAAATCTTCAATACTGGCAATTACGGAAAAGTAATTCCGTGCACACGCTTTGAAGACCATGAAATGCCCATCGGTGCAATCGCTAGCTTGGCTAGAAAGTTATACTGGGAGTTTATGCAATCGACTTGATCGTAGATTTTTATGGTCGAACTACGGTTCTGTTCACGAGCTGCGCGCCTCATCGATTAATTGCATGAGGCGTGCTTCAAGATTGCGTGCAAGTTGTTGTCCTTTTGCCTTATGTAAAGCCTCCACATAATCATCACTTAGTGCAATAAAGTCCTCGATTGTTTCTGCACGCTCGACCCTCAGTTGCAGTGTAAAACCGCGAAGGCCGAGATTTCCTTTGATCGTCTCGGTAAAAAAATGCCGAATTAATGCCAGTCTTTCACTCGCATTCATTGTCTTTTTCTCTGCGCTTATATCAGCATGATCTCTTTCGACCGTAACATGTTGAGTCGTCGAACTGCCTTCCCGGATTGACTCTTTATCTGAAGTTAGATCGTGGTTAGAACTTGGTGCGATGAAGCCTCCCGCAAGGAGTTCTTCTAAATGTGCTTGTGTCAGCCCGATTGAGGCCAGTTTCTGTAGCAGCTCATCACTTCCATGCTTCCCGTCTATCATCACCAACAGTGGACGGAGTTTCGATGGCAATTGATATTTTCTAGTACTGATTTCTTCGCGGCCTTTTTCAGTCTTGTCGTAAAAGATCGTTACCATATTGAACATACCTAGATTGGAGGGGACAAGAAAACGAAACGCTTTTCATTGTAATAATAGCCTTATTTTTAGGATAAGATTTAATATTGCGCAAGCATCGTTTCTCTAAGTTTTCAGTCTTTCTGGCCGCCGTTTTTCGATAGGAAACAAAAAAGCCCACCGAAGTGGGCTTTCTCGAATGAGAACTTTAAGGCTTAATCGTTCTCATAGATGTCGATGTCTTTGGTTTCCTTGACAAACAACATACCGATTACAAAAGTAATACTTGCGACGATGATTGGGTACCATAAACCGTTATACATATTACCGGTTTGTGCAACGATCGCGACCCCTGTCGCTGGTAACAAACCACCGAACCAACCGTTACCGATGTGGTATGGCAAGGACATGGATGTGTAACGAATGCGAGTTGGGAACATCTCAACGAGCATCGCGGCGATTGGTCCGTAGACCATCGTGACAAAGACCACTAAGATAGACAGAATCAAGATGACCATAGGCTTATTCAACTTCGCTGGATCTGCTTTTGCTGGATAACCTGCTGCACGTAGAGCTTCACCTACCGTCTTCTTGAATGCTGCATCTTTCGCTGTTGCATCGGCTTTTGCTAAACCAGTTGCTGCATAGGATTCGATGATCGTGCTACCGATAGCGATCGTCGCAGGGCCTTTGCCGTCAACGGTTTCATAGCTTGCTGAGTTTGCGGCCAACACTTGTTTGGCAATGTCACAAGAGCTAGTGAATTTCTTGGTTCCGGTTGGGTTGAATTGGAACGAACATTCGGAAGGATCTGCAGTCACCACAATTTTGTTTGCAGCTTGTGCCGCTGCCAACGCTGGGTTTGCTGCTTCAGTCAATGCTTTGAACAATGGGAAGTAAGTCAAAGCCGCGATCAAGCAACCTGCCATGATGATAGGTTTGCGACCGATCTTATCGGACAACGCACCAAATACCACGAAGAATGGCGTACCGATAATCAAGGAAGCTGCAATCATCAAGTTAGCAGTTGCGTTGTCAACTTTCAGTGTATTAGTCAGGAAGAACAGGGCATAGAACTGACCTGTATACCAGACAACCGCTTGACCTGCTGTCAAACCAACCAATGCCAAGATAACGATCTTCAAATTGCTCCATTTACCGAAAGATTCAGTCAATGGCGCTTTGGAGACTTTACCTTCTGATTTCATTTTAGCGAAAGCTGGGGACTCGTTCATGGACATACGAATCCAGACGGAGATCGCTAACAAAATAATAGAAACCAGGAATGGAATACGCCAGCCCCAGTCAGCAAATGCTTCTTCGCCAACCGCTGTACGTGCGCCCAAGATCACCAGCAATGACAGGAACAAGCCCAAGGTCGCTGTGGTTTGGATCCAAGAGGTGAACAAGCCACGTTTGCCGCGTGGAGAGTGCTCTGCAACATAGGTTGCAGCACCACCGTATTCACCACCGAGCGCCAAGCCTTGCAACATGCGCAAAATGATCAATAATACCGGTGCAGCAATGCCAATAACTTCGTAGCCAGGCAAGCAACCAACGATTGCAGTAGAGCCACCCATAATCACAATCGTAACCAAGAAGGTGTACTTACGACCGATCATATCGCCGAGGCGTCCGAATACTAAAGCGCCGAACGGACGAACGATGAAGCCTGCCGCGAAAGCCAGCAGTGAGAAAATCATTTGTGAGTTTGGATCGAGGGCGGTAAAGAATTTCTTACCGATAATGGCGGCTAGTGTGCCGTAGAGATAGAAGTCATACCATTCAAAAACGGTACCGAGTGAGGAGGCGAAAATAACTTTCCGTTCCTCTTTGGTCATTCCCTCTGATGCAACTGTTGCGGTGCTCATAAAGTCTCCTTTTTGTGATTGTCATTTTGGTACTAATTTGTGCTACGAATTCCTCATATATTTACGCTCTCGCCTAATAAACTATCAACTTTAGTTACAAATGACAATGGAAATTTGTGAGTAATTGAAAAATTAGTTTATATCGTTCGTAAACGTTGTGAAAAACGAAAAATAAGTGAAAACCCTTATTGGTCGTTTATGATGTCTAAGGTAGTGATGTTTAGGCAAAACCATACACGATTTTTTGTCGTGCTTAGGTCGTTTAGGGTTAGGTTTGAGTTACATCAAATTTCTCGAGGCGGATATGACTTCAAAGCCTGAAGTTGTTGAATGTGATCTTTTGGTGATCGGTGGCGGCATCAATGGTGCTGGCATTGCTCGTGACGCTGCTGGTCGAGGTCTGCGCGTGGTTTTATGCGAGAAAGATGATCTTGCAGCACACACCTCGTCTGCCTCTTCTAAGCTGATCCATGGTGGATTGCGTTATCTGGAGTATTATGAATTTGGTTTAGTGCGTAAGGCATTGCAAGAACGTGAAGTCTTGATGCGTATGGCACCGCATCTGATTTCTCCCTTGCGATTTGTGATGCCGCATCGAGCTGGTCTTCGGCCTCGGTGCTTATTGCGTGCTGGACTTTTTCTATATGATCATTTGGCCACGCGAGCTCTGTTAGCCGCTTCGCGCAGCGTTACATTTGCCAACCACAAGAGTGGTAGCGCATTAAAGAAAAGCTTTCAATACGGTTTCATCTATTCAGACGCATGGGTTGATGATGCGCGCTTAGTTGTGCTCAATGCACTTGACGCACAAGAGCGAGGTGCCCGCATACTGACCCACACCGCTTGTCATTCCCTTCAGCAGCGCGACGGTCAGTGGTTGGCCGAGTTGAGAGCGAGCGACCAGTTTGGCCATGATCTGCAGGTGCAAGCACGAGCCGTCGTGAACGCGAGTGGATCTTGGGCGGCCGATTTGCAACATCGTTTCTCACCTAGTTTGCCACCAAAGAATCTGCGTTTGGTGAAGGGCAGCCATATCGTCGTCAAGCGTCTGTTTGAGCACGACCATGCGTATATCTTTCAGCATCCCGATGGTCGGATTGTGTTCGCCATTCCCTATGAACAGCAATACACCTTAATTGGCACAACGGATCTTGAATTTAAGGAAGACCCAAATCGTCTCGAGATTTCGGATCAAGAGATTGATTATTTGTGTGAACTGAGTAACCAGTATTTCGAGCAACAAATTGGCGCTCAAGATGTCGTTTGGTCCTACTCGGGCATTAGACCCTTGGTGGATGATGGGCAAAGTGACGCCAAGGCGATCACCCGTGATTATCGGTTTGAGTTAAGTCAGCACGGTGCCCCCATCCTGCACGTATTTGGGGGCAAAATCACGACATATCGAAGGCTAGCACAAGAGGCAGTGGATCAAGTTGCTCCGCTGCTCGGAGTGCATCGGGCTGCTTGGACAGCAAATGCATTACTCCCCGGTGGCGATCTGTTTTGTAGTGTGCCAGATAATAAAAATGTAGTTTCTTTCAAAGACTTTGTGCGGTCTTGTTGTGAGACGTATGCGTTTCTGCCAGAAGCTTTGATCTGGCGTTACGCCCGTCAATATGGTGCGCGTATTCATCTTATGCTCAAAGACTGTGACTGTCTACAGGCAATGGGCGAGGAACTTGTGCCCGGTCTGTATGAGCTTGAGCTACAGTACTTATCTAAATACGAATTCGCCAAGCGAGCAGAAGATATTCTTTGGCGCCGCACTAAACTAGGCCTGCATTTAGGTGCGAGTGCGGAATCTATCGTCGATGCTTGGTTAGAACGTATCCCTTAAGCCAAGTGCGCGTTTAGAAACCAAGTATGTATAACGCATTCGGGATTGATGCTTCCCCTTTATCGCCGTAATTTGCCATCCATACCGCAGTTTGGGCAATTGGTCGCTATTCGATTTAGTTAGCGATGCTTTCCCTTTACAGTACAGACATAGCTAGTCGTCAGTGACCGAGTCGTACTCAAGGAGGGAAAAATGAACAAGACTGAATACTTAAATCTCTTGCAACATGAAATGCAAGACTTAACGCAAGTGACGCAGGATCGCTTGATGCAAGAAACTCAAGCAAAGTTTGAAGCTGGTCGTGCTGAAGGAAAAAGTGAGGCGGAGGTCTGCGACAAATTGCCTCATCCCAGAGTGCTTGCTGCTCAGGCGAGAGCGAGTGCACGTTTCCAAACCTTGAAGCGTGACTTTAGCGTGGGGAATTTCTTTGGTTTGCTCATCGCATTGATTGGTTTAATGATCTTCAACTTGCTGATGATTATTCCTGCGTTTGCCTATGGAATTTTCTTGTTTGCTACTTATGTTGGATCGCTCGCAGTCTGGATTGCTGGCGTCGGCGTGTTAGCAGCAAGCATGTCAGGAGTGCCAGAAGTACAGTTTAAAGCGGGACCTTTTCATTCGCATACACATAATCATCGTAGTTACGACGTGAAGCATTTTGGTACACGCAATGTACGTGTCGACATCGGTGAAAGAGGAATCACGATTGACAAAGAAGGCGCACGTCAAACCTTGGAAACGATTGCAGATAATGCGGACAATGCCATGCATTTTGACCATCAACAGTCAACGATTACGATCAAAAATCATATGCATAGTGGTCACTTTTTCCTTGGCTTTGCCTTACTCGGTTTGGGAACAGCTTTGCTCTTGCTGTGTTTTATGATGACACGGTTGACCTTGATCGGATTCAAGAAATATTTGTTGTGGAATTTATCTGTGTTGCGCGCCCCAGTTGCAGCCGCATAATAAGGAGTGATCTATGAAAACCTTCGCAAAAATTGGGCTTGGCCTTTTAGCCTTCGGATTTTTTATCGCAGTCTTGGGCGCGATCGTAATCCGCACTAGTGCGCCACGTCCGCCTAGCACGCAAACTTCGAGCGCAAGTGTAAGTGCTGTTGCCAGTTCCATGCCACAAAGTAGTGCGAGCTTACCTTCAACGTCAACTTCAACAGACAAAGCTTCTGCTGCAGTGCAAAATTCCGGGAAATAGTTGGGACTCTAGGTCAGTGGAAGTGAAAATCGAGGAATCAAAAGCGAGTCTTTGGCTCGCTTTTTTTATTCTTGAACACAGCATGAAGCTGGTATGCAGACAAAAGTACACATTTGCTCAGCAGAATGGCATGGTTTATTTGCGCTATCCGACATTCTAAGATAATCTTTGAGCGTTCGTAGTTTTTGGCGTTTGCCAGTAGGGTATGTCGACGACACGCAGACTCTCCCTTTTCACTTTGATTGATTTGGATTTATGACTACTTTTCACCGTAAAAGCGCTATCGTATTTTTGTTCGTTTCAAGCTTGATGGGTTCAGCGATTGCCCAGCAGAACTCGGTGCAGTTCATGGGGGCAGCGAATGCGAAAGTGGCAAAAGCCGCTGCGCTCAAATCAAAATGGGAAGGTCCAACCTCCGGCCCAAAATTGCAACGCGATAAGAAAATCGTTTTCATTGCTGGTGATATGACTGATGCCGGCACTTACGGTGTTTTTAATGGTATGAAAGAAGCTGTCGCTGGCGCAGGTTGGCAAGTGCTTTCAATTGATTGTCGTGGACGTTGCAATCAATCGGCAAACGTCGTGAGTCAAGCTTTAGAAATGAAACCAGCGGGTATCGTATTGGCTGGCGTGGATGCCGCGAGTCAAACCAAGGGTTTAACTGCGGCTGCATTGGCGAAAGTTCCAGTGGTAGGATGGCATGCGAGCTTCAAGGCAGGTCCAGTGCCAGGTTTGTTCACCAATATCACATCTGATCCAAAAGAAGCTGCGCAGTTGGCGAGTTTATTTGGTGCGGTAGAGTCGAACAACAAAGCGGGTATCGTTGTTTTCACTGATACTTCCAATCCTTATCTCGCGACGAAATCTGGTGCCATTGTTGAAACGCTTAAACAATGTGAAACTTGCCGCATTCTCAGCGTCGAAGATTTACCATTGATGGAGACTCGCAAGAAATTTCCGAGTTTGGTGGAGTCGCTGGTCAAACGCCACGGAAACAAATGGACTCATATCATCGCGATTAATGATGTGTACTTCGATATGATGGATAAGCCAGAGATTGAAGCGATGGTTGAAGGTAATAAATTGCGCGGGATTGCGGCTGGTGATGGCTCTCCTACTGCTTTTAAACGTATTCGTAAGAGCGACTTGCAAGTGGGTACAGTGCCTGAACCCTTAGCTCTTCATGGTTGGCAATTAGTCGATGAATTAAATCGCGCACTTTCCGATGCTGCGCCAAGCGGTTACCAAGCGCCTTTGCATTTGGTGACCCTGCAAAATATTAATTATGACGGCGGACCAAAGGATGTTTTTGATCCTTCAAATGATTTCCGTGGCAAATATCAGGCATATTGGGCGAAATAATTCAATTGCATGAATCACAGAAAGGGCGAATAATTCGCCCTTTTTTATTGCTTCGGGCAGATTCGATCATGGGATTTGCGAAGACGAGACAGAGTTAACTATGAATAAAGCTGAAGCCATCGAGATCGCCAATGAATCGTTAAGAGCGAATGCTCTCAATGAGAGGAATACACAGTTTTCGCAATTGGTGCGTTATGTCAACGATGAGGGGTGGTGGTTGAATATTCCCTTGGCTAATTTTCGACGCGAAAACCATTTTTTGATTTGCAGTGAAAAAGCACGCATTATTCGGCACATTATGTTGAAGCCAAACTGCATCTTGAGCCCAGCGACTAAATTTCGCGTCAAAGATGGTGTCGCTGATGTGTTTATTTCTGCTGCGAATCCGAAGAAATTGGTCGATATTCTAGAGGGCGGAACCAAGTACAGTTTTAACAAGCACCTCATCGACGAACATCGGTTCTAAACGCCTTCTCAATTAAGTCTGAGTAAACCCGCGGCGTCCTTGCAGACCACCCGTATGTAACAAGACGATTTTTTGTTGGGGCGAGAAACGGCCTTGCCGACAAAGTTGTGCTACCGCATACATCATTTTTCCAGTGTAAACAGGCTCCAATGGAATCATGGTTTCTTGTTCAAATTCCTGACAAAATTCGATTAGAGCGGGTGTGGTCTTGGCAAATCCTCCGTGATCAAATTCCTTTACAGTTTCAAAGTTAGTGTAGTTTGGGTAGTGCGCTTGCTCCAATAGTTGATTGACTTTGGTATTTAGAAAATCGGCATTGGCAAGCGCCGCAATGCCGATCGCCGTGCCACGCCCTGCTAGGCCGGCGACGATGCCAGCGAGCGTGGTGCCTGTACCGCAGGCGCATATGACAAAGTCAGGATCTCCACCAAGTGCTTGCTGCACCTCGACTACTATCTCGCTGACGCCACGCAAAGCCAAAGTAGAACTTCCACCTTCAGGTAACCAAGAATGGCCTTGCAGATCAAATTCAAGGATTTGCCGCCAATAGGAATCAGAGTCACGCAGAGTACGGTAATCATCGCGTGACACGAATTGTAGTTTCATGCCTTGCGCCAGACAGTCCTGAAGCGTTGGTGTGAGGGGATCGCTTGGCTTCCGAAGCCCTCGTATTAAGCCAATGCTCGATAAACCCCTTTCTTTACACGCATACGCCAAGGCGTGTAGGTGATTTGACCATGGACCCCCCATTGAAACGATCGTGCTTGCTCCAGTTGCTGAGAGAGCCGGTAGACTATATTTAAGCTTGCGGAACTTATTGCCAGATACCACAGGATGCAGCATGTCATCGCGCTTAATCCACACCTCTAAATCGGCAAAAAAGCGACTATGTATCCTTTGTAATGGTGATGCTTGTATGAATCCTGGCATAGTTGCTTGCTGATTGGGGGCAAGGTGGTAAAGTAGCTATTGTAATCGCAGATTCTTACAGTAGTTGTCGTGAATGTAAGCTGACACCTAGATTGTGCGAATTGCATTTCTGGAGTGAGTGCCTTTTTGAAGTGATGCCTATGCCAAGAAATACCAAGCAAACTATCCCTTTCGCACAGCAACAGTTGCTCGAAGCGATTGCTCAAATCAAAGAGAGCGGGATACGTGACGACGTATTGCCGAAACTAGAAGCAGTTATGAATCAGCTGCAAACACTTGCCACGCATGATCATTTAACTGGTGCGCTAAATCGCAATACTTTTATCGAAAGACTTGATAACGAATTGCAGCGTTCCAAACGCACTGGGCATACTTTTACGGTTGCTTTGATTGGGGTTGATCGCCTGCCTGAAATCATGGAACAGCATGGCCAAGATGTGACTAAACGGATTTTGCAAGTATTGACCAATGAAGCCGGTGTGGTTTTGCGCAGCCTTGATTCTTTTGGTCGCGTTGGTGCGACCGAATTTGCGATCGTGATGCCCACAACTTGGCTTGATCAAAGCTTAGTGGCGATTAAGCGCTTGAAAGCGCGTCTAAAAGAATATGCATGGGCTGACTTGGCGCAAGGTTTGGAGGTGAGCTTTTGTACCGGTCTGACCCCAAACGCGCCAGGGGATGTCGTGGAGAAGGTGATGAGTCGCGCCAATGATGCGCTACAAAAGGCAAGAGCGCAGGGCATCGATATGATCGTCCAAGTCGATGCGGAATTACCAGACTTTGATCCCTTGGCTGATGAATAAAGCAGAACTTTAAAGAAGTTTCGCTGTCTGATTGTATGCTTGACGCATCATTCAATTTTGTTTTCCTGATTTCTTCACCTGGGTTTATTTATTCATGAAACTTCGCTCATCCCACTTGGCATTTGCCATCGCACTCGCTTGCTCTGCTCCGGTATTGAGTATTGCCGCAAGTAGTAATGGCGCCGCAAGTATCATCAGTGCTGCTGATGAAAAAGATAGTGCAGCAGTCCGCGCAGAATACATTCGTAAAAACTATACCAAGTTTGAATATCGTATTCCAGTTCGCGATGGTAAATTGCTTTTTACCTCGATGTACATTCCAAACGATGCGAGTCCGACTAAACGTTATCCTATCCTGTTAGTGCGCACACCTTACACTGTTGCGCCTTATGGGGCAGATAAGTACAAGACGCGTCTTGGCCCAAGCTTCGATTTCGAAAAAGAAGGTTTCATCTTCGCCTTTCAAGATGTACGTGGTAAGAATATGTCTGAGGGCGAATTTGTGAACATGCGCCCGCATATTGAGAAGAAAATCAGTAAGAACGATGTCGATGAAAGTAGCGATACCTACGATAGTATCGATTGGATGCTGAAAAATATCAGCTCGAACAATGGGAAAGTCGGACAGTGGGGGATTTCCTACCCAGGATTCTATACCTCGGCCGGAGCGATTGACTCTCACCCTGCCTTAAAGGCGGTTTCACCACAAGCGCCGATTGCAGATTGGTTTCGCGGCGATGATATGCATAGAAACGGTGCTTTTAATGTGCAACTTGCGTTCAGTTTCTTTAGTGGATTCGGCAAACCAAGACCCGTGCCTACCGATGTCAGCGATGGTCAAGCGTTTGATTGGGGAACACCGGATGCCTATCAATTTTTCTTAGAACTGGGCCCCTTATCTAATGCTAATAGCAAGTATTTGAAAGGCGCGATTCCATTCTGGAACGAGCTAACTCAGCATCCTAATTATGACGCCTATTGGCAGGCAAAAAATCTGCTACCACATTTGAAGAACATCAAGGCCGCAGTGATGACTGTTGGTGGTTGGTATGACACTGAAGACCTGTATGGGCCATTACAGACATATAAAGCAATCGAGAAGAATAATCCGGGCATAAGCAATACTCTGGTTATTGGACCGTGGGTGCATGGCGGTTGGCAGAGTACGACGGGTGAGAAAGTAGGGGATGCGAATTTCGGTTTTAAGACCTCTTTCAATTATCAAGCCATCGAATTCGCTTTCTTTAAACATCATCTCAAGGGGGGGGATAAACCATCGTTGCCAGAAGCTTGGGTGTTCGAAACTGGTGCAAATCGGTGGCGTAATTTTGATACTTGGCCGCCAGCAAATACGCAGAGCAAAGCTTTGTATTTTCATGCGAATGGCAAGCTTAGTTTTGAAATGCCGGCTGCAGGTCCAACGGCCTACGACGAGTATGTGAGCGATCCAGCTAAGCCAGTTCCGTACACAACCGAAATCACCAATCGCTGGAGTAATCAGTACGTGGCAGCGGATCAGCGATTTGCGAGTACTCGCCCCGACGTCTTGACTTATCAATCCGAAATTCTTGAACGCGATGTGACCTTTGCGGGGCCTTTAGAAGCGAATCTTATTGTCAGTACGACGGGTACAGACGCAGATTTTGTGGTCAAGCTAATTGACGTTAATCCAAATAAAATGGATGCCGCAGCGGGTGAGCCGAATCGGGGGGCACAACAAACCTTAGTGCGAGGTGAGCCTTTCCGTGCCCGCTTCCGTGATAGTTTTGAGCACCCAAAAGCGTTTGTGCCAGATCAACCAAGCAAAGTGAAATTCGCGATCAATGATGTGATGCACACCTTCAAACGCGGGCATCGTATCATGATACAAATACAATCGAGCTGGTTCCCATTTATTGATCGCAATCCGCAGAAGTTTGTCGAGAATATCTTTGAAGCGAAGGAATCCGACTTCATTAAGGCAAATCACAGACTGTATAGGTCGGGTGCTGAGATCAGTAGTGTAAAGGTACAGGTTCTGCCTGCGCTTGACGCTAAGGAATAATGTCTTAAGTTGTATACATATGTCGGCAAAAACCCGCAAAAGCCCGCCTTTGGCGGGTTTTTTTATGGATATTCTCCTGCTATTGCTGATGTTTTGCTTTCTTTAATTTACACTGGTGAAATATCGAGACAGCCAAAATTTATTTGCATTTCCACAGTATCAATCTTTTCTCAAGAAGCGAACGCCGTGCCAAACAGTTCACAACAATTATGCGAGTCCTTGCGTATTTCTGTTGATGAGCTGCGTCTTGGAATGTTCGTGTCTGAGCTTGATCGGCCTTGGGTGCAGACGCCTTTTTTGTTGCAGGGCTTTTTGCTGGTTGAGGAGCTTGATTTGCAAACACTGCGCGGCCTCGTCAAAGAAGTTGTCATCGATCCCAGTCGTAGTAATTACAATGCCTTGCTCGATATTTCATTCGAGCGCTTACATGTCCTCATAGACGCTGACGATAGTATGAATCAGCGTGTGCCAAGTAGGCATTTGCACATTAGCTTTGATGATGAAAGTAATAGTATCGACAAGGTCGTAGCGTGGTTGCATAAAAAATTTACCCGCTCTGAATATGCAACGTCGCGTCGATTGCGCCATGATAAAGCCCGTAAGCATGCACTTCAGCAAAAGGCAAAAGCGAACCTGCATTTCAAACGTGAAGCAGAGCCGCGCGAACTCAAAATCGATGATCATAGCGAAACCTCGATTGCCCATCCGAAAAAATCCAATGCAGCTTCTTTACGAAAGTTAAATGCGGCGATAAACGGTAGTGAAACGCCAAGTCATGCTGTCGTGGAGATGAGTTGGTGGGAAAAATGGCTGCGGTGGAATCAGAGCGGCAGCCACTGGCATGGCTCTTTGTGGAATCGCTCAACCAGTCCGCGTCAGAAAAAGCATAGACCTGAGTATGTGCCTGAAGACATCCATTTAGTGCATCATCCGATTCAAACGAGTTTATCTGAAGAATTGGTCCGTGCGCGCGAAGTAGTGGCGAAAGCGGATGCTTTGATTAGCAAGCTCGAGCAAGACTTGAAGAACATGCAGGCGATTGAACTGAAAGAAGTTCTACCGACTGTGCAGCTGCTTTCAGATAGCGTGATTGCGAATCCATCGGCGATGATGTGGCTGCTGAGAATGCGATCTGAAAATGCGGTGGTCGTTTCACATGCGTTAAAAGTTGCGGTTTATATGCTGACCTTAGGGCGTCACATTGGATTCAACAAGCAACAAATGATTGAATTAGGCTTCATTGGTTTGTTGCTTGATGTCGGCAAACTTGAAATGCCGGAAGAACTGCTCAGTAAACCTGAAAAATTGTCTGCGGAAGAAGCGAATCTGATCCAAACCCATGTGGATGCCAGCATCCAATTGTTGGAATCGAAGGAACCCTTAAGTTTCAATGTTCGATTGGGCATCAATGAGCACCATGAGCGTATGGATGGAAGTGGTTACCCGCGTGGCTTGGCAGGAGGAGAAATTAGTATTTTTGGACGTATGGCAGCAATCGCTGATAGTTTCGCTGCGATGACCTCACCACGAGCGTATAGCCAGACTTTGTCGAGCTTCGACGCCATGAAAGAGTTGTTTAAGATGGCTGAGGGGCAGTTACATGCGCCTTTGGTCGAAGAATTTGTACAGGCGGTGGGTATCTTCCCTGTGGGTAGTCTGATTCAGCTTACGACTGGTGAGATTGCCATTGTGCTAGAGCACAATAAAGTCAGGCGTCTTGATCCTAAGGTTTTACTCCTTACCCGTAGCGACAAGAGTTTGTTAGAAAAACCAATATTGTTCGATCTGTTACGTCAAGATCTGGTTAATGACGAGGAACGTATCAGTATCATGCGCGGTTTGCCCGATGGTGCATACGGTTTAGTGTGTCATGATTTTTATAAGGCGACATGATGGGTAAATTTCTGACTGGTGATAGCTGCATGATGTCGTCCGTGAATGAGTTTATGCAGTTGCTTGAATTGGATTTGCAGAACGCGAGTGACACCAATGCGGTAGCCTTGTTGGTAGTGAGTTTGCAGCGTTCAGATCGGATTCAGGCCTTATTGAATCCTCACTACGATAGCATCGTTGAACAGCATTTCGCAGACCGTTTGCAAGCCAGTTTGCGTGACAAAGATCGCTTTGTATTTGCAACCGAAAACGAATGTTGGTTTTTTCTTCCGAATTTGGCCTCCGAGGCATTGGCAGTATTGGCCTGCCATCGGATTTTGAATGCCTTGAACACACCGCTCAGAATTGAAACGCAAGCCGTATTCTTCCAGCCTAGCATAGGGATTGCCTGTGCTCCCTTGCATGCCCAAGGAGCGCTTGATTTATTGCGCATTGCGGATTTAGCACAGCGCAACGCTCAGTCAAACAATATGCGTTTTGAATTGGCACGCGTCGAACAGCGCGAACGTTCAGGCCCTGATGACTTGCCGCAAGCGCTCAAGGAAGTATTGGACAATAATGCACTCGAAATGCGTTACCAGCCGAAGGTGGATTTACGCTCTAAGAGTGTCAAGTCTGTCGAAGCTTTGGTGCGCTGGCCGACGGATCATCAGCAATCGGTACCGACCAATATTTTGATCGATACTGCTGAACAATTTGGACTGATCGAACAGTTGACCATGCAAGTGGTGAATAAGGTATTCCAAGAAGCAGCGCAATGGCGTAGCAAGGGTTTGCAAGTGGTTGTATGGGTAAATCTTTCTGCACGTTTGCTGGGTTTAGAGCAGCTACCTAAAGTTTTGGCGCGCGCACTCAATGTTTGGAACTTGCCTTCATCGGCGGTTGGATTGGAAGTTACCGAGAGCGCATTTATTCATGATATTGAGCATACGACAGCCTTACTTTTTGAGCTGAAACGATTGGGCTTCAAGCTATCGATTGATGATTTTGGGACTGGCTATTCATCATTGGCGTATCTGCGCCGATTCCCGATCGATGAATTAAAGGTTGATAAAGTCTTCGTGCAAGGAATGATGGATTCGACACAAGATAAACAAATCGTCCAAAGCATTATCAGCTTGGCGCATAACTTTGGCTTGTCGGTAGTTGCAGAAGGAGTAGAGCAGGAGGCGAATTTGAACGCCTTGCGCCTAATGGGCTGCGATGAAATTCAAGGCTACTATTTTGCTCATCCCATGCCCGCCGATAAGTTGCTATCTTGGTGCGAACAATTTCACCGAGATTTTCACGAGAAGTTATGACGCATTTTTCGGCAAAACATTTCTACTGCAAAACCTAATTTATTATGAGCTCCTCCGACATCCAGATGCCTACACCTTTAAAGCCGCGCTTACGTATTGGACTCATCGCTAATCGTTCGCATCAAGACGCTGCTGGATCTGCTTTAGTGCAATTGTTCAAGCGTGGTGAACAATCGATACGCGCCCTCAAACCAGAGTGGGTGGTAGTGGGGCGAACCTTGGATGCGATCCATTCCCATGGTTTGAGTTCTTTATGTGAGCCACATGTGCGGTTTCCGTATGGACGTGATGGCGGTTTGATGAAACTGGTGGCACATGTAGTCAATAGCGATCCCGTAAATTCAGTGGACGCTGTGGTTTACCTGATCGATCCGGTTGATCCATCATCTGTTTTTCCGGAAGCCTTGGCGCTCAAGCGTCAGTGTGTAATTCATGGTAAACCGTTCTTGTCGACCCTCGCGAGTGCCTGCGAATGGTTGGAACTTGAGGCTTTGACAACCGGATCCAGTTCACATTTGAGCGAGGGTAGAGGCTTCAATTTGGCAGATGAAAGCATCGCCTTGATTGCGCATGATGCGATGAAACAAAAGATGTTGAAGATCGCTGAGAAACATTTCCATGTGCTAGATCAATTCGCGCATCGCTATGCAACTGGTACCACCGGTTCTCTATTGAATCAGCTGGCACAAAGAATCAAAGGACAAGATGCGGGACGCAATTGGGTGCAACCGTTTCTGTCTGGACCCATGGGCGGCGATGCCCAAATTGCGGAGTTAGTCTTGGACAAGAAAATTCGTCGCATTTTGTTTCTTGAAGACCCGCATGTTGCGCGTCAACATGAGGCCGATATTCAGTTACTGGAGCGAGCGGCGCGCACCGTGACAGACTTCTCTTTGGTTGTGAGTGATGTGGATGGTAGCGATCGGTGGTTGCAGCTCATGACGCAACGCCTCAGCCTGAGTCACTTATGAGCGCAAAGCTAAGGTTTTAAATCAGATGGTTAATTCGGCAACAATTCGGTACAATTTGTTCCTCGCATTTAGGCGAGCTTTTTTTGATAGTAAGGACTTCACATGACCCGCAGATACTCTGACATGAACCAGCACGATGCCTTGTACAAAGTTGCAAGGGCGTATCCGGGCGGGCTTGAAGCCTTGGCGACAGCACTCAAGATGTCGGTCAACGTTCTGCGCAACAAGTTGGCACCAGGTATCGAAACCCACTATCCATCCTTCGAAGAAGTGTCAGAAATCGTTGCTCTATGCCAAGAGGCTGGCGTAAAGGATGCGCTTTTACCTCTGCATGCTATGTTAGCCCGACACGGTATGGCTGGCTTTTTGGTGCCGGAACCACGTGAATTCACGGATGACGACTTATCGCAAACGGTATGCCGTGTGATGAGCCAAGTTGGCAATGCTGCCGAAGCTGTTTCAGCAGCGATGATGGATCGTGTGATTACGACGCACGAAGCAGATTTGATCGAACGTGAGTTTCAAGCTGCATTAGCTGCCATCGGCGAGTGGCGTGAACGAATTCGTCAACATCACCGCGGGATCTAAAAATAAGCAGCGCTGCTTCAAGTCGATTCTAATATCGAGTCTTGGTTTTGTTAGGATTTTATGGGCAAACTCAAGCAGGCTTCCAACCCACCTTCACTATGATTCTTGAGGTTGAGGTCACCATTGTGCTGACGCGCGATATTCAGCGCGATGGTGAGGCCCAAGCCTGTTCCCCCTGTTTCGCGAGAGCGTGAGGTTTCGATGCGGTAAAAGGGCTCGAACACCCGAGTAAGTTGGTCTTCAGCGATGCCTGGACCGCGATCTCGTACGTAAATATTCAAGATTTTTTTTCCAGTCTGACTGAGTTTGTCTTCCACTCGCTCGACTCGAATTTGTGCACCCTGACCGTATTTAATCGCGTTATCAATCAAATTATTCAGGCAGCGGCGCAGTGCTTGTGGCCGCGCCAAGATCGTTGCCCCGGATTTACTTGGTAGATCGATCAAGTGACCTGCATCACTCGCATCGGTGCAAATGCTGTCGAGTAAAGAATCTATGTCGAGCGGACGTAATTCTTCGGTGCTGTCCATGCTGCGCGCTAAGTCTAGACCTTCTTTCACCATCATTTGCATACTCGATAAATCACCAATGAGTTTATCTCTAAGCTCTTGATCGCCCACTTTCTCTAATCGCAGACGCAGACGTGTTAGTGGTGTTTGTAAGTCATGCGTGATCGCTGCCAGCATTTGCGTTCGTTGCTGAATGTGGTTGCGAATGCGAGTTTGCATGGCATTAAAAGCGCGCGTTGCTTGTAGAATTTCGCTAGCGCCGCGCTCGACCAAGGGAGGGCGATTAATATCTTGTCCCAATTCGGTCGCAGCTTGTGCAAGACTCATGAGCGGTTTGATCGTCATACGCGAAACAAAAAATGCTAAGCCAGCGACACAACTAAGAAAAATGAAGAGGTAATAAATGGTCTCGGTTTGAATCGGTGGCGAGGGCGGACGAGGAGGCGAAATACTCTGTTTCAGTGACACGCCATCCTTCAAGGTGATCATCACTGCTTCACACGGTTCTATTGGAGCACGGTCGCTATCGGCACGTATAAAACAATTCTCAACGTTAGGGGCCAAGGCGCTCACTGGATATTGGTCTTCAAGCCTCTCGATCAAAGCAATCGCATAGGGTGAGTTTGGAACATAATTCGTCTTAGGCGCTGGCGTTTCAAGAATTTGCAAACCTAGCCGCGGCATTCCTTTTAGTAGGTCGCTGCGGTTGCTGGCGGGTAGCGCATCGAGTGCACGAATCAATTGCTCCGTATGTTTGATGCGTTCTAAGCGAAAACTATTGCGCTCGTGGCTCAGCGTGGTTTGACGTTCGCCAAAAGCTAGCCACCATGTCAACGCTGCGGCGGCAAGAACGCCGAGGATCAAGATGGCAAAAATACGAGTTGAAATCGAGTTTAAGCGCGAGCTAGCCGCATCAGATTTTGCCTTCATATTAGCTCTCCGCACTCACATTAACAGCTAACACATAACCGCCATTGCGAACGGTTTTGATGATTTGTGGTGAACGTGCGTCTTCACGTAATTTCTGACGCAGGCGGCTAATTTGAATATCAATGGAGCGGTCGAAAGGGTCGGCATCGCGGCCTTGTGTCATGTTCAGTAATTGGTCGCGATTGAGCACATCGTTGGGATGTTCGAGGAAAATGTTGAGCAGACGATATTCCGAGCCAGACAGCGCGATTACCATGTTGTCTGGGCTGATTAAATGACGAGCAACTAAGTCGAGAGTCCATTCGCCAAAACGTAGCTTTTGTGGTGCGTTATCGCCATGGCCATTGGGGTTGGCTTGTGCGCGTCGTAACACACTGCGTATGCGAGCGAGTAGTTCGCGTGGTTCGAAAGGCTTGGGTAGGTAATCATCTGCTCCCATCTCTAAACCGAGTATGCGGTCGAGTGGTTCGCCGCGTGCTGTAAGCATGATCACCGGTAAATTCGACTTTGCGCGTAAGTTACGGCATAACGTTAGGCCGTCATCACCTGGCAAATTAAGGTCGAGTACCAATAGGTCGACTGGGCGTTTGTCGAGCGCTGCCCACATGGCGTTACCATCAGCGGCGATTTGACTGGCGTAGCCATGCGACTCGAGGTAATCTGCGAGTAAGGTTCGAATCTCACGGTCGTCATCGACGATCAAAATAGTAGCTTGCTGTTCCATGGCTTCATTATCTGTGATCTGACTGTTGCGTGTGAAGTGATTTTGTATCGACTTGTTATCATATTTGGCGATTGAAACAATATGAAACATCGCTGGTCGGATATGCCCCTACAGTTACACATCGATACAGCACTATAACCAAATGACACTTGCTGTAATACAAATTAGCCCATGATGTGTCGCATGTGTTCGCACATTATTGGCTGTCAAATTGTTGGTTGGCCAAAATTCGATGACAATGGAAAAGGAAAATATCATGAAGACGATTAAATCTGGTTTGATCTTAGTAGCCTTGGCAATGAGTGTTGCGGTTTCGGGTGCCTTTGCCCAAGCGCCAGCACCTTCGGCGCCAGCAAATCATGCTGCGATGGCTGAGAAAATGCAAAAACGCATGCAAGAGCGCATGGAAAAACATCGCGCGATGATGCACGATCAATTAAAAATTACGGCAGACCAAGAAGGTGCATGGAAGACCTTTGTGGAATCAACTGCGCAGCACATGCAAAATATGATGGGAGAGCGTCGCGCTCATCAAGCAGCTGAAGCTTTGTCCGCACCAGCGATGATGGAAAAGCAACTCGAACGTTCCAAGGAACACGTGATCGTGATGCAAAAGCAGCTCGATGCGTTAAAGACTTTTTATGCAGTTTTGACACCTGAACAACAAAAGACTTTTGATACTATGCATAAGCGCATGCATCATCGCGCAAAGATGATGCGACATATGGGTGGTATGGAGCACGGCCGCCGCGGTGGTCATCATGATATGGATCAGAATATGCCTAAGAAATAAGGCAGCGATCGATTCAAGCTGTAAAATGGAGGTTTGGGTCATCCCACCTCCATTTTTGTTTTTGTATGTCTGATTCCGCAATTCCTAACCCGTCCACCATCATTCCCTTGCCTGCCTCTGCTGTGCAACAAGCCAGTCAACATCTGCGCGACGTAGTACGTTTGTGCTTCCAATACGATGGCCAGGCGCGCGCTGTGGTTGTATATGATCAGCGTAGCGACCTTGCAATGGCGTTAAGTGAAGCTTATAGGAATGTGCTACCAGAAGCACAATTCATCGATTTTGATACGCATACTCCAGAGCAAGTGATGGCGGTGCTCGCACCATTGTCAGCGGGTGACTTGGTGGTGTTGGTACAAACTACAAATTTTCGTATGGATGCTTATCGCATTCGTGTCGAGTTATTCAAACGTGATTTGAAAGTCATCGAGCATCCACATCTAGGGCGTATGCCGGCAGATGAGGCTCTACTTTATATCGATTCATTGGCTTATGATGCCGATTATTATCGCGGTGTCGGCCGTGGTTTAAAGGCGAAAATTGATCGTGCAAAGTATGGAGTGGTCGACAGCGGAGACGGTGCTTATCTGAATTTTGCATCGCCTTTCGAAGACGCCAAATTGAACATCGGCGATTACAGTGATATGAAAAATTGGGGTGGGCAGTTTCCAATTGGTGAAGTATTTACTGAGGCCAAAGATCTCGAGGCAGTCAGTGGTCGAGTCCGCATTTTTGTATTTGGTGATACCAGCTTTTCTGTGAACAAGCCTGATGATCCAATTACTCTGGTCATCGAGAAAGGGCAGGTGGTTGATGTCCTAGATTCGACTCCAGCCTTCGATGAAGTGATTGAAAAAATTAGGGCAGACGAACAAGTCGTCTGGGTGCGCGAACTTGGTTTTGGCTTGAATCGATCATTTAATCGAGATCGGTTGGTTCGTGATATTGGCACTTATGAGAGGATGTGTGGCATCCACCTTTCACTTGGCGCTAAGCATGGCATTTACGGCAAACCGAACTTCAAACGCGGTGATGGAAAATACCACGTTGATGTGTTTGCTGTTACAGAGGCAGTGATGCTGGATGAGGAGCAAGTGTTTAAAGATGGAGCTTGGGTCGTTTAGTCGCTACTGCACCCGCCACTACAACCGCCACTGCAACCCGAGCTGTCGTCATTGCCGTTGCTATTGGAGTCTCCGCCATCGGACGAGGATGACGAGTTGCTTCGATGATCATTGTCACCACTAAATGGAAAATAACTGTCGCTACTTGAACCACTGATTTCGTTGTAGAAATCACCAGCACAGTAGACTGTCCCATCCCCGTTTTTTCTCAATGCGCTGCAATCTGCTTGATAGTAGAAACCATCACTCAAATTGTATTTCGCATCCAATGCAAACAGTAATGGTAGGCGCGTCGCGCGCCGAGGATTGATATTTTCTTCGATGCACGCATACCACCAGGTGCGGCGTAAGCCGTCATTGCTGCGCCGGTCGGCACTCAATACTGCGGCTGGCGTGTGGTGCATATATTGACCAAACGCTTGTTTGCAGAACTGCTGATAATGTTTCGTATATAAGATGAATTCGTGCCATAGATCATCAACCAATTGCGATGGCATAGAGACTGGTTTTAGTCCTGACTTCAAATAAACGAGGAAATATTGGCGCAACGCTCGTGCGACCAGTTGCCGATCTTTAAGTGAGAGATCTGGGCGTCGTTGCCCGAGTTTGTCGATTAGCCCGGGTGGGAACATGTATGTACGGATATAGTCAGCTCTTTGGCTGCGACGATTATTTAGCCAAAGAATAAAGCTGAGCAGACTAAGACCAACCAGCAAAAGCGTGATGAAAATGGCCATACTACGTCCTCACTAGGTTCAGTTTTAATAGTGTGGTGGCCGTTCGTCGATAGGGCCAGCTTGGCGTTGATTGGCTGCCACCGCCACTTCACGCAAGCGACCTGCGAGCGCAGTACAAAGTTTTTCTAACTCGTCGATTTTCTTTTGTTGTTGGTACATCTGAGTATTGAGGGTGTCGAGTAAATCATCTTGGCGGGCAAGGCGAATTTCGAGATCGATAATGCGTTCTTCTTGAAGCATAGATTGTCCAGTCTGTTGGGCGTATGTTTGATTCCAATGGAGTCGCGATGGCGATCGTTGGGTTTCGTGGCTACCCCAATCAGAATTGCGTGTTTGCGAGATAGTATAATGCACTCTTTATTCATTCAGACTAGCATCTTATGTTGAACCCACATCTCAAACAGTTCGTTCAGTTCGCTGCGGTGGGTTTATCTGGCACTGCGGTGCAATACATCACAATCAAGTTGAGTGATCTATGGCAGTTAAGTATTTTGGACCTGACACCTGGGGTGTTTGGTTCGGCCTTGGGTTACATCTTGGGTTCAATTGTGAACTACATACTTAATTACTTTCTCACCTTTTCCAGCGGTAAATCCCATGCGGAGGCTGCGAGCAAGTATTTCATCGTTTTGGGCTTCGGATGGTGTTTGAATTTCGGTCTAATGAGTTTGTTTGTCGATCATTGGCATTGGTGGCTGTGGTATGCACAAGTGGTCACTACCGGGATAGGTCTTTGTTGGAATTTCGCTGGTAGCAAATTGTGGGCCTTCAAGGAAAGCTCCGCTAAGTAATCCAAACGAATTTTGTCTGTTCTGACCAAGCTTGTTGCATTTTATCGATATAGTGTCGAGAAGTGTATTGCTTGCTGGCAGTGTAGAAGGATTCAGGTAAAATCAGATGCAAGCGCTGATACGATGGCGCGCCTGGGTTGTAAGAGACGTACTCTCCTCTGAACTGGTCTGTCCGAGAGCACTTTCTATAGTCGACAATGATGGTCAGTAAGGCAGAGGAATAGTTTGTGGCAATACAATGGATAAAGCGCTTGGTTGAGCTGGCAACCAAGCCTGAAGAGAAAGTTGAAAATTTACCTGCCTCTTCGCTAGGCGCGATCAAGCTTGATCAAAGTAATGGTGTTAAGTCTGAATCGAACGCTGGCAACCATGATCCACTGTTTGGCGTGAAAAAGGGTGGCAAAGAGGTGGCGGCGAAATTGTTCGCGGCGATGTCTGGTGAAAAAGGTATCCATCTTGAATCTCTGCTATGTGCCTTGGGCGCAATTGCTGGTTATTCTTGTCAGGTCAGTGTCCGCGAAGAATTTGTGCACCAACAAGGGCGGCCAGAAAAAGAAGTCTTCATCGTAGTCAACAGCAAGCTCAATGGAAGTAGTTATTTTTTTGGAGATCTCCTGAACAAACCGCTAGCTGAAAGTAGGTATTCGGTATGGTCGTTAAGTTCGGGGGCTACGCAAAAATTGGGGCTAGTAAAGCTGATCGATTTGCATGATATTTTTCGTCATGTAACCGACACCTTAGGTTTAGCAAGTTTTGGTGTGCCACGTATTCCAGCGGAACACGGCGCAAAAGAATTGCCAATTAACTACGTTCGATTCCTATGGCCTCAGTTATTTCCGTTGGCGCAAAGATATTGTTCAAAACCTGGCGACTGGCCCGTGCTATTTGGGGTTGCGGTTCAGGAAATTTTGTTCGCTAGTAAAGGTTTGATTGACCCAGAATTGGCACTTAAGATTGTGATGGAAAGTGCGATTCCGATGTCGAAGATTTATCTACATGAAACTGCTTCTGCTTGATTTGAAAGGCTTGAAGTAGGGCATTGTTGACTATTTATTGTGCTGTTGCTGTGGATCAATTAGATGCTAAGATTTTCGCAAAATTTTGTATAAAATCTTCTTATTCGAAAAGCTTTGCCTGTTACCTTAAACAGGATTATCAAAGGCACCTTATGTCAAAGACCGCCGTCAAGTTTCTAATCAGTTTGATTCTGTTATGTACGACTCTGCTCGTGCAAAATTCTCATGCGGATCAAAAGAGTGATGCTGCTAGACTCGAAGCTATACAACTTCTATCTGAGCGCGATAATCAAGCTGCCCTGAAACAACTTAAAGATTTCTATGCGAACTTGCCTGCAGAAGCTGACTATCAAATTCGTGTCGATGCCTTGTTCGAGTTATCAAGACTGTATGCTGATGCTGGCGAGATAGCGCAGAGCGAAACAACAGCCGCAACGATCAAGCAAATTGCTGAACGTCAGAATGACGCAGAAACACTTGCTTTATTAAAAATGAATGAGGCTTATAGCCTACGTGACAGTGGAAAAATTAATGCCGCGATAGCAAAACTGGATGAGATCGCGAAGACATTGAAAGCTTCTAAGCGGATTGAGTATGTTATTCGCATCGAAATCGCTTATGCAGGTATGTATCTCACCGCGAGTAAATTCGATCAAGCATTGGCTCACAATCTCACGGCTTTGCGTTTATGCGATCAATTGGAAAGACATCGCACTTTGTCAAAAATGCGGAGGTTAGATTCTTTGGCTTCGATGTATTTTACAATGCAAAATCCAGAGAAGTCTTTGGTGGTAGTGAGTGAAGCTTTGGCGCTCACGTCACAGGTAAATTCTCCTCGTATCATCGCCAATTTAAGACAGACGCAAGCGATGGCGCTCGCTGAACTGAAACGCTACCCAGAAGCTTTGGTTGCCTATGAGAGATCATTACAAGCCTCTCAAGAGGCGAATTTGCCACGGCTTGAGGCACTGACTCTGAGTAATATTGCTGATCTTTACCTTCGCACCCATAATTTTGTGAAGGCTGAAATGGTTGCTCGACAATCATTGAAGAAGGCGCTGGCGATTAACGACGATCTTGCTATCTATAACGCTAAGGCGAATATTGGTTTTGCTCTAGGTGGTCAGTTCAAAATCAACCAGGCAATGGAATATCTGAATCCAGTACTAGCTCACTCACGCGAGCTTGGGGATAAGGCAGATATTGAGGTGACGGTTGGCGAAATAGGGCGCATGTTCGAGCGCGCAAAGATGTATAAAGAGGCACTTGAATATACACGTGAGCAGCAAAAGCTGAGTGATGAACTGTTCCGAGCTGATCGTGCCAAGACAGTCGCAACGCTGCAAGAGCAATTCGATGCGGACCAAAGGCAAAAGCAAATTGAACTGTTGGCACGTGAAAATCAAATCAAAGATGCTGACTTGAAGAACGGACGGTTGCAGCAGATCATTACTTTGCTCGGGGCAACGATCACTATTTTTGTCGGTATCTTCATCTATATGTTGTATCGCAAAGTGAAGCAGACTAATGCCAAGCTTGAAGAGGTCAACCAGCAGCTCGAGTTCCATTCGGTTCGGGACCCACTTACAGGATTGCATAATCGCCGCTCATTCTTAGAGTTGATGAAGACTCGTGGCGAGAATGTCGACAACGATAGGCGTGAGTCAGATGGCTCGAATCCAGATTGCTTAATGATTCTCGATATCGATCATTTCAAGCACATTAACGATACTTGGGGACATGCTGCAGGTGATGCGGTCTTGATCGAAGTGGCAAAACGCCTTCGTAGTGCTGTTCGCGATTCCGATCAAACTATGCGTTGGGGTGGCGAGGAATTCTTGATCTACTCTCCTCGTACGCGACCGAATCAATTAACGCCAATGGTTGAGCGGGTTCTGCGATCAATTGGTTCAACCCCAGTTATCGTCGGGAACCATGCAATTCCAGTGACGGTGAGCGCAGGATATATTTCCTTGCCTTTTGCTGGCATAGCAGAGCAGCAATGTAATTGGGAGAAAGCCATGCAGTTTGCCGATATGGCGCTTTACCTTGGCAAAGTAAATGGTCGAAATCGTGCATACGGTTTGATCTCCTTGCTGCAGCCGGCGGAAGTTGTGTTGCCAGTCCTTGAGCAGGATTTTTCGACTGCGATTAAGAGCGAAATGGTCGAAGTTGTGATCGTGCACGGCCCCAAGACTGAAGACGCTAAATGAGGTCGCGGCAGTTTTGCCAAATGCTTAATTTATTGAGTTGACGCTGAAAAAATCAAGAAAAATGCGATGAGACCCTAGACAAAACCCAAAGTCTCTCCTATAATCTTGTTTCTGTATTCGTTGGTGACAAAACGAACAGTTATTTGAACTAAGCAATGAAGTATGGGTGCTTAGCTCAGTTGGTAGAGCGGCGCCCTTACAAGGCGTAGGTCGGGAGTTCGAGCCTCTCAGCACCCACCATCAAATAGCTGTGAAAATACAAAAACGTTTATAAAACGGAGTGGTAGTTCAGTTGGTTAGAATACCGGCCTGTCACGCCGGGGGTCGCGGGTTCGAGCCCCGTCCGCTCCGCCAAGTTGTAAGAAAAAACGCGCTAAGGCGCGTTTTTTTTCGTCTATTACTTTCTTTTCAGTCTATTGCATTGGTTGAATCGGCAATAAAAAAGCCGGGCGAACCCGGCTTTCAGCGATGCTATTTCAGCTTATGCGGCCAATGGATCGGCTAATTCGCCGCCCAGTGAATACACGATATCGTCCAGCATCGTTGCCAATTCCGATGTCATCAAGACAAAATCTGCATCGAAGCGTTCATCTTCATCTGCTGTTCTCTCTTTGTCTTCACTTAAGATCTCGAGCGGCTTGATGCGCTTGATTGCGAGATTTTCAGCTAAAACAAAAGAGATCTTGTCATCCCAAGTCATCGCCAGTTTGGTGCATTGCTTACCGGAAGCAATATGGCGCTGTACGTCATCTGGGTCGATAGAGTGACGTACGTAGCGCACGGTCGCTTTATCTTCAGTGTGAGCGCGCAACTCGGTGTCTTGGTCGATGGTGAATCCTTTTGGCGCTTCGTTGCCTGCTAACCAATCGGTCATCGCTGTTGCTGGTGAGACTTTGGTGCGCAGGCTTTCGAGCGGAATTTTGTCGCATTTCAACAGCAGTTTGATGACTTCATCTGCTTTACTTGGGCTTGAGCTATCGATCACTAACCATCCGTGAACCGGGTCTATCCATACCCAAGTTTGGCGTGTAATCGCAAAAGCGCGTGGCAACAGTTCGTCTGTCACGCGTTCTTTGAGTTCCTTCATCGCTTTGCGTCCAGGAGCGAAGCCTTGTTGCTCTTCTAATTCTTTGGCTTTTGCTTTGGCGACTTGGTTAATGACTGATGATGGTAGTAACTTCTTTTCAGTTTGAAGAAGTAGCAATAGCTGCTGATTCACGCTGTGAACCAAACTATCGTTATTGCGCGGCGAAGCCCAACCTTCGCTTTGCATATCGCTGGAACCAACATTCGCAAATGATTGCGAAGCTAATTGCATATTCAATTGTTTAACATCGACTTTCCAAGGGGCAGGAAGACGGAAAACTTGTAAATTCTTAAACCACATGTGTAATCCAATGAGACGCAAAAGCGGCTCATTCTACACGTTTGTGATCAAGCTTTTGCGGCTTCTTTTCGGTTTTTGTTGCTTTCAATTTGTGGCAAGTGAGAGTCGCCTCTAAAGTCTTCGAAATGAGCCTAAGTTCAGCGATTTTGCACGGATGAAGCCTGAGATTCCCGATAACGCTGCTAAAAGCAGTTAAAAACAGGCTCTAAGCTTTGGCTGGACTCAATTTCATTGTGTGCAAGAGGTATAATGTTAGATCATTTTATTGACAGCTGGCGTGCAAATACGGTGCGCCTCAACTTAGAACAGATTTAAAGCCATGTTAGCTCAGCAAAAACAAGACATTCTCGAAGCCCTGAAGTTGGCCGTTGCGCCAATCATTGCAGGTACTGAACTTAATCCTGTGATTGCCTTGGAGCGCCCACGTGACCCATCTCACGGTGATATCGCTTGTAATATCGCGATGCAAATTGCGAAGCCACTCAAGAAGAATCCGCGTGAATTAGCTCAAGCCATCGTCGATGCTTTGTTGGCGCAGCAGAATCCTTTGTTCGCTAGTGCTGAATTGGCTGGTCCGGGCTTTATCAATCTACGGGTGACAGCCGCTGCGAAACAAGCGGTGGTTAAAACGATTTTGCAACAACAAGCGCAATTTGGTAAGGGTACCAAAGGCGAGGGCAAGAAAGTGATCGTTGAGTTTGTGTCAGCGAATCCAACAGGCCCACTACACGTCGGTCATGGTCGCCAAGGCGCCTTAGGTGACGCTTTGTCAGCCTTGTTGGAAGCACAGGGATTTGCAGTAACGCGCGAGTTTTACTATAACGATGCCGGTGTGCAGATTGGTAATTTAGCGCTGTCAGTTCAAGCACGTGCGAAAGGCTTTAAGCCAGGTGATGCAGAGTGGCCAGAGTCGGCATATAACGGCGAATATATCGCTGAAATTGCCCAAGATTTCTTGGACAAAAAGACTGTTTCTGCGAGCAATGGTGTACCGGTCACCGGAAGCGGCGATGCCGACGATATTGAATCGATCCGTCAATTCTCAGTAACCTATTTGCGTAACGAACAAGACATCGATTTATTGGCATTTGGCGTGAAGTTCGACAACTATTATCTCGAATCTTCTTTGTATTCAGATGGCAAAGTAGAAGCGGCGGTTGCAGCCTTGATTAACGCGGGCAAAACTTATGAGCAAGACGGTGCTTTGTGGTTGCGTACGACGGAGTATGGCGATGACAAAGATCGCGTGATGAAAAAGTCCGATGGGACCTATACTTACTTCGTGCCAGACGTGGCCTATCACATCGTCAAATGGCAGCGCGGCTATAGCCAAGCAATCAATGTCCAAGGCAGTGACCATCATGGCACCATCGCCCGTGTGCGCGCTGGTTTGCAAGCGGTGAACGTCGGTATTCCGCAAGGCTATCCTGACTATGTTTTGCATAAGATGGTGACGGTCATGAAGAATGGCGAGGAAGTCAAAATTTCCAAACGTGCTGGTTCGTATGTGACAGTGCGTGACTTGATCGAATGGTCTGGCGGTGGTGATGTCGTCAAAGGCCGTGATGCAGTGCGGTTCTTCTTGATTTCTCGTAAAGCCGATACTGAATTCGTATTCGATATCGACGTCGCGTTGGCGAATTCAGACGAGAATCCTGTCTACTACGTACATTATGCGCATGCGCGTATTTGCCGTATGTTGGCTCAATACAGTGAATCAGAGGCAGAATTAGATGCATTGAAAGATGTGGACTTGTCGCCGCTCACGGCGCCACGTGAAGCCTCGTTGTTGCAAAAGCTCGCTGAGTATCCAGAAATGTTGGAAAAGGCTTTGGATGAACTAGGTCCGCACCAAGTCGCGTTTTATCTGCGTGATTTGGCAGGCGAACTGCATAGTTATTACAATGCTGAACGCGTGCTGGTCGATGATGTGCCAACCAAGATGGCACGTCTGGCGTTGATACTGGCAACACGCCAAGTATTGCGTAATGGCTTGGGTTTGATCGGTGTATCTGCTCCGAACCAAATGTAAGTCGATGTTTGAATGGCTGGAAGGATATTCCTCCAGCAGATCATTAGAATTCGTTTCAACGGGAAAGACATGATTTCAACTAAATTCCGCAAGCAAGTTGGTAACACCCTGACCGGTTTCATTATTGGCCTGGTGATCGGTTTGAGTATCGCTGTTGTCGTTGCTTTAGTCATCAACAAAGCTTCTACACCATTCACCAACAAGAATGGCAAGTCTGAAAAAAGTGATGTGCCTGTAACGCAGATGCAAGACCCAAACAAGCCGCTATATGGTAGCAAAGATGCGGTCGTACAAGCTTCAAAAGAAGTTGCAGCAAGTAAGGCTCTAGACCCAGTTAAAGCGGTGGCTGCTTCTAAGGCTGCTGATGCGGTCGCTGCCTCGGCGCCAGTGAAAACAGAGGCAGCTGAGGACAAGTATTTTTACTTCTTGCAGATCGGTGCATATAAAGACCTTGGTGACGCTGAGAGTTCTAAAGCAAAACTGGCTTTAGTTGGTATCGAAGCCAATGTCACCGAGAAAGCAGGCGATACGGGAACCTTGTATCGAGTTCGAGTTGGACCATTTGATCATGCCGATGCAATGAACAAAATGCGCACAAAGTTGTCTGAGAATGGCGTCGATGCGGCGATTGTACGCACGGCAAAGTAAATAATTCACGAATTAAATTTTGAGGTCAAAATGCGTTTGTTACGTCGTTTATTAGTACTCGCTTTGAGTTTGTTCGCTTTCGCAGCGAACGCCCAGAAGATCCCGCAAGCTGGCAATGAGTATCGTGTTGCAGATCAGCCGCAGGCTGTTATCGCAGGTAAGAAAGTGGAAGTGACGGAATTTTTTGGTTACTTCTGCCCGGGCTGTAACGCTTTCGAGCCGTATTTTGAAGAGTGGATCAAACGTCAGGGCGACCGTATCGTGGTCAAGCGTCTCCATTCAGATTTGCATGATGTGACAACGCAGCAGAAGCTATATTTCACCTTGGAAGCAATGGGCAAGGTCGATGAATTGCAATTGAAAGCTTTCAATGCATTTCATATTGATAGAAATCGTCTATCGACCGATGCAGAAGTGATGAAGTTTGTGGACAAGAATGGTCTGGACAAGAAGCGCTTCACCGAACTGTATAGCAATGCTTTCGTAATGGACAGTAAATTACGTAATGTGAAACAGTTGCAAAGTGCTTATAAAATTAATGGTATTCCGACTGTGGTAATCGAAGGAAAATACATTATTTCCCCTTTGGAAGTGTCGGCTAAGGCTAAATCCAGCGACAATTCTCCTCGCGCTGGTTTGGCTGTGATGGATTTTCTGGTTGATAAAGTCTACAAGGAAAAGAATGCAGCTCCTGCTGCGTCTGCTCCAGCAGCTGCGCCGAAGAAGAAATAGTCATGTAGGTATCTGATTACATTCTGTATCGAAAGAAACGCAGAAGAAGTTGAGAAAAAGTCCGTCGTTTTGGCGGATTTTTTTTGAGTGCTACCAATTAAGCTCATTCATCATAGGAAAAATATGCAAAACGTGTTCATTACTGGGGCTTCATCTGGACTAGGTGCAGCGATCGCGTTGGAGTATGCCAAGCAGGGAGCGCGATTGGGTCTTGTGGGACGTCGTCAAGCAGCACTTGAGGCAGTACAAAGAAGCTTACCTAATCCCCAACAGCATTCGATTTATGTGCTTGATGTGAATGATAGTCAGGCATTGAGCGCAGCAGCATCGAACTTTCAAGAACTCTGCGGCGAAGTGCATGTGGTGGTGGCAAGTGCAGGTATTTCAGTCGGAACTTTGAGCGAGCTGAACGAAGATCTGCCGGTATTTCGTCAAGTCTTGGAAACAAATGTACTGGCCACTGTTGCTACCTTTTCTCCCTTTATCGAAGCAATGAAGAAAACAGCGCAAACGCAACCATGTCGCCTAGTCGGCATCGCCAGTGTTGCTGGTATCAGGGGTTTGCCCGGCGCCAGCGCATATAGTGCTTCCAAGGCTGCTGTGATTAGCTATTGCGAATCTTTGCGTGTAGAGTTGCAAGCAACCGGAATTCGCGTGGTCACAATTGCCCCGGGCTACATCGATACACCGATGACGCAAGTCAATGATTATGCGATGCCATTTTTGATGCCCGCTGAGAAGTTTGCTAAACGTGCAGTAGCGACAATCTCGGCAGGCAACAGTTACCGCGTGATTCCTTGGCAAATGGGTGTGGTCGCCAAATTATTACGTATGCTGCCTAACTTTGTGTATGACTTTGCATTCTCGAAAGCGCCGCGAAAATCTCGCCATGTGGAGCTGTAAGCAATGGCCTCTAGTAATCAGTCGAATCTGATCGACGCAATCGGTATTGCGCATCCGGTTATCGCACTTGATGCCGTGCCGCGAATTGTGTGCTTGGTGCCGTCGATAACTGAGCTTCTATTTGATCTTGGTTTGGGAAAATGCTTGGTCGGACGCACCGGTTTCTGTATCCATCCTAAAGAACTTGTATCAAGTATCCCCAAAGTAGGTGGAACAAAAGATGTGAATCTGGAAAAAATTCGTCGGCTTGGGCCGACGCATTTGATCGTTAATATCGACGAGAATGAGAAACCGACGGTTGATCTGCTCGCCCAATTCATTCCGAATGTCATCGTCACTCATCCCAATCATCCTTGTGATAATTTTGCTCTGTTTCGTCTCTTAGGCAGTATTTTTCGTGCCGAGGAGCGCGCGGAACAGTTATGTCATCAGCTGCAACTTCGGTTACAGCAATTTGATGGTCTTCCACCTCAACAGTTAAAGAATGTCTTGTACTGCATCTGGAAAGATCCTTGGATGACCGTCAGTCGAGAGACCTATATTGCGCGCATGCTGGCTTTGCGAGGCTGGCAGCAGTGGCAAACTGCTAGCAACGACAAACGTTATCCGAGTTTTGATTGGCAAGCAGAAGGTATCGATCAAGTTGATGTGGTCTTACTTTCAACTGAGCCGTATAGCTTTCAGAAGCAACATGCAGAGGAGCTACACAAAGAGTTGGGAAAGCCGGTGGTATTGGTCGACGGTGAGATGCTATCGTGGTACGGGAGTCGTGTGATCGCCGGCCTTGATTATTTGGCGCACCTGGATATTTAGAGTGTCGATCTAGGGCGTAGAGGCTGCACGCGAATGAGAAAAGGGCTGCAAGATATTTTCTTGCAGCCCTTTTCTTTGGCAGATACTGAGATGACTCCCAGTATCCGTCACTACCTCAATTAGAAACGATAGTTCAAAGACAGTTGGTACATACGGCCTAATTGGCTGAAGTGTGAACCGTCATACGTCACCATAGAGTAACGGCCGTTGAACGTGATCAAGTTTGTTTGAACTTGACGTGGTGTCAAACCGTAGGCTGGATCCAAGGCTTTGCTGTCCAACAATGCTTGACCTGCTGCGACATTGCCAACTGGTTTGAAGTCCCAAGATGGTGTGACGTTAAACATGTTGTTGATGTTGAAGGCCAAAGTCAGGTCTTTTGTGACCTTGTAGTTGACCGCGAAATCGCTAACAGTCTTAGTTTTGAACACAACAGACAAGTTTTGATCCATGCCCGCATTACGGAAAGTTGTTGGTCCAAATACTGTGTTGTTAAACGAGAAGTTGATATCTTTCAAGTCCCAATCAAAGCCAATGATGGATTTGTATTTTGGACGAGATGTGAACATCAAAGCTTCTTGTGTTACATCCAAAATGGATTGTTTTGCAGAGGCAACCGCGGATGGGTTTTTGACGTCTCCATCACGTTCATTTTTCAGAGTGTAGTTACCTGACCAGTTGAACGCCAATTTACCATCGCCCAAAGGCATATTGCGGTGGTTGAAGACGTAGTCGATACCTGAAGTTTTACTATCCAAACCGTTGGCGAAGAAGCTCAAAGAAACGATATTCGCGGCCTTCAAGATTTTGTCCAATTGAGCATTAGCGTCGCCACTTGGAACGATTTCTTTACCGAGAATGATGCGGTCTTTCAAAGAAATGTTGTAGTAGTCAACTGCCAAGCTTGTGTTTTTGTCTGGAGTGATACCGATACCCAAAGTGAAGTTCGTGGATTTCTCCGCTTTCAATTTTGGTACACCTAACAAGCGCGCTTGATCAGACACGTTACTTGCCAAGCCAGATACTTGGATACCAGAACCTGGTACGAAAGAGTACTGAGTTTTAGACGTATAGATTTGTGGCAGAGACGGTGCACGGAAACCCGTGGAGATCGAACCGCGTAGGCTGATCATTTCGTCCACTTTCAAGCTGTTGGACAACTTCCAAACAACTGCGCTACCGAAGTCGCTATATTTTTCGTAACGTGCTGTGGCGTCGATCAAGTAATCTTTTGTGACGTCAAATTTTGCACCACCGTAACCACCATAGTTGCGACGTGTTGATGAGAAAGAGTTAGCAGGATCGTTACCAGCGTAAGAGTCAGCACCACCCAAGATGTAAGAAGTTTCTTCGCCAGCGATTACTTGATAGCGTTCCCAGCGCGCTTCCGTACCGAAGTAAGCATTAACACCTTTTGCAATATCTTTAGAGAAGTCTGCATTAAACACAGTGTGGCTGAACTTCGTTCCACCTGCATCAAAACGTGTTGGTGAGCGCGGTGGCAATGGTGTCGTGCCTTTAGCAATCGCATCTAAGCGCGCATTTTCCATGCCGCGGTTGACGGAGTTTGTTACGGTGTATTTCTGTTCGTTGCCGCCGACTGTCAAGCTGACGTCAGAGTCCCAACCATCGACCTCAAACTTGGTGCCAAGAGTAGCGTTGTAATCTTTGAGCGCGCCAAGGAAGCCTGGTACATAACCAACGTATGGTGTGCCTGCCGCATGCAACAGACCGTAGTCTGTTGGACGCCAGTATGGAGTACGGTAGTTAGCATAGCTGTCGATTTTCTTATCAACATAAGCAGCATTACCGTAGACATTTACGCCATCAGCTACTTCATAGCGTGCATTCACCAAGAATTTGCCAGCGCGCGTGTTTGGCGAACCATTGATGTTGCCAGCGTCAGGGAATTTCGTGAGGAATGGAATAACATCTTTATTGAGATCGGCACCGAAGTCACCAGCTTCACCACGGGCGCTAACGATACCAGAACGGGATGCCAAACCATTGTGAGACAAATCGATAGTGTAATTAACAAAACCACGGTCACCCAATGGCAATCCTTGATTCAAGCTCACCGCTTGCATCTTGCCGTCGCCTTCGTGCGTGACACCAGCGCGTGCAGTCAAGGAACCGCCTTCTGGATTGTCTTTCAAAATAATGTTCACAACACCAGAAATCGCGTCAGAGCCGTACTGTGCAGACGCACCGTCACGCAATACTTCAATACGCTTGATCGCATCTTGTGGGATCGCAGAAATATCTGCACCACTTTCGCCGCGACCTGGTGAAGTTTGAGTGTAAATCAGAGAGCTGGAATTCTTACGCTTGCCGTTGATCAAAATCAGGGAGCGGCTTGGACCCATGTTACGGATTTCATATGGATCGAGCAAGGATGTCGCGTCATTGACAGGAGTTTGTACAGTGTTAAATGATGGCACACGGAACTGCAGTGCTTTATCGAGTGTCGCTTGTGCTGTCTTGGTCAATTCAGATGCTGCGAGAATATCGATAGGTACTGGTGTATCGACGATAGTGCGTGATGCACCGCGGCTACCAGTAGAGACGATAGTAACAGTTTGTACTTCGTCTGCTTTTTTCTTATCTTTGGCTGGTGTCGCGTCTTGCGCGAATACTGTGCCGCCTGTTGCTAGCAAGACGATTGCGACTTGCAAAGCATTTTTTGCGAAGACTTTAGTCTTGGCGTTTTTGTGTGAATCCAATGCTCTCTTGTTCATGTTTCATTCTCTCTTTTGTTATTTTTGCGCTGGCACCTGGGGAGTGTGCAACACAAGGTGATGACTGCTAAGAAACAAACTGGTATTCCCTCAAGACCCACACCTTGAGGTCGGTTGATACTACCCGACACCTTTGATGTGCTGCAACATGAACGAAAGCCTTGTTGTTTTTTAGTAGAATTATTGCAATAGAGAATCTTTACTTACAAAAATGGTTCATGTATAGACAACCGGTGTTGTCGCAAAATATTGTTTGGAAATCATGTGTTGTTGTTATGTCCAGATGGTATATTTCTGCCATGAAGTGCCCTGAAAGCGTATATTGAGTGGGAAAATTTCCTTCGGAATAATTCTTGTAAGCATCATCTCCGTTTCTCCATGCTTCGTTGCTAAATTCCTTAGTGAAACTAAATTTTCATTTGGCTCTAAAAAAATAGTGGTTTATTGATCGGGAAAAATCATGCCGCACATTTCTAAAAAGACCTTAGGTATCGTTTTATTGTCGACTGCTGTTGCGGCTGCTGGTGCAGGCGCTTGGTGGTTCAAGAAACACAAAAATACGCGCGCCGTCGGTGGTGATGCGATTGTGAGTAATCCCGATGGGCCATTTGTAGTGAATAGCTGTATCGCGCGCTTGCACGATGACAAGCCGGCTTTAGCTGTGATGTTTTCTGACAGTGTCGATACCGATCAAGCACTTGATAAGCTAATCGAAGTCAGTGACCTAGGCGATACCAAGGCGAAGACCAATAAACCAGCCACCTCAGCCTCTGCAACGGCCGCTTCGAAAGCGAGTGAATTGGTCAAAGGCGGTTGGATTGTTTCTGATAATCCGCATGTTCTGCTGTTTCCCTTCGTGAAGGCAGGGCATCAATACCGCATTAATTTGAGTGCGAATGTCGCATCCGGTAGAAATAAAAAATTAGACCAAGCCCACACCTGCGAAGTCTTAAGTGATGAAATGGCGCCGTCTTATTTCTTCGCCAGCAAAGGTACAGTCTTACCAGCGGGTCTCAATGGTGGCTTGCCAGTCGTGACTGTTAATATCCCAGAGGTCGATGTTGAGTTCTTACGAATCTCACCAGAGAAGATGCCCAAGTTTATCGACATGGTGGTGGGTAAGCCGCGCAAATCTTCATCAACAGAGAATGAAGAAGAAAGTGAAGCAACTGATACTGAAGGTGAAGGCGAGGGAGATTATTACTACGACTACTACAGCTCACGAAATAAATTCAAAGGGCAAACATCGGGCTGGCAACTCAATGCTTTGCAAGGGATAGCGGAAAGCGTGTATCACAATCGTTTCGTCACGAATGAGGTGCCGAATAGTCGCAAAGTGAGCTTCCTCCCGGTTGAGAAAATCAATGAACTCAAGGAGCCTGGCATTTATGTTGCGGTGATGCGCAGGCCTGGCTACTACGACTACGACTATCAGGTCACCTATTTTTATGTCAGCGATATTGGTTTGCATGTCAGACGTCAAGTCAAGCAAACCGATGTGTTCACGACTTCCTTAAAAGAAGGAAAAGCACAAGGGGGTATCGAGCTCGAAGTCTTGGGTGATGAGGGCAAGGTTCTACTACGCGGCAAAACTGATGGTGATGGCCATGGTGTATTACCGGGTTTGCCCGCGAATGCGCGTCTCTTGCTCGCTAAGCGCGGTAAAGAAGTCTCCATGATTGCGCTGCAAGAACCCGGCTTAGATTTGGCGGAATTCGATATTGGCGGCCACTTGCCTCGTGATGCGAAATTATTCGCATGGTCAGGTCGAGATCTGTATCGCCCAGGTGAGAAATTTGTGGTATCGATGATGGCACGATCGGCAGAAGGCGTCGCCTTACCACCGACGCCAATTAAGGTCGATTTGAAAAAACCAAGCGGAGATGTGGTTAGCTCTAGCGTCTGGCAACCGAATACAAAAACACCAGGCTATCTGCAGAACCATATTGATCTTCCACCAGACGCCGATACAGGGCGTTGGTCACTTGAGTTCCGCGCTGATCCCTCCGCCAAACGTGCTGATACCATCTACACCTTCCAAGTTGAAGAGTTTTTGCCGGAACGAATGAAGTTGAGTTTGAAGAGCGACAGTACGCCATTAGGCGTCAACGATAGTTTCAGTGTGGCGGTACAAGGCGATTATCTGTATGGCGCGCCTGCTGCGGGCAATCGCTTGCTCGGTAGCGTGGCCCAAGAGCGTACTCGTAATCCTGTCGCTAAAGAATGGCCGGGTTTCATCTTTGGCGATTTCGCTGATGACGCCAACAAGAGTCGTGCTGAACTGGAAGAATCTGCGCTCGATGACAGCGGTAAAGCCAATGTCGATGTGCCTTACACCGCGAACGCCAAATCGCCACTCAAGGTACGCGCTTCCTTTAGTTTGTTGGAATCTGGTGGTCGACCTGTGGTGCGCTCGATCGAGCGTATCTGGTGGCCTGCGAAAGCGATGTTAGCAGTGCGTCCTGCTTTCGATAGTGATGTTGCGCGCGAAGGCAGTATGGCCGAATTTGAAGTGATTCGCGTCAATCAAAGTGGTAAGTTTGAAGCGCTTAAACAAGCACCTTTCAAACTCGTGCGTGAAGATCGCCAGTACTATTGGCGTTACGATGCAGGCCGCGGCTGGCATTCAGGATATTCCGAAGCGGAAGAGACCGTGCACTCTGGTGCGATCGAACTCAAAAATCGCGCCAAACTCACCGTGCCTGTGACCTGGGGAACCTATCGTTTGGAGGTCGCCGATCCAGAAACGAATCTGATCTTACGTTATCGCTTCTACGCTGGATGGAATGCACAAGACAGCGAGAGTGTGGGTAACCGTCCTGACCGTGTTCGCTTGCAACTCGAAGGCGCGCCGGCTAAACCAGGTAATGATGTGAAATTGAAGATCGTGCCGCCACATGATGGTGAGGCTTTGGTCTTGGTTGAAGCCGACAAAGTCTTGTGGAGCAAGCGCGTCGCGGTGAGCACGGAAGGCACGACGGTCAGTATTCCTATCGATAAGAATTGGAATCGTTCTGATATGTATGTGTCGACGGTGGTTTTCCGTCCGGGTAGCCAAGGCGATAAAGTGACACCGGCCCGTGCTGTTGGTTTGACTTGGTTGCCGCTTGCGCGTGAAGCACGTAAGTTGAAAGTGAAAGTGAACGTACCGGCGCAAATTGAACCCGAAAAACGCATGGTGGCGAAAGTGAAGGTTGAGAATGCGGGCGGTAAGAAAGCAATGGTGACCGTGTCTGCCGTCGATGTCGGTATCCTCAATATCACCAATTTCAAAACGCCAGATCCGTTTGACTTCTTCTTTGGTAAGCATCGATTCGGTGCGGAGCTCAGCGATCTCTACGGTAAATTGATTGAACGTTTAGATGGCAGCATCGGTAAGATTAAGTGGGGCGGTGATGCTGGCAAACGTGATACGAAGAGCATGCCGAAAAAAGTGAAGTTGGTTGATCTGTTTTCTGGACCTGTACAGCTAAACGATAAAGGCGAAGCCGATGTGCCGCTGAATATCCCTGACTTTAATGGCACTTTGCGCGTGACGGTGGTCGCGTCGACCGAAGAAGCCTACGGCAGTACTGACAAAGAAGTGGTGGTCAGTGCCCCTATCGTTGCTGAAATTGCGATGCCACGCTTCATTGGACCTGGCGATAATTCAACTTTTGCACTCGATGTCACGAATATGATGCAGGCCGAACAAAGCATCAGTATTAAGTTGTCATCAGATAAGTTACTGAAGATCGCGGAAGGTGAACGCAATATTAAGCTGACACCCAAGCAAAGAAATATTTTGCGTTTTAATGTAGAACCGACCGAGCCCTATGGTTTGTCTCGTATCAGTCTCGATGTGAAAACTGCTGGCGTCAAACCTGTAGTGATCCATCGTGAGTTCGCCTTACAGATTCAGCCGCCAGTGCCACGTGAGCAAGACGCGCGCCGTATTCGCATTGAACCGGGCGCCACCCAAAAATTGGATGCGGCGATGGTGGAGCGCTTCTATCGTGGTTCAGCGACTTTGAGTGTGGCGATGTCCAACCGTCCGCCTCTGAATGTGCGCAGTATTGTTCAGGGTTTGCTCGATTACCCATACGGATGTTTGGAGCAAACCACGAGCGCTGCCTATCCTCATGTCTTTATTGACGAAGAAGGAGCAAAGGCCGTTGGCCTAAAACCACATAGCCGTGAACAGCGCGCGAAGTTCATTGAAGGTGCGATTGCGCGTATCGCAGGCATGCAAGGTGCTGAAGGTGGTTTCCGCTTATGGAACGGTACCGATGGTTCTTATGAGGTTTGGTTGACACCGTATGTCACCAGCTTCCTGGCAGATGCGCGCGAGGCAGGATTCAATGTGCCGGAAGAAATGACGAAGCGCGCGCAGAAATGGATGACGGATAAGTTAAACGGTGCAGCTAATCAGTTCTCTCCTTTGCCCGCTGCTGTTAAGCCTGATGCGAATGGACGATATGACTGGCGTGATTACGATTTGATTCGCAATAGTCATCAACGTTTCGCTGAGTTGGCGCATATTGGTTATATGTTGGCACGTGATCAAAAGGCATCTCTTGCATCTTTGCGATTGCTGCACGATAGCTATCGTGATCGCGCGAAATCTCCTCTGCCTTTGGTGCATTTGGGCCTGGCCTTGCAAATGATGGGTGACCAAAAACGTGCTGATGTCGCTTTCAACGACGCCATGACAAAACCTTACGGTATTCGTACCGATTGGGAATGGGATTGGCTCGGTGATTACGGCACGGCCGTACGTGATCAAGCGATGTCCTACGCC
>CANHZI010000005.1 GCA_947464955.1 Oxalobacteraceae bacterium
ATAGGGAAGCACGACAAATTCGATCGCTACAAAGCCGCACACCACCGCAAAAAAATTCAGGCTAATGTATCTATTCATAACTAATTCATTTTTCCAAGGATATCCAAGCATTTCAAAAATAAAATCGCTGCGCTTGATTGTTGAACAAAAGTTTCGCGTTCTCGGCGTATTTTCTCTTCTATTCCTAGCTCATCGTAAACAGTCCACTTTGAATACATGTTTTTTGAACAGTCACCATCGTAACAAACCTGATAACACGCAATTTGCCTGTGTAACTCGTACACGTCTTTAAAAGTTCTATATCTTGCAAAAAAACACATTCCTGATTCGGCACCCTTAAAAAGTCCTCCCTTGGGCGCTTTTGTATCAACCTTAGTTCCTGTCCGCATAATAGGAGGTTCAGAATGAACATTCTCAAGTTCCCACTTTGAAAGGTCGATTTGTTTTGACGAAACCAATTTCTTATTAGTGATCCCTGGAATGCAGAATAAAGAAACACACAGACCAAAGTCATCAACCCCATTAGTTGGATTTCCTCCAACGTACCCAAAGGTATTCATACCGCCACTCAAACCTATGGGATCAGATTCAACATATCGCCCTGTCTTTGGATCATAATCCCTAAAGTAGTTATAGTGCAGCCCCGTCTCCTCGTCAAACACTTGACCAGGGAAACGCAAGTTCATTACAAACTCTTTACCCACCACATTCTGCGGATTTTGATTCGGCAGACTCTCACCAAATGGTGTACTAATCCATTCCCATACGCTGTTACCACTGGCATCCGTCACCATCCGTGGTGTGCCTAAATGATCGGCATGGATATCGTAAATCTGCGCTTGACGAGCAGCTACGTTTACCGCAACACTGCTGGACGTCGTACTTGCACCAAGGTTATCCGTCGCCTTTGCACTGATGGTATAGCTACCCTCAGCTACATTCGTCCATTGATAGGTGTATGGTGCAGTGGTCAGTGTGGCAATGAGATTGGCGCCATTAAACAGCTCGACTTTTGCCACGCTGCCATCGGTATCATTGGCCGTAGCAGCGATGATCAAGGTCGCTGGTGCTGTCGCCGCTGCCGGGTTAACTGTGACACTAACTGTAGGCGCAGTGTTATTAATCACACTAATCGCCACAGGCGCACTGCTCACACTATTGTTATTGCTGTCAGTGACTTTGGCACTGATGTTGTAGCTACCCGCCACTACATTTTCCCAAGTCGCATTAAATGGTGCTGTGGTACTGGTCGCGATCAGATTCGCATCTTGGAAGTATTCCACTTTACTGATGCTAACACCCGCATCAGGTGTGGCAGGTGTGCTCGTCAAAGTAATGCTAGCAGGCGCAATAAAGTTGGCATTCGCAGCCGGGCTCGTCAAACTGATCGTCGGCAAGCTATTGACCTTCACCGTAATCGGGCTACTGGTTTGGGTTAAACCATTGGCATCGGTGGCTTTGGCGGTAATTGTGTAGGTGCCTGCTTGCACATTATTTGAACTGATACTGAACGGAGCTGTGGTCGATGACGCTAACAGTGTTGCACCATTGAAGTATTCGACCTTCGTGATGCTGTTGCCGGCGCCGATAGCCGCTGCATTCACGGTATAAGTGATATTCGCCGGCGCTGTAAAACTGCTGTTGTTGGTCGGCGATGTAATGCTGATCGTCGGAGGCGCATTCACCTTGACAGTGATCGGGCTACTGGTTTGCGTTAAACCATTTGCATCTGTTGCTTTGGCGGTAATTGTGTAGGTGCCTGCTTGTACATTGTTCGAACTAATACTGAACGGCGCAGTCGTGGATGACGCTAACAGTGTTGCACCGTTGAAGTACTCTACTTTGGTGATGTTATTACCAGCGCCGGTGGCTGCTGCATTGACGGTATAAGTAATGTTGGCTGGTGCTGCAAAGCTAGCATTGTTCGCTGGTGAGGTAATGCTGATCGTCGGCGCGCTATTGACCTTCACCGTGATCGGGCTACTGGTTTGCGTGAGACCATTGGCGTCGGTCGCTTTGGCAGTAATCGTATAAGTACCTGCTTGTACATTATTTGAACTAATACTGAATGGTGCTGTGGTCGATGATGCTAAGAGTGTTGCACCGTTGAAGTATTCGACTTTGCTGATGCTATTGCCAGCACCGATCGCGGCGGCATTCACGGTATAAGTGATATTTGCAGGTGCTGCAAAGCTAGCGTTGTTCGCTGGTGAAGTAATGCTGATCGTCGGCGCGCCATTGACCTTGACCGTGACCGGGCTACTCGTTTGCGTCAACCCATTGGCATCGGTCGCTTTAGCCGTAATCGTATAAGTACCTGCTTGCACATTATTTGAACTGATACTGAATGGCGCAGTCGTTGATGAGGCTAAGAGTGTTGCACCATTGAAGTATTCGACCTTGGTGATGCTATTGCCGGCGCCGATCGCCGCTGCATTGACTGTATAAGTGATATTCGCTGGCGCTGCAAAACTTGTGTTGTTTGCAGGTGAAGTAATGCTAATCGTTGGCGGTGCGTTGACTTTGATGGTTGCTGCTACACTCGTCGTCGTTAAACCTTGCGCGTCAGTTGCCTTGGCTGTGATTCTATAAGTGCCAGCAGCGACATTGGCCCAACTCGCACTAAATGGTGCTGCCGTCGATGTCGCGATCAAGCTTGTACCTTGGAAGTATTCTACTTTGCTGATGCTATTACCGCTTCCATTGGCAGTTGCATTTGCCGTTAAGCTGATGTTGGCTGGTGCTACAAAGCTTGCATTATTAGCCGGGCTGGTGAGGCTAATTGTCGGTGCAGCAGCCTGTACTTTGACTGTGATTGGGCTACTCGTTTGTGTTAAGCCTTGGCTGTCGGTGACCTTTGCTGTCACGCTATAAGTGCCTAAAGCCGCACCTGTCCAACTGATGCTATATGGCGATGTAGTATCGCTACCAATCAAGGTACTACCTTGATAGAACTCGACTTTGCTAATCGTGGTGCCGCTCTTCGTGGTCGCCGCATTAGCACTTACTGTGATCGCTGCACCAGAAGTAAAGACGGCGTTATTCGCTGGCGCGGTGACGCTGGTGGTCAGCGGATTCGTCACTGTCAAAGTGACAGATGCTGTGGTTTTCGTATCGCCTAAATTGTCTGTGGCTTTGGCGGTAATCGTATACGTTCCGGGTGCAACACCTGTCCAACTATAGCTGTAAGGCGAAGTCGTATCGGTAGCAATTAAGGTGCTGCCATTAAAAAACTCTACCTTGGCGATGCTGCCACCGGTATCACTCGCCGTCGCTGATAGCGTCACGGTGGCTTTACCTGCAACGCTGGTGTTCGCCGCTGGCGAAGTAAGGCTCACCGTCGGTATATTGTTCACCACGATAGGCACGGCTGCCGATGTCGTGACTTGATTTAAGCTATTCGTTGCTTTCACCGTGAGGCTATAAGAGCCCGCCGCCACATTCGTCCATGTGTATCTATACGGCGCTGTGGTGCTCGTGCCCAGTAAAGTGGTACCTTGATAAAACTGTACTTTGGTGATCGTCGCTCCGGCCGCATTGGTCGCGTTCGCGTTAATTGTAATCGACGCAGGGGCAATAAACTTAGTGTTCGCTGCGGGTGATGTAATACTCGTCACTGGCGCTGCCGCATAACTCCATGCGCTCAGGAACGTGAGGCTAAGTATTAGCCATACTCGGCAGCTACGAACGAACCAGGTGGCGATCGCCGGTGATTGGGCAACGCCTTGGCGTAGCGCGTTGATGATATTGGCAAAGTGCTGTTGAAACACAATTTTTCCCCTTGCATCTCCTGTACACCCTTAACTCTTAAGAGAGCCCGTACAGGCGATGTGCTTATTTGAATAATTCGAACAATCTTGGTTTTAACGGTAAATCAAACATACAGCGCAGGGGCCAAACCTAAGGCACCCCGCAATAGTGACTTGATTATTTTCACTTGATCACTGCAACAGGAATATCATCAAGGTAGACGTAATTCGTCTCTTGATTTCCCGTCACTTCGGCGAGCAATTTGCCGCCAAGATCGTAGTGATAGACCGTCACGGTGTTGGGGCTTCCGCCCGTACCGATTAAGGTCTTTTGTACCCGTTGACCTAAGGCATTGATCTGGTATTGCACAACACCGGCAGCCGTAGTCGCCGACATCATGCGACCGCGTGTATCGTAGGCAAATTGCGCACGACCATTGTTCGTGGTACTACCATTGGCATCCATCACGATGGCATTGGTTTGACTACCTGCAACCTGTGTTAAACGGTTACTCGTCGCACTGTAGCTATAATTAGTGTTCGCACTACCCAATGTTTGTGTAGTGCGGTTACCCACAGCGTCATAAGTAAAACTTTGACTTAATTGCGGTGTGATATAGCTCGTTAAACGATCCAGGCTATCGTAACCATAGCTTGCTTGTTGGGTGCTGCTATTGACTTGGTTGATACTAATAATGCGATTGGCCGCATCATAGGTAATCGCTTGCACTTGGTTGTTGAGCGTGTAGCTAGCGATACGTCCATCGATATCAAAGCCACGTGTATACGCTTGCCCTGCACTGTTCAAGTAACTTTGTACACCTCCAAATGGGCGGTATACCACTTGACTTAGTATTGTCGCAGTCACACCGTCTTTGTTGGTGTCGATTTGTACGATACGTCCCAAACCATCACGGGTGTAGTTCAAACTACGTCCGTTGGGGTAAGTGAGTTTTATCAGACGACCGATTGGGTCATATTGATAACTCGTGGTTGCTGTGACTGAACTAGCGGGCGTGGAGTTTACACTCATCACACGCGTTTCGCTTAATACGCGACCACGTGCATCATAGGTGTAGCTAATGCTGCCGTTCTCATCGGTAATTTGTGTTAAGCGACCTTTGGCATTGGTGCCTGCATCGTAGCTATACCCTACCGTTTTACCGTCGTGATAAACGATTTGCGTAATACGATTTAATACATCGTAGCTATAACTAGTCTTTTGACCTTTCGCATCCGTGCGAGTAAGTACATTACCGGCTAAATCAACACTTGTTGACGTCGTCCCCGTGTCAGGACTATTTAGTCCTAATTGATTACCTAAACCATCTACCGTGTACAAGGTACTCAGATTACGGGCGTCTGTAACTTTAATTAAGCGGCCTTGTCCATCATAGGCATAGCTTGTGACCTTACCATCAGGATCTGTTTGACTCACTAGGCGACCTAATGCGTCATAGCTCTGTAGCGTCGCCGCATTATTCGCATTGATGATCTTCGTCACATTGCCCATAGCGTCATATTCATAACGCGTTGTCGTGTTCTGCGTTTGGGAGGCAGCGTTTCCACACAGCGCACTCACCACCGTCGCCAATATCGTTTGGCGCATTACTTTATGAGTCGTCGACATTATTGCATCCCCCCTGTCACTTGCTGCAGGCGGTTCAAGGTGTCGTACACACGCGTGACTTGACGCGTTAAATTACCGGTGCTGTCTTTAACCTCTTCTTTAACTCGGTTACCCATATTGTCGAGCGCATAGTTGATCGTATTGCCTAAGTGATCTGCTATCGAAATCAATCGGTGAGCGTTATCGTAGGTATAGTGAATTTGTGTCGCGTCTGGTAACGTCACTTGCGTTAATTGCCCTACACCATCGTAGGTGTAGTTCGTTGTTTCAGTATAGCCATCTGCCGTTACTGATTTACTGAGCAGCCAACCACGTGGATGATAACTCATCTCCGTTACTACACCGTTCGGATCAACAATCCGTCCCACATGACCATGTGCGTCGTAATTACTTAAGCTAGTCGTATGACCTGCACCATTCGTTACACCAATTAAGTTACCTTGTGCATCATAGACATTCGTCGTCACATCATTCACATCAGTACGTGGACCTTTGACCGTCAATACTTGACCAACATTGTTATAGGTATAAATCCAAACACGAGCGTCACCAACCAACTGCGCACTCACCCCTTGGGATCCATTACTATCCGTCGTTCCTTGCTCGATTCGGGTTAAAACCAACCCGTCGTCGTTATACTCAAAAATGGTGCGTTTTAAAGGTTCATAAATTTGAGCGGGCAAGCGCAAAGTTGCATGCCATAAAGTAGTTGTCGTCAAAGCCTGCGCTGTACCACTAGCCACAGTTCTCGAAACTTCTAATCGCCTCACCGTATCATAGGTGTACGTCGTGTAGATGTTATTAAAATCACGTGTACGAATTAAATTACCAGCGAGATCATACTCTTTACCCTTCACCTCGCCGGTCCCCCCTTGAGATCTAGGAACACTACTCCAATCGAGGTAAACTTCATGGTTTATTATCTTGTACCAAAAGTTCGAAGAAATCCCACTTGGAAGTACCATTGTAGTATAACCGTCGTGATGATTTGCGACATACTTTTCAACCCCACCAGCGTGCTCAGTTGAGACCGCTTTCCCAGCCCAGCCATAACCGAATTTAGCGAACAGAATCCCATTTTCATCAGTAATTTTCTCTAACAAATAAATAGATTCGAAATCAGTTTCACTTGAAGGAATTGAATACCAGTATTTCCGAATACCTCCGCCTGGATAAACAACTGAGGTAAGGTTATCAAACGCACGTGAATTCACACGACCAAAATTCCTAATCAACGTTTGTTGAGCGCTCTCATCATAGCGATATTCAAATATATTTCCCTCCGGATCCTTCATCTGAGACAAGCGGTTCTTATCATCGTAGAAAAATTTTATCGAACGGCCGAAGTTATCACTAACTTGAATTAGTTCAGACCCTGAATACTTCAGCGTAACAAACTCCCCCCCACGACGACGTATCGTTAAAAGTCTGCCTTCCACGTCATATATTTCGACATTTCCCAAATCAACCTCTTCATAGCGCCAACCAACAACCTCGCCATCACCATTCAATTCTGGATGCAGATTGTCTACTGATTTTCCAGAAGCGTTCCAATAACCTGCGTCATATCGAAAAGCCAAAGTTCGCCCATCACCACGTGATGCAAACACCAAATTAATTTGACCAGGTTTAATCAAGAGTGCTTTTTGATAATTGTGAAACCAATGTTTGCCCATATGCGCATTTATATTCTGCATTCCACGTGACATATATCGACGCTCAAACCGAAGCAACCCTCGCCCAGCGTAGTCCACTTCGACTTGGAGCTTTGCTCCAGTAAAAGCATTAATTGGGTTCCCAAAATTACCAGCACAACTATCACACATAGTTGGCTCTGGGATACAGAGAGGGGGCGCGGTATTTCCCTCACTATCGGTAGCACTGAGTTGGCTTCCGGCAGGACACCATGGCTTTATGAACTTCAAAACCGGAAAATGAACAACTGCATCATCACGAAATGGTGGACTATTTGTACAACTGCCGAGATTCAATTGCCTAGGGTGCCAAAAAGGAGGATCTTCGCCTACGTTATAAGGGAGAATAATATAAGTAAAATGCCCGTCATTCATTTCTTGATTTAGAGCGGTCGTCGAACACACGGTAGGTGCCGTGTCCCCAGCACCCTCACCTGGCAAAAGCGTCCGAACTTGAATACCCTTCGGTGGGTCATTGGCAGGAAAGCAGTTTATTGCGCCCCCAAATTGAGCACAATCACTGCGTTTTGCGACAATAGTGCTAACTTGAGCATTCGCCTCATCAACAAGACAGCAGGTCAATAAAAATAAAAATAACGACAAAATTATAGGTAAACGCATGGGACCCCAATTGGACATGAAGATAAGGAGACAATCTGATCGAGAATTTTCATATTTTATAATTACCAAGAGCTTAATAAAATATTAAAATAACACTTAAACTAAGTGGGTCAAAAAAAAGACCATGAAAATAGTTTGCTTAATGAAAAACTGGTATTTGTCTTGGGTATAGCTACGGGCTCGAACTAAATTACAATTTCTAGCAAAAGACCAACCACATAACTTAGCCCTATCTCAAAACGATAAGAAGCCAATACTCTACATTTAAGGAAGTCTCGAACAAAATTTGCGTAGATACTTATGCATACACCTAGGCCAAGTACAGACTGCATGAATGAAGAAGGAATCGGATGTGGACGAACCAGACCAAAAAAATTCGCCCAAAATAACGAACAAACGTGTTGCGACAAAAGCGACGCCATACTAATTTAATTATTTTACGAAGGTATAATCTGAGGGGCTCACTATCGCCCAGCCATCCAGCCCGTACAATCAATTGAGTAAAACTCATTTTTACGAGATGAACTTCCGAAAAAGAAAAAGCCCGCTAAAAAGCGGGCTAAGTCTTTGAATTTTGGGGTGGACGATGGGGCTCGAACCCACGACAACAGGAATCACAATCCTGGACTCTACCAACTGAGCTACGACCACCATTGGTACACTTAACAAAGTTACCGCCAAGTGAGCCTCGCATTATACGAGGGTTTGATGAATCTGGCAAATGTTTTCCTTGTGATTACAATTTCGAAATTGGTAATCTCAAAAAAAAACCCATAGCAGAATGGCTACGGGTTGAGTTCCCTACAAGGGCACAGGACTTACAATGAAAACATCTTCACTATAAGTCCATCAATTCAAAGCGCCTCAAATTATTACAAATACTTACGAATTTCGGTTTATCGATACATGTCTTCCAATACTAATGCATCGTCATTGGGGTTGAGCTTGTAGCCATACTTTTTACGGTCGCATTGATAGAAACAACTTGCTTCTTCCCCTGACGGTCTTCAAAGCTGAGTGTTAATGGGATTTGATCGCCCTCTTTTGCTTGCTTCTTCAGGTTCATCAACATGATATGAAAACCACCTGGGCTAAGCTCTGTCACCTTACCCGCTGGGCAATTTACCTTATCGACTTCGCGCATTTTCATGACTCCGCCATCCATTTGCATTTCGTGGATTTCAACCATGCCCGCAGCCTTACTCTCGACCTTGACGAGATTCACTTCATTCTTGGTTTCAATTTGCAAGAAAGCACCCGTCGTTTTTTGCGGGCCAACAGTGGCGCGCACCCAGGCATTCTTAACATTCACTTGTGCCACTGCCTGCGACATCATAGCGATTCCCAAGAAGCCAGCTAGACTGAACGACATCATCATTTTTTTCATTTACATTCACTTTCTTGAATTGAGAAAACAAACATCTTTTAGTAGACAACACATTTAATTGGTTTGATGTTGCTGCACACACGCCCATGCTTCCAACAAGAGCTTCGCATCGGCATTCGCGAGCTTTTTGGAATCGGATAATAACTGTCTAAAACCACGCGCACCGACCAAGCCAAATGTCAGCCCCAACATATGACGTGTGATGCTGTTTAGTTTTAAGCCTTTGCCGTTTGCGCCAAACTTCGTGAGCTGTTCCTGTATGTAAGGGATCATCGCTTGCAGCACTCCTTCACGGCTCTTGGCAGGACTCGTATCTCCGTAATAACGCGCATCGAAGCTACTCATCAGATAAGGATTGTGATACGCCTCGCGACCCAACATCACTCCATCGCAATGCTGCAAATGTAGATCAATTTCTGCAATTGTCTTGATGCCACCATTGATCAAGATTTCTAATTGCGGAAAATCGCGTTTGAGTTGGTAGGCGTATTCGTATTTTAGTGGCGGAACTTCGCGATTTTCTTTCGGCGACAAACCTTTAAGAATCGCATTGCGCGCATGGACAACAAAGGTTTTGCATCCAGCGTCTGCAATTTGCCCGACAAAATCACGCACAAAGCTATACGACTCAACATCATCAATACCAATACGATGCTTTACCGTTACGTCAATGTCGACTACGTCACGCATTGCTTTGACACAGTCTGCAACCAAGGCTGGCTCAGCCATCAAACAGGCGCCGAATGCGCCTTTTTGCACACGCTCTGATGGGCAGCCGCAATTGAGATTGATCTCGTCATAACCCCAATCTTGACCACGCTTGGCAGCAATCGCCAAATCAGCTGGCTCGCTGCCGCCTAGCTGCAAAGCGATTGGATGTTCGATCTCGTCGAAATCGAGATGCCGAGCCAAGTCACCATGAATGATCGCACCGGTCGTTACCATTTCGGTGTAAAGCCAAGTATGGCGCGTGATATGTCGGTGGAAGACACGGCAATGCCTATCAGTCCAATCCATCATGGGAGCAACAGAGAGGCGACGGGAAGGTAAAACAACTGAACTCACAATAATCTGCCTGCAGTAAAAATAGCCGCCATTGTACCTTCAGCGGGAAAGGCGTGCGAGTCGAAGCCCCTTTCGCGATGTTGGCAACATGCGTTTTCTAAAGAATCAAGCTTAAAAGCATTGCCTACAAAGCAAATTTCGATTCATCAACTCGGTCAATTCGTTTATGCTTAAGCATCAGAGAATTATTTGCATGCCAGAGGGAATTAGCATTATGTCCAAACAACAATTCGAACATTTGTGGATGCCGTTCACGGCTAATCGCCAATTTAAGAATCAACCAAGGCTCATGAAGGCAGCGAAAGGCATGTATTTCACGAGTGAAGATGATAGGCAAATTTTAGACGGTACCGCGGGCCTGTGGTGTGTGAATGCCGGACATAATCACCCAAAGATCGTCGATGCAATTCAACGCCAAGCGGCCACACTTGATTTCGCGCCCACCTTTCAAATGGCACACCCACTTGCCTTTGAAGCTGCGACAGCCTTAGCCGGTATCACTCCGCCAGGCTTAGACCGCATATTCTTTTGCAACGATGGTTCGGAAGGTGTCGATACTGCACTGAAAATGGCGCTTGCATACCATCGCGTTCGTGGCGACGCTGGGCGCCATCGCTTGATCGGCCGCGAACGCGGTTACCATGGCGTAGGCTTTGGTGGTATTTCGGTCGGCGGTATTGCAGGAAACCGCAAACAGTTCGGTCCAGGCTTGGCTGGAGTCGATCACCTCAAACATCCTTTAGATATCAATCGCAACGCCTTCAGTAAAGGCTTGCCAGAACATGGTGCCGAACTAGCGAATGAATTTGAACAACGCTTACTGGCCTTGCACGACCCATCGACGATTGCCGCCTTGATCGTCGAACCGATACAAGGTTCAACCGGTGTAATTATTCCACCGCGTGGATACCTACAAAAGATTCGCGAGATTTGTAGCAAACACGGCATACTTTTAATCTTCGACGAAGTCATTACCGGATTTGGCCGACTAGGTTCCGCATTTGCAGCAGACTATTTTGACATCAAGCCAGACATGATTGTGTTGGCGAAAGGCTTAACCAATGCCGCCGTGCCTATGGGCGCCGTGGTTTGCAGTACGTCAATTTACGATAGCTTTATGCAAGCCGCACCGCCAGACGCCATCGAATTCTTCCATGGGTATACTTATTCAGCCCATCCACTCGCCTGCGCCGCTGCAATTGCCAGTATCGAGGTCTATCGTGAAGAGAAGATTTTCCAAGCCGCAGCGGACATGTCAGCGTATTTCGAACAGGCCGCACATCAATTGCGTGGGCTTCCACACGTCAAAGATATCCGCAATTTGGGCATGGTGTGCGGCATTGAATTAGAGCCACAAGTCGGTAAAACGACGACACGCGCCTATGGTGTATTTCATCGCTGTTTTTGGGAGAAAGATCTCTTGATTCGAACAACTGGCGATATCATTGCATTGTCACCACCATTGATTATCTCCAAAGCAGAGATTGATTGTTTATTCGGACGTCTTGCCGAAGCCATTCGCGAACAGGCTGCGTAGTTCATGTCGGCTCCTTCAACACCCTCAACAAGCACGGCGCTCGATTTTGAAACTCGCGCCTTGCTATTCAACCATTTGGCGACGATGGAGAACGCGGGAGTACCCGCCCTACAAAGTTTTCAGCATCTCAAAATAAATGATACGGTCAGCCAGCGTGTAGCCATTTGCAGACGTCTATTAAACAAAGGCAAAGATATTGCGCAGGCTGGGAATCAAGCAGGATTGTTTGACTACTTTGAATTCGAATTACTAAGCGCCGCGAGTGCTGCGGGCAGCCTTGGTATCTGCTATAAAAGACTGGCAAAACTTTATCTCGAAAAAGCCCAACAGGAAAAGCGACTGAAAGCGCGTATGCGGCTACCGCTGCTGATGCTTGTTTTCGCATTAGTTTTACTACGTCTGCCTGCCTTGATCGCCCAGCAGATTTCATTTATCCAATATCTACTTGGCATCATCTTACCGATTGTGTTGCTCTATGTCTTAATTTCGTCAATTAAGAAACGCATACAAAAGCCTATGCGTAAACCCACAATCCAATCGCAAGAAAGCACGAATTTGGATATAGGTTTGCTGAGAATACCGCTATTTGGAAAGATGATAGCGCGCGACAATGCACGACAATTTTATGAATCATTGAGTCTCTTACTCGAAGCAGGTGTCGCCATGTTTGAAGCGATGCCGATGGCGATTAATACGGTTTGGAATCGCGAGGTGCGCAAACATTTTGAGCCCGTACTAACGCAAGTACTAAATGGACAGCGATTGTCGGAGGCAATGGCATCTAGCACCCACATGGCGAGTTTGAGCGATTCCGAATCACAGGCGATAGAATTAATCAGAACAGGTGAAGTAAGCGGATGTCTATCGGAAATGTTATGGCGGCACGTGGATGCTGAAACCGAGGCACAAAGCCACTTTCGCGAAGAAGTGGCCAACTGGGCACCAAAGATTGTTTATGCTATGGTTGCCGCTTACATTGTATTTCAAATTTTCCGCAGCAACGCCTTCATGCCACATTTGCCAGCCGATGCAGCTTAATGATTTCTCGATGCAGAGGTTGTTCGGCGAGTGCCGGCCGCTATTGATTTTTCTAAGACACGGTTCAACTTAACGATAACATCGTCTGGCACTTGCTTGGTACACCAAAAATAACGAGGATCTTCTTTAATCGCTTCGGCAAAATAGGTCAGCTTAAAGCCCTTCTCCGGACGATCTGCTCGTTTAATAAGGGCATTCGCCTCCTCTTCGCTGACTAAGAAATAGTCCGCACGCTTATAGATCAACATACTAAGCATATTGATATTTTCACCCGTCGCTGTCACCACTTTAGGCGCAAAATTTCGAATTTGTTGATCGAGAATTTGACCGTATGAATATCCCTCTTTCACCAACATAATGAGGTTCGGGTCTTTCAATAAATCTCCCACCCTCATTTTTTCTTGCATCGCTGAATTTTCAGCAAGGCCAAGTGCCACCATCTGCTTTCCAGCATATATTGGGGAGGAATATTTGCCTATCATTTCACGTTCAGGTCGCTTAAACCATCCAACAAGACATGCTTGCTCTTGATTGCGATTTATCACGGCAATCTGTTGTTCAGCCGTGGCCTTTTTCCATTGGTAAGTGATACCCGCTGCTTCCAATGCTTTGTTTGCAGGCGTTGCAGTAAGCCCCTCTACACGACCTTGTCCACGCGACTCCAGATACGGGACACGTTCATTAAAGTAAAGATTTATCTTTTGAGACGTTTGCGCATAAACAGACAATACCGATGATGACGCGCAAATGACTATCATCATCCCCAGCCATTTCATTTTTTTTTGCATCTCCGTTCCAACTTTATCTTTGCAGCTTATTTTTTATTCTGCAATTGCTTTTTTAGATTAGCCAGCATCATATGAGAAAACACAGGCAGAGGCTAATATTTGACACAACTTTGCAATCTTATGTAACTCAATAGAAGGAATGTCAAGAACAGTAAGCTAGCCAAACTTATAAATAATCATGGGTGAGTGCTCTCATAACTAAGTTTTACATTCGCTTAAATCTCATGGTTAATTGCCGCATTTTTTGCGAATGAAACAAATAAAAAGCCCAGCTTGCAGGTCTTGTAAGCTGGGCTTTTTAATAGCATGAAGAAAATAACTTAATTTCTTACAGCATACGTGCCAACAAGGCCTTGTCGTACTTACCTTGCAAAGGAATCTTCACTTTATGCCCAGCACCGCCGATAACCTCAATTGCTTCGTTATGCTTATTGCGAATCTCGCTTAACGTCACTGTCTCATTGCCGCTTGGGTGAATGATTTCAATGCGATCACCAACAGAGAAGCGGTTCTTCACCTCAACTTCTGCCCAACCATCTGCAATCGACAAAACATTGCCGACGTACTGGCTGCGGTGCGCTTTCGAGACGCCTTCCATATAGTTTTGATGATCCTGCGTATGATGACGTTGGTAGAAACCGTCGGTGTAACCGCGATTTGCCAAGCCGTCGAGCTCACTAATCAGGCGTTCATTGAAAGGACGACCTGCGACAGCATCGTCAATCGCACGACGGTAGGTTTGCGCTGTGCGGACCACATAATACAAAGATTTAGTGCGCCCTTCTACCTTCAAAGAATCAACGCCGATTTTTGCCAGGCGCTCGACGTGTTCGATCGCGCGCAAATCTTTCGAATTCATGATGTAAGTACCATGTTCATCTTCGAGGATAGGCATGAAATTTCCTGGCCGACCAGATTCTTCGATCAGATATGGACGATCCGCTAAAGGATGGCGTTGCATGTCTCCCATCGCGGAGAAACTTTGGTTTGCTTCTTCAAGCGCCTTGTTAAAATCAAACTTGATCGTCTCAACTGGAATACGTTGCAGATCACCTGTTTCATTTTCGGTCGCGTTCTCGACTTTATAATCCCAACGACATGAATTTGTACAAGTCCCTTGGTTAGGATCGCGGTGATTAAAATAGCCCGACAATAAGCAGCGACCAGAGTACGCGATACATAATGCACCATGCACAAACACTTCGATTTCCATTTCTGGACAGCGTTGTTTGATTTCCTCGATTTCATCGAGCGATAATTCACGCGACAAGATCACACGAGTCAGTCCCATTTTTTGCCAGAATTTCACGTCAGCCCAGTTCACCGCATTGGCTTGCACAGACAAATGTACATTCACTTCTGGCCACTTCTCGCGCACCATCATAATCAAACCAGGGTCGGCCATGATCAATGCATCTGGTTTCATCGCGATCACTGGTTCCATATCATTCAGATAGGTCTTGAGCTTGGAATTGTGAGGGAAAATATTGCTCGCCACAAAAAACAATTTGCCGCGTGCATGTGCATCATCGATGCCTTTTTGTAGTACATCTAAAGTCGAAAATTCATTGTTGCGCGCACGCAAACTATAACGTGGCTGACCGGCGTAGACGGCGTCCGCACCAAAATCGAAAGCAGCGTGCATTTTCTCTAAAGAACCTGCTGGCAACAGCAATTCTGGAGCTTTGAGTTGAGCAATGGATGACATATGTGTATTCCTACAATAAAGCAAAAGATGAGAACTGACGCCTGCGCGTCAAACCAATTTATTTTTTTGTTGACGCTCTAAGTGCAAAGCCGTCATTTCATTAAAAATCAAAGCCGTGAGTACAACGGCGCCACCGACCAATGTCGCTCGAGCGGGCTCTTCACCGACGGCCATCCACACCCACAAAGGTCCGAGTAGGACTTCGAGTAGTGATAGCAAAGATAATTCAGGCGCAGATAAACCTTTCGCAGCATGCACCATCAGCATACAAGGCACACCGAGCTGAAACACGCCCAATGTTGCGAGTATCACGAGATCGTGAACAGAAGCAGAAAATGGTAACGCCATAGGTAGCATCAAGCATGCCGACAACAATCCGCCAACAAACACCGCAGGGATCAAATCAACGTCTTGTCCGCCTTTTTTGAGAATAATGACATTAGTCGACGCTGCCAGCGGTACGCAAGTGGCAAGTATGACGCCAATCAAGCCACGAGAATCGAGTTTAGAAAAACCATCAATGAACATCCACACCATACCGATGCAAGCGACGAATATCGCCAACCAAGTACGAGCAGGTATTTTCTCCCGCAAAAATATCCACGCGAAAATCGCTGTCAACAGTGGTGATAAGCTTTCTACGATCAAGGCATTCGCCACTGTCGTCATGGTGATCGCCAACATGAAACAAGAAAACATCGAGCCCCACATTAGGCCTGAAAACGCTCCGTACTTACCAAGTGCGCGGATCTTGCCAAACACGCGTTGACGGTGTTGTACAGCAAGTGCGATCAATACGAACAAAGCAGCAAAAAAGCTTCGCCAAAAACTCACCTCAAAGCCACGCGCCGATTCCAACTTGCGCGACAAGACGCCTGCTGAACTCCACATTGCGGGTGCAATGATCATCAGGAATAAAGCTTGTTTATGACTTGGATGCGCCACTTGCTGCATGCATCGTCTCCTAATTCAAAATGCGAAAACCCGCTTGAGCAAAGTTCAAACGGGTCTTGATATACCTATACGAGAGCCATTTAGGTGGCCCTCACTCTCAATCGAGATTAGGCTTCGCGAGAAGCTTTTTTACGTTCGTGCTCTTTCAAGAAGCGCTTACGCAAACGGATACTCTTCGGTGTAACTTCTACCAATTCGTCATCTTCAATAAATTCAACCGCATATTCCAAACTCATTTGGATAGGTGGTACCAAACGAACCGCCTCATCTGTACCTGACGAACGAACGTTAGTCAATTGCTTACCTTTAATCGGGTTCACAACCAAATCGTTATCACGAGAGTGAATACCAATGATCATACCTTCGTACACTGGATCATTGTGCACTACGAACATACGGCCGCGATCTTGCAACTTCCAAATAGCGTAAGCAACTGCCGCGCCATCATCTTGAGAAATCAACACACCGTTACGACGGCCAGCCAATTCACCTTTAGTATTATCAACTGGTGCATATTCATCAAACACGTGACTCATCAAACCTGTACCACGAGTCAAGGTCATGAATTCACCTTGAAAACCGATCAAGCCACGCGCTGGAATACGGTATTCCAAACGCACACGACCTTTACCGTCTGGTTCCATGTTTTGCAGATCACCACGACGGCGACCGAGTTCTTCCATCACACCACCTTGATTGGTTTCTTCGACGTCGACTGTCAAATTCTCATATGGCTCGTGACGCACGCCATCGACCATCTTGAACACAACGCGTGGGCGGGAAACAGCCAATTCGAAACCTTCACGACGCATGTTTTCGATCAAAATTGTCAAATGCAATTCACCGCGACCAGAAACTTCGTAAGTGGAATCATCACCTTCAGCTTGCACAACGCGCAAAGCCATATTCGATTTCAATTCACGTTCGAGACGATCACGAATTTGACGTGTCGTTACGAACTTACCTTCGCGGCCAGCCAATGGTGAGCTGTTTACCATGAAGTTCATCGTCAATGTTGGCTCGTCGATCTTCAACATTGGCAAACCTTCAGGTGTATCTGGAGCACAAATCGTAGAACCGATACTAATATCTTCAATACCGTTGATCAACACGATATCGCCTGCCAAGGCTTCTTCAACTTGAACGCGATCCAAGCCTTTAAATGTCAACACTTGGTTGATACGTGCTTTACTTGGCTTATCTTCTGGACCATTCATCCAAACCACGTCTTGACCACCGCGCACACGTCCACGCAAGATACGGCCAACACCGATCTTACCGACGTAAGAAGAGTATTCCAAGGAAGTAATTTGCAACTGCAACGGACCATTTGGATCATCTTCACGCGCAGGAACGTGCTTCAAAATGGCGTCGAACAATGGCTCCATATTGCCTTCGCGCACTGTATCTTCCAATCCAGCGTAGCCTTTGAAACCAGATGCGTAAACGATAGGGAAATCTAGCTGTTCATCAGTCGCGCCGAGCTTGTCGAACAATTCGAATGTCGCATTCACCGCTTTTTGTGGATCCGCGTTTTCACGGTCAATCTTATTCACAACCACGATAGGTTTCAAACCCAAAGCCAAAGCTTTACGAGTCACGAAACGCGTTTGTGGCATTGGGCCTTCTTGCGCATCGACCAACAACAATACGCTATCAACCATAGACAATACACGTTCAACTTCACCGCCAAAGTCAGCATGGCCTGGAGTATCAACGATATTGATGTGTGTGCCTTTGTATTCAACTGCACAGTTTTTAGAAAGAATCGTGATACCACGTTCTTTTTCAATATCATTGGAATCCATAACGCGATTATCAACTTGTTGATTGTCACGGAAGGTACCGGATTGGCGCAGCAATTGATCCACGAGCGTAGTTTTGCCGTGGTCAACGTGGGCGATAATGGCGATGTTGCGAATAGCGCGTGTTGTGTTGGTCATGATTGAGTTTCAATTGGAGATAATTCGGATAACCCACGATTATAGCATGCTGCAATGCAAAACTATCACTTTCGAATCAAAGTTAAGCATTTAATGTAGGTGCAATTTGCCATTATTTCAAAGACTTACTACGATTTGATGACAAAAAACTCCGCTTTTTCGTGCCCTCAACTCCCCTCTCAAGGGCCGTTTACCATCGAATTTCATAGGAAATTTGCGCCGTCCCTCTTGAAATTTAACAAGCTCGTCCGCATCTGCCAGCACACTTAGTTTTTTGTCTAAAGTTTTATTGTCACTCTCTTATTTTTCGAGGAAAGCATGTCAGAAAAACAAACCTTAGGATTTCAGGCCGAAGTATCCCAATTATTGCAATTGATGATTCACTCCCTGTACTCCAATAAAGAAATCTTCTTGAGAGAACTCATTTCCAATGCCTCAGACGCCGCCGATAAGCTGCGTTTTGAAGCAATCAACAATGCCGCTTTGTTTGAAAACGACTCTGAACTCAAAATCAAAGTCAGCTTTGATAAAACAGCACGCACGATCACCATCGCTGACAACGGCATCGGCATGAATCGTGACGATGCCATCAATCACTTAGGTACGATCGCCAAATCTGGCACCAAAGAATTCTTCTCCAAACTGTCTGGCGATCAGCAAAAAGACGCTGCCATGATTGGTCAATTCGGTGTGGGTTTCTACTCGGGTTTTATTGTCGCCGACAAAATCACTGTTGAATCACGTCGTGCTGGCACAGCGGCAAACGAAGGCGTTCGCTGGGAGTCCGCAGGTGCTGGTGACTTTAGCGTAGAACAAATCACTAAAGAAGATCGTGGCACGGCCATCATCTTGCATTTGCGCGAAGGTGAAGACGAGTTCCTCTCCGCTTGGAAACTGAAGTCGGTCATCCGCACCTATTCCGATCACATTTCATTACCGATCTTGATGCAAACAGAAGAATGGGATGAAGAGAAAAAAGAAATGGCTCTGAAAGACGAGTTAGAAACAGTCAATCAAGCCAGTGCTTTGTGGGCACGTAGCAAATCAGATATCACTCCAGAACAATATACGGAGTTCTACAAGCATATCTCGCATGACTACACTGCCCCATTAACTCATACCCATAATCGTGTTGAGGGTCGCAGCGAATACACGCAATTGTTGTACATCCCAAGTCGCGCACCATTTGATATGTGGGATCGCAATAAGCGCGGCGGCATCAAATTATATGTAAAACGCGTCTTCATTATGGACGATGCGGAACAACTGATGCCGGTGTACCTGCGTTTCGTCAAAGGCATTATTGATTCCAACGATTTGCCACTCAATGTTTCTCGCGAGATCTTGCAAGAATCACGTGACATCAAAGCCATTCGCGAAGGTTCAACAAAACGCGTACTCGGCATGCTGGAAGACTTAGCGAATGCGGAAGGCGATGACGCAGAAAGCAAGAAAGAAAAATTCGCCAACTTCTGGAAAGAATTTGGCCAAGTGTTGAAAGAAGGTATCGGTGAAGATGCTGCGAACAAGGATCGCATTGCAGCGCTCTTGCGCTTCGCCTCAACACACAACGACAGTGACACACAGAACGTCTCTTTAGCCGACTATATCTCGCGCGCAAAAGAGGGTCAAGACAAGATCTATTACGTTACTGCTGACAGCTACGCTGCGGCAAAAAATAGCCCGCATCTAGAAATCTTCCGCAAAAAAGGCGTTGAAGTCTTGTTACTAACAGACCGTGTGGACGAATGGATGCTGTCTTTCCTCACTGAGTTTGAAGGTAAGACTTTGACTTCTGTCGCCAAAGGTGATTTGGACTTGGGCAAGCTAGAAGACGAGACTGAAAAGAAGCAGCATGAAGAAACTGAGACGCAGTTCAAAGACCTCGTTGAGAAAATGAAAGCGGCCTTGAGTGACAAAGCTAAAGATGTACGAGTGACATTCCGCTTAACAGATTCCCCAGCATGTTTGGTCGCTGACGAAAATGAACTCTCAGGTAATTTGGTACGGATGTTGAAAGCGGCAGGCCAAACAGCGCCGGAATCAAAACCGATCTTGGAAATCAATCCAGATCACCCTTTGGTACAGCGTTTGAAATACGAAGAAGCTAAATTCGATGATTGGTCTCACATCTTGTTCGACCAAGCCTCGCTGGCCGAAGGTGGAAACTTAGCTGATCCAAGTGCATTTGTGCGTCGCTTGAATGAGTTACTACTAAACGTATCGAAGTAAGAGATCGCTTGGTTTCGGAGTGTAAAAAATTCGGAACCAAGCAAGCTCACTATTTTTACATCTCGTTACAAAAAAATGGGCTAAGTTCGAAAACTTAGCCCATTTCGCTTTACTCTATCACCACAATCGTACAAATTCGGTCTACCTGAATATTGCACAAATTTTTTACCTACATCATCCTCAATGCGTCACACGTGTGGTGCGGCGATCAGACAACAAACGAACACGCTCACCTGGGCGAAACATTTCATCCGCATCTTGGGTAATCGCGCGTAACTCGCCGTTATCTAAGCGCACTGTGATTTCTAAGCCCTTACGCATATTGTTCTGCGATTCCACATTATGACCCACGATACCACCAACAACTGCGCCAACAATACCTGATGCTGTTGAACCACGACCACCGCCCATACTAGAGCCGGCAATATTACCCAATGCAGCGCCTGCCAAAGTGCCTACGCCTGAATTACCCTGCGCAATGGTAACCTCCCTTACCTGCTCGACCACCGCCATGCGCACAGTCATCTCATTCTGTGTTTGAGATGGGCGATAAACATTACCCGAGGTATAGGTTGAGACACATCCGCCCAACATCAGAGTTGAACCTATCACCAATGAAACCATCAACATCTTTTTCATAATTCACTCCTTACACTATCTAATTCGCGATCTAATTCGCTATCCAATTCTTTTTAACGAACTCCTAATGCAGAAACCTTGACTGCAAATCAAGTTCGACACATGAACTCTGCGCATTCGCAGAATGCATGCCACTTGGTGCAGGATACCGTTTACAATTTCAATGTCAATCAATTACACCTAGCAATTCGTAAGTATTGTTATCCGCTACCCAAGGTATCTTATGCTAATCAAACGCAAGTCAATCGAGGCCGAAAGCAACTATCGCTCTGGCCCAAGTGCCGCGGCACCAATCGCACCACGAAAACCGAAGTTCGCACCTGTTACCTTGTCTGAGTTAGATGGCGTGCGCTATTTGCACTTCGGCACAAAATGGGTGCAAGGGGCTATGCGCCTTCGCAAACCTGACTGGCCGGAATTGGAATATGCTCAACAGATGATGGCTTGGATGCTTTTCCACAGCCAACCGCAACATGTAGCGCAATTAGGCTTAGGCACCGGAGCCTTAACCAAGTTTTGCTATCGTCAATTTAAAGAATGCAAGGTCACAGCAGTCGACATCAACCCTGCTGTTATCATGATATGCGAAAGCATGTTTAAGCTACCGCCGAACGATGAAAGGCTTGAAGTCATCGAAATGGACGCCATGGAATACGTTTGCAACAGCGAACACCACGGCACTCTCACAGCATTACAGGTCGACCTCTACGATGCAACAGCTCGTGGTCCTGTACTCGATACTACGGAGTTTTATCAAGCTTGCTCAGACTGCCTCAAAGCAGATGGCGTCATGACAATCAATCTTTTTGGCGACCACCCTAGCTTTGCCAAGAATATGAGAGTATTGAAGTACGTTTTTGGCACCGTGCTTTGTTTACCTGAAGTCCACGACGGTAATGTGGTTGCTATAGCTTTCAAAGAAAGACTCAAGCTCGATTTTGATGTGCTGTACCGACGCGCAGAGGAAATTACCACACAGACCAAATTACCTGCGAAAGCGTGGGTAGACGGTTTAGCCATGTCAAAGGCATAATCAAACCATAAGCAACTTCAGTTCGCATTCATCCATCACCACGGAAATCTTTGCCACATGAGCACTCATCACAAAAACTTCAATATGCAGCAACTATTTACCTGGTTGATGGAAGATGGAATTGTTAAGAAAGAAGATGCCAAGATTGCCTTCAACCATGCTCGCGGCTTGCAGAAAAATGGCCCTGCGGACATGCATCCTTTAACGGCCATAGCCCAATCCAAATTGTATTCTGCAATCAAGCCACAACAACTGCTTACGCTCGATTTTTTGACGGAATGGGCAGCTAAGAAAGCTGGAGTTCCCTTTTACAGAATAGACCCGCTGAAAATAGACTTTACGAAAGTTGCTGACATCATGTCATCGACTTATGCAACGCGATTCAATATTTTACCTGTTGATGCTACAGACGAGACTGTCATCGTCGCCACAACCAATCCCTTCGACAACCAATGGCTCGAAGAAATCACCCGTATCACGCAAAAAGAGATCCAACTCGTACTCGCCAATCCTCTCGATGTAGCGCAATACACAGCACAGTTTTTCTCGCTAGCCAAATCAATCAAAGATGCGCGCAAGACGAATAATAACGACATCGCATTACGCAACAATTTCGAGCAGTTGGTAGAACTCGGAAAATCAAACAAAGCCGTCGATGCCAACGATCAGCATATTATTAATATTGTCGACTGGTTATGGCAGTTCGCGTTCGACCAACGAGCTTCGGATATTCATTTAGAACCAAAGCGCGATATAGCAGCGATCCGATTTCGGATCGACGGCGTGCTCCACCAGGTTTATCAAGTTCCAGCAACGGTAATGATTGCGATGACGGCACGCATTAAGCTGCTCGGCCGTATGGACGTCATCGAAAAACGTCGTCCACAAGATGGTCGAGTCAAAACCCGCACGGCAGACGGCCAAGAGGTCGAACTACGCCTTTCAACACTACCCACCGCTTTTGGTGAAAAGGTGGTGATGCGGATTTTCGATCCTGAAGTGGTGGTTAAGACTCTTCCCGAACTAGGCTTTCCAGAAAACGATGCTATTCGCTGGGACAACTTAACCAAGAAACCCCATGGCATTATTTTGGTAACAGGTCCAACTGGTTCTGGAAAAACGACCACCCTTTACACCACGCTAAAAGCTTTAGCCACGTCTGATGTCAATGTCTGCACAGTGGAAGATCCGATTGAGATGGTCGAGTCTTCGTTCAATCAAATGCAGGTACAAGCGAGTATTGATCTCACGTTTGCCGATGGTATTCGAGCCCTGATGCGTCAAGACCCCGACATCATTATGGTCGGTGAGATTCGTGATCTCCCTACGGCTGAAATGGCGATTCAAGCTGCATTAACTGGGCACTTGGTGCTATCGACCTTGCATACCAATGACGCGCCATCGGCCATCATGCGCTTACTGCAATTGGGGGTCCCCTATTACCTATTGGAAGCAACCATTATCGGCATCTTAGCGCAACGCTTGGTGAGAACCTTGTGCCCACACTGCAAAGTTGAAGATGGTGAAATTGCCGATCCTGTCTGGGCTGCTCTGATTGACGACACGAAATTAGAAAAACCCAAGAGAGTCTATCGTCCGCTTGGGTGCATCGAATGCCGACAAACAGGCTACAAAGGGCGCACAGGCATTTACGAACTATTAACAGTCACCCAAACCTTCAGCAAAATGATACAAGCGGACTCCGATATTCACGCACTACGTGAGCAAGCTATGCTCGACGAGATGAAGCCTTTACGATTGGCTGGTGCGTATAAAATCATTGACGGAGTCACTACTGCGGACGAAGTCTTGAAGGTTACCTCTGCACTTTTCTAATGCTAAAAAACGAAAAAAGTAATTTTTTGTATTGAAGTTGTTGACACAAGTTGATCGATGCCTGTCTCCAAATCGCTTCGAATGCAGTTTTTGTGAACATAGTGTTTCATGGAGAAATCCTTTGTGTTAAATTGCCTTAAATCAATTTTCCGATAAAATTGAATCAAGACAGCTGGTAATTAGCCTAACCGACAAAACCTCTGGCCCAACTCTTTGCAATGATTGGCTGGGCCTGTAAATGCTGTTTTCTTGATCAATACATCAAACATCTGGCTTGAGGCGATGACGGACTTGTATACGACTGATGACGAGATCTTTACATTGGAATCAAAACTCTCCTTATTGGAGGGGACTCCTCGTCTCGCAGTACTTGTACCTCTTGCCTGGCACCTGAAACAGCGAAATTGTGAACGCGCCAAGATCCTCGCTGATGAAGCGACGATACTGCTCACCCAAGCCTCAAATGACGACATTTGGTTCCGCCGCAATATGGCTCGGATTGCACTGATTCACGCAGAAGTGAATTGGTTAAAAGGTGAACTTGAGTTCGCAGAATATTACGCCAACGAAGCCAAGCAAACTTTTGACGAGCTGGGAGACCTTATCGGTGTTGGCGATAGCTGTTTTTTGCTCTCTTCAATCAAGCGAGACTTGGGACAAATTGCAGAACGAGATACTTGTCTACAATCCGCACTTGAACACTATCAATCTATAGGTGACCTACAACGCTATCTGATTTGTTTAGCACGCAGCATGCACAACAGCGCAATGCGCGACCCGAAAGTCACTGCACAAAAAATAGCACTATCTTTCGATTTGGAACAAAACTACCCAGCTGCTGTCAATGCCTGGTTATTTAGTGCACGAGCCATTGTCGCAAACAAGATAGGCGATATGGGAGAGTCATGCCGTTATCATATTTTGGCACACCGTGCTGCTTTCGAAACAGGACAAATTCGCCAAGCAATTCTCACTGCGACTAATGCAGGAGACTCATTTGCCACCTTGGGTGATCTAGACGCCGCTTTAGAATGGGATGAGATCGCTTTGGCACTGGCCCGCAGTAACAAATGGCCGGGATCCCTCGCAACGGCACTTCTACAAACTGGCAACGCCCTTCGCCTCTTACACCGTTACAGCGACGCTAGAGAAAAATTGGTCGAGTCTCTCGCCGTTCAAACAAAAATCGCAGGCTCACGTACATACGCACACACCTTGTGTTACCTAGGCGATTTAGCCTTAGATTTAGGCGCACCCGATGATGCACTTGGTTTTTTCCAAAGTGCTGCCGACAAAATCATTGAGCATAACGAACCAGTATTTCTCTCCGACTGTTGGCGAGGGCAAGCGATTGCCTATTGCCGCCTTGGTGAAGCACCTGCTGCGCAAGAGAGGATTCGTGACGCCTTAAAGATTGCGCAAGAACATCACAATCTAGACGAGCAGATTAAGTGCTATCGTGTGATGGCCGAGTTATCTAAGCGTTTTCATACCGATAAAGCAGAACAAATAGCGGCCCCTACGCTCAGCTTGCATTATTTGCTGAAAGCATACGATCTTTGCAAAACGATCAAGGACATCACCGTACCAGCAGACCTGCTAGATGACATCGCCAATAGCTATGCCGATCTTGATGACTTCCAAAACGCTTTTGCGTACGCCAAAATTTCGGCGAAAGCAAAAGAAAGTCGTCGTTTGATTGATGCACAAAATCGCGCCGTAGCACTTCAAGTAAAGCACGACAATGAACGTCATCGCGCTGAAGCCGAACATTTGCGCCGTATTGCAAAGAGCGAGGCTGAGCGTGCAGCAAGCTTGCAAGAATCAAGCAACACCTTAGAAACACTGGGCTTAATCGGTCGCGAGATTACCGCCAATCTGAATGCTGAAGCGGTATTTGAATCACTGCATCGTCATGTAAATGATCTGCTTGATGCAACAAGCTTTGGCATTTCATTGCTTTCCGAAGATGGACAGACCTTACACTTTGTTTTCGGCATAGAAGACGGGGAAATTATCCCCCCCTTTAACACGCCGATCGATCATCCGATTTCATCGTTCGCCCGTTGTGCCCGCGAACGTCAAGAATTTGTTTTGGAAAGAGAACCAGGAGCTGAAGGTCGATTTATCATTCCAGGCACCATGGAAACCCTAAGCTTGTTGTACACACCACTGATGGTAGGTGATCGCCTCTTAGGAGTGATGTCGATTCAATCAACAAAGCCGCACGTCTATGGCGAACGGGAAAGATCAATCCTACGCACGCTAGGTGCTTACGGCGCGATCGCTCTCGACAATGCCTACGCTTACAACCAATTACAAGCAACACTGAGCACACTCAAAGAAACCCAGAACCAGCTAGAGGAAGTAAGTATTACCGACCCGTTAACTGGTATGCGCAATCGACGTTTTCTTTTGCAGAATATCGAGTCAGATGTCGCTCGAGTTTTGCGCACCTATGAAGACCAAATTCAAGCAGGCGAAACCATTATGCCTGGTGACGAAGATATCGTCTTCTTTATGGTCGATCTGGATCACTTTAAATCTGTGAATGATACTTATGGCCATGCGTGCGGCGACATGGTCCTAATTCAAATGAGAGACCGGCTACAGCGCGTCTTTCGGGAGTCGGATTATCTCATTCGCTGGGGCGGTGAAGAGTTCTTAGTGGTTGCGCGCAGCTGTAATCGCAAAGACGCGCCAACCGTTGCGGAACGTATTCGACACATCATCGCCAACACCAAGTTTAAACTCATTGATGACATCGAAATTTCAAGAACATGCTCAGTTGGTTTTGCAAGTTTTCCGTTCTTACCAACACAGCCACACTTGCTGACCTGGGCTCAGGTTGTGAACTTCGCCGATCAAGGATTGTATATGGTGAAAAAGGGAGGACGAAATGCATGCATTGGTATTAGCCATACCGATGCTGAGCAAGGCGAAGAATTTTATAATCGCGTGATGCGCCACCCACAAAATGCAGCATCTAGTGGCCTCATTCATATTATTCAACAAAAAGTTGAGAACCACGACGACTTAATCACGCCGAGCTAATTACCTGCAAAGCAATCAGTTTGCTTCGTTCAAGCTTTCATCCGCCGCAAACAACTTTGCACATCAGGATATTCGAGCTTTGCCCCTAGCTCATATTTAATTCTTTGATTCTTCAAGCGTCGCGACTCAGACATAAAAGACAATAACATCGGAGAAACGCATTGTTCCAATTCTTTCCTCGTCAGTCGTGGAGGTTTGGTTAAGCCGAAATGCGTCGCGACGAGGTCGAAATATTCTCCCATTTTCAGATCGGTATCATCGACAGCGTGATAGATTCTATTCGGCGCACCGCGAAACATTGCTAATACACTTAAGTACGCGAGATCTTTAGCATGAATATGGTTCGTGAATACATCCTCTTCCATACGCAAGGCCGGCGTAGCTTTTTGCAAACGGTCAAGAGGCAAGCGGTCTTCAGCGTAGATGCCAGGCACTCGCAAAATGCTCAAGCGTGCCCCTCGGCGCCTAGCCCAACGTCGCAGGTTTTGCTCTGCGTCGACACGACGTTGTGCCCGAGGATTGCGCGGATTGACGGGTCGGGTCTCATCAAACACGGCTCCACCACAATCGCCATAGACGCCGGTCGTGCTGATATAAACAAGCCGGGTCTTCTCAGGTAAAATAGCGGTTAATCGCTTCGTTCTTGGATCGCGTGAACCTTGTTGCGGCGGTGGCGCTAAGTGAACCACGGTTGGCGCCAAACCAGATAATTTCCTTAGTGTGTGTGGCTGATCGAGATCTGCATAGATGGGGGTCGCACCAGCGGATCGTAATTGCATAAATCGAGCCGATCCAGGCGCTTGGCTAGTCACGGCAAACACGCGGAACTTGCCAACCAACATGGGCAATAAACGCATACCGACATCGCCACAACCGATGATCAGTATTCTTGGTTTGGCAAATCGTGTTTCAGAGAACGAACTCAATTTCATATCGATGTCAGGTAAGCAAACTTACCTGTTTTTTTATTTTCAGGACAATCATGACGTTTCAAATTAGCATTACACCCAGCGGTCGCCAATTCGAATGCGAAGAGGATGAGAGTATTTTAACAGCTGCCTTGCGCCAAGGTCTCATTTTGCCATATGGCTGCAAGAACGGTGCGTGTGGCTCGTGTAAAGGCAAAGTGCTTAGTGGTGAAGTGGTACATGGCCCACACCAACAACGCGCGCTCACAGACGAAGAAGCAGCGCAAGGTGGCGCCCTCTTCTGTTGCGCCAAACCGCACAGCAATGTCACGATCGAAGCGAGAGAGCAACTGGCTGACGACGAATATCCGATCAAGAAACTGCCAACGCGCATTGCCAAATTAGAGAAACTTTCAGACGATGTCATGCTGATGACTTTGCAGCTGCCTGCAAATGAAAAACTCAACTATCGTGCCGGTCAGTACATAGAGTTCTTGTTAAAAGACGGCAAGCGTCGTAGTTACAGCTTAGCGAATGCCCCCCATTCTGAAGAACATCTGAGCTTGCATTTACGCCATATGCCTGGCGGTTTCTTTACCGATCAAGTTTTTAGCACGATCAAAGAACGCGACATTATGCGCATTGAAGGTCCGCAAGGCAGTTTCTATTTGCGTGAGGACAGCGATAAACCCATCATCCTGCTAGCTTCGGGTACGGGCTTTGCCCCGATCAAGGCGATCATGGAACATCTGATTCATTTGCAATCGACACGCCCCGTCAAACTTTATTGGGGAGGTCGTCGACCACAAGATTTGTATATGCAACTTCTGTGCGAAGAGTGGAGTAAAACCATTTCTCACTTCGAATACATCCCAGTGGTATCAGACGCGCTCGCCGAAGATCAATGGCAAGGACGCACAGGTTTTGTTCATCAAGCAGTGCTACAAGACCACCCTGACCTCTCTGGCTATCAAGTGTATGCATGTGGTGCGCCGGTGGTGGTCGAGTCGGCTAAGCGTGATTTCGTGTCACAGAGTGGTCTGCCCGCAGAAGAATTTTATGCGGATTCGTTCACTTCTGAAGCGGACTTGGCGAAAAATTAATACCGCCCTGCACACTAAAGTTTTTTTCAATTTATTTGGAAATTTTTTTATTGCGGTGCGCAAAACCCACAAAAAACCGTTACACTATGCTTATGCAAAATTTTACTGACATGTCTTCCCCAAACATCGCTCGACGTCGCCGTTCGCACTCCGAGCCTGGGAAGTCCTGCGCGTAAAGAAAGCAAGGACACATGAAAACCACAGGCTCAACCCCTGTGGTTTTTTTTTGCCTTTCACATTTTTATTAAGTTTGCCCTCATCCTCAAGGAGTCTAGAAATGGAATTTAGTCAGTACAACGTCAACGCCCTGATGTACATCACACCACGTCCAGAATTGGTGTTCACAGAAGGCCGAGGCATGTGGATGACTGATCACAATGGCAAACGCTATCTCGATTACTTGCAAGGTTGGGCGGTCAATTGCTTAGGTCATTCACCGAAATGCATCGAAGACGCCATCGTCGCCCAAGCGGGGAAACTATTGAACCCTTCCCCCGCTTTTTACAATGAGAATATGGTGAAGTTGGCCGACCTGCTCACTCAACATTCTTGTTTCGACCGCGTGTTTTTCGCCAATAGTGGCGCAGAAGCCAATGAAGGCGCAATCAAACTTGCGCGCAAATGGGGACAAAAAAATAAAAATGGTGCGTTCGAAATCATCACTTTCGATCATGGCTTCCACGGCCGTACCTTGGCAACCATGTCCGCCTCCGGCAAACCAGGCTGGGATACGATATTCGCTCCACAAGTTACCGGTTTCCCGAAAGCAGACTTGAACGATATCGCTTCCGTCGAAAAACTGATCAACGACAAAACCGTGGCTGTGATGCTGGAACCAGTACAAGGCGAAGGCGGTGTTATTCCTGCGAGTCGTGAGTTTATGCAAGCATTGCGTGCACTGACGCGACAACACAATATTCTTTTAATCGTCGATGAAGTGCAAACCGGCATGGGCCGCACTGGCGAACTCTTTGGCTATCAATTATCGGGTATCGAGCCTGACATAATGACGCTCGGCAAAGGCATAGGCGGCGGCGTACCACTGGCGGCATTGCTGGCGAAAGAAGCGGTGTCTTGTTTCGTACCGGGTGACCAAGGCGGTACTTACAATGGTGCGCCATTAATGACGGCTGCCGGTATCGCGGTGATCAATGCGCTGACCGCACCAGGTTTCCTCGATGAAGTGAAAGCCAAGGCGGCATATTTAAGTAAAGCTTTGCTCGCGCTTTCAGACAAGTTCCAAATGGAAGGCGAACGTGGCGAAGGCTTACTACGCGCACTCAAGCTGGGTAGTGATATCGGCCCTCGCCTAGTTGAAGTGGCGCGTGACCTCGAACCTATCGGCTTATTGATTAACTCGCCACGTCCTAATTTATTACGTTTCATGCCCGCACTCAATGTCAGCTACGAAGAAATCGACACCCTGATTTCTATGTTAAGCCAAGTCATCCAACAGGTGAAAGACGAGCAAGCGGCAGCACCAGCAGCACAATCTTAAAGGCAAAACGATGAACACATTCGTAAGCCAAACATTATAAAAAACAACTATGACGATCAAACACTATTTACAAGTAAGCGACTTGAGTCTAGATGAATACAACTACCTCATGCAGAGGGCGCGTATCATCAAAGACCGATTCAAGCGTTACGAACCCTACCATCCTTTGCTCGACAGAACGCTGGTCATGGTTTTCGAAAAAAATTCAACCCGTACCCGCTTGAGCTTCGAAGCCGGCATGCATCAATTGGGCGGCGCGGCGATTTATCTCAACACACGCGATAGCCAACTGGGCCGCGGCGAGCCAGTGGAAGATGCCGGTCAAGTGATGTCACGCATGTGCGACATCATTATGATTCGTACCTTTGAACAATCGATGATAGAACGCTTCGCAGCGAACTCACGGGTACCGGTCATCAATGGTTTAACCAATCAACACCATCCTTGCCAAGTATTTGCCGATGTTTTCACTTACATCGAACATCGTGGTTCTATCGCCGGCAAGAAAGTGGCTTGGATTGGCGATGCCAACAATATGCTGTACTCCTGGATGCAAGCGGCCAAAGTATTTGGTTTCCATTTACACATTTCCACACCAAAAGGCTATGACATCGATCCTGCCTGCGTGACTGTCGAGGATACCTATTACACGGTGTTTGCGAATCCATCTGATGCTTGTGAGGGTGTGCACCTCGTCAATACTGACGTCTGGACCAGCATGGGTTACGAAGCTGAAAACCAAGCGCGCTTGAAAGCCTTTGATGGTTGGATCGTGGACGAAGCCAAAATGGGTCACGCTGATCCTCAAGCGTTATTCATGCACTGCTTGCCAGCGCACCGTGGCGAAGAGGTGTCCGCCGGTGTCATCGACGGCCCGCAATCTGTGGTCTGGGATGAAGCTGAGAACCGACTACATGTCCAAAAAGCCTTACTCGAATATTTAGTCATCGGCAAAGTCGACAATTAAATTCAGAAAAACACATTTCCACTTACTTTTCAAATACAGAAAGCACACTATGAGCGACGTAAAAAAAGTAGTTTTAGCCTATTCCGGTGGTCTCGATACTTCCGTCATTTTGAAGTGGTTACAAGATAACTATCAATGCGAAATCGTGACGTTCACCGCTGACCTCGGTCAAGGCGAAGAGCTCGAACCCGCACGTGCAAAAGCAATCAAATTTGGCATCAAACCAGAGAATATTTTCATCGATGACTTGCGTGAAGAATTTGTGCGCGACTTCGTCTTTCCTATGTTTCGCGCTAATACCGTATACGAAGGTGAATACCTGCTCGGCACGTCAATCGCGCGCCCACTGATTGCAAAACGATTGATTGAAATCGCCAAACTAACTGGCGCTGATACGATTTCACACGGTGCTACGGGCAAAGGCAATGACCAAGTTCGTTTTGAATTGGGTGCCTATGCATTGATGCCGAATGTCAAAGTCATCGCACCATGGCGTGAATGGGATTTACTCTCTCGTGAAAAATTACTGAAGTATGCAGAAGATGCCGGTATTGCAATCGATATGAAACACAAAAATGGTGGCGCACCGTACTCGATGGATGCCAACCTCTTGCATATCAGTTTTGAAGGCCGTCATTTGGAAAACCCAAGTGCGGAAGCCGAAGAATCGATGTGGCGCTGGACAGTCAGCCCAGAAGCTGCACCAGATACGCCTGAGTATTTGGATATCGAATACGAAAAAGGCGATATCGTGGCATTGAACGGTGTACGCATGTCTCCTGCCGCTGTATTAACTGAACTCAATCGTTTAGGTGGTAAGCACGGCATTGGTCGTTTGGATTTGGTCGAAAACCGCTACGTCGGCATGAAGTCCCGCGGCTGCTACGAAACACCTGGCGGCACTATTATGCTCCGTGCGCACCGCGCAATTGAATCGATTACTTTGGATCGCGAAGTCGCACATTTGAAGGACGATTTGATGCCGCGTTACGCTAGCTTAATCTATAACGGCTACTGGTGGGCACCAGAACGCGTGGCACTGCAAACCTTGATCGACCACACGCAACAAACGGTCAATGGTTGGGTACGTGTCAAGCTTTACAAAGGCAACGTTATCACGGTCTCGCGTGACTCCAAAACTGACTCTTTGTTTGACATGAACATCGCTACCTTTGACGAAGATGGTGGTGCTTACAACCAAGCCGATGCAGGTGGCTTCATCAAATTAAATGCCCTGCGTATGCGCATTGCGGCGAACGCGAAAATCAAACGTTCCTAAGCACTTCATGCAATAAAAAATATAGCCAGATGAATCATACTTCTCTGGCTATTTTTTAGACTCAACTACAACTACAACCACATCTAATCGAGCTATGAGCACACAATTTGATCAAGTCAGTGTCGTCAAAAAGGCGAACATCTACTTTGACGGCAAGTGTATTTCGCACACCGTTTTATTTGCCGATGGCAGCAAAAAGACTATCGGTGTCATTTTTCCTTCTTCGCTCACGTTTAATACTGCTGCAGCGGAAATCATGGAAATCAACGCAGGCAGATGTCGTATCACGCTTGCTGGCGAAAATGAAGCAAAAACCTACTCTGCCGGAGAACAATTTTCAGTGCCGGCAAACTCGAGTTTTCAGATAGAGACGATTGAGACACTCGACTATGTTTGCCATTTCGTTTAAGGTCCAATAAGGATTGGGCAGATACGTCTGCCCGTTCGAGCTTCTTTAACGCCGCTTATCATTGCCAATCACCGCTTGGCACCTTTTCTCCCGAACCTCACCGCCTTTCTCCAGAATACGTCCATCAGATACCAAGAAAATTATTCATTGGTCCGGCTATTCATCAATCGACGCGAGGTTCATTATGTCCCCAATTTAATTGGCAACATGCTATTTAAAAAAATCGATGAATAGTGTTGAAGAGAGACTGCCGACGGGCATGTTCTTCCGCGCAAATCGGCAGCATTTGATCAATCTCCAATCGGTACGTGCCATCGAAGAGTCTATGCAGCAAGGATATATCGTGACACTGAACACTGCAGCGAAACTGGAAATTTCAAGGCGCAATGCGCAAGCACTGAAGGACGTACTGAGCATTTGATGCCAAACTGCCTCAAGCTGAATCGGTCAAAAAACGGCAACTAAAGTAGTCAAGTTAGAACCCGTGCGAGTGCCTGAGGCCTCGGCGTTTTTATGCCATGAACCAATCGGGGGGAGCGCTTTGTTTCTTTGTCATTTTTTGCCATCAATGAAGATGGCACTAATTTAAAATTGTGTACCAAATCACTCAAATTTGATGCCTGATTTTCGAGTGCCTCGGCAGCTGCAGCGGCCTCTTCAACTAAGGCCGCGTTTTGTTGGGTCACCTGATCCATCTGTATAACAGCGACATTGATTTGATCGATCCCGGTCGTTTGTTCGTGACTCGCATTGGCTATTTCATTGATCACGCCAGAGACGCGACGAATACTATCGACCACCTCATGCATTGCCACCCCTGCTTGATCAACGATTCTAGTGCCATTACCAACCTGCTCTACAGAATTAGCAATGAGCACTTTGATCTCCTTGGCAGCGGCTGCACTGCGCTGAGCCAGGCTTCGAACCTCGCTCGCCACGACGGCGAAGCCACGACCCTGCTCTCCAGCACGAGCGGCTTCTACTGCAGCGTTTAAAGCCAAAATATTGGTTTGAAAAGCGATGCCGTCAATCACGGAGATAATCTCAACGATTTGCTTCGATGCTTCATTGATACCCTCCATCGTCATTACCGCACGATTAACCATATCACCGCCATTTACCGCGACTGCCGATGCTTGCTTGGCCAACGTATCAGCCTCGCGTGCATTCTCGGCGTTATGTTTTACTGCAGATGTGAGCTCTTCTACGGATGCCGCTGTTTCCTCCAAGGAGGCAGCTTGCTCCTCGGTCCTTGAAGATAGATCGAGATTGCCATGGGCGATTTCGCGCGAGGCGGATGCAATTGTCTCAGCGCTCAGATTTACGGCGACCACCAAATGACTCAACTTGTCACGCATGTCACGAAGAGCAAATATCAAACTACTTTGATCTTTTGCTTGCACCTCCACATCCACGCACAGATTACCCTTCGCAATTTGGTCGGCAACAGCAATCGCGTAGTTCGGCTCGCAGCCAAGCTGTCGAGTGAGCGAGCGACTAATGGCGAACGCTAAAAAAGACGACAAAGAAAGCACACCGATTGATAAGAAGATAAGTTCATTGCGGGCTTCGGCAAAATACTCTTCGGCTAACCTTGCAGCCGCGATATTTTTTCCGCGTTGGAGAAGGATGAATTCGTGGATACCATCCTGCCATTTAGTGACAGCAGGATTAACTTGCTCCATCAAGAGGCGGACTGCGGACGTTCTATCACTTTTTTCTAGCAAGAGAAAGTCATCATTGAGTTTTCTTGCAGCGACCTTTTCTATATCAATTTCACGCACAAACTCTTGACCGCGTTTATCTAAAGGCATCTTTTGCAATCGCTCAAAGGCATCGTCATAGTGCTGTCTTGCTTCAGCGATCTTGATTTTCTGTGCGTCCACCAGCTCACGATTTGTACCCTCACCATCCAAAAGCGCTATCGTTCTAACAACGCGCGAAGTGATATGAACAGCATTCGACATGTCTTCCAGCAGCGCCATCTTCTTTACATTGATGTCGACGATTTGATGCATGGCATCATTTTCTCGCATCATGCCGACCAGCCCAACTGCAGAGATCGCCATCACGAAGATCAAAATCGAACCAAAGCCCACTATCATGCGATTGCGCACTTTCATATTCGCCAGTTTCATGATCTTCTCCGCTTAACATCGAAAAATTTATAATTATGGATGTTTGCAGTCTAGGTGGAAGTTCTGATAAGCGATATGAGAAGTCACAGTGTTTAACTATTAGAACCGAGTCATCCGCTTTGATGACCAGATGTCCCGAATTCAAATACACCAAGCTCTATACACGCAGTCTTGCTTGGGCGAGTATATAGCGACTATCGATATCCATGAACTCAACAATCATTTTATGGAGATGGCATGGATCATGTTGAGTCCACTCTATAATTGGAAGCCCAAGACACTTCAAGCTCGCTTCGCGTTTGGCCCATTCAATACCAAAGTTAAAACAAAACTCATGCTCTTTAGAATTGGCTAAAGAAGTGGCGATATCTGGAGATAAAAATAATTTCGCCGTTGGAAGTAAATCTTCACTCTCTTTGATTTCATTCAGATCGATGAGGTCGACACCTATCTTGTAATCTAGTGATAGCGCTACGCAGGAAACCAGCGCAGCGTGTGAAATCGAAACGTGAATTTGCCGGCCATTCAATAATATCGTTGGCACCACGCCACGCTGATTATCGATACTAAGCTTCACCGCACTAGTCTCAGCGTATGACATGAGAAACTGACGCAGTAATTCGCGAATGTGTTCCCTCTTGTTTGAGCGATTAAGTGCGGGCGCATTAAAACAATAAATGAGAACGTGACGCCTTTGACGAAAAGCCGCCAAAGCTTGATTCACTCGTGACGGCAATTCAAAAGCGACTAAACTCATAGAGAAACTAGCTTTAGCTAACAGAAGCTGGGCATCCACGCCAGCTCGAGCGCGCGGGAATAAACTCGCCTTTCATGACCAAGGTCAACGATCCAAGCTTTGCATCATCTCCCACCTGTGCGCCATACAACACGAAACTTCTTGGTCCTAGATAGACTCGCTCACCAATCTTAACGTGATCTACTTTCATCACGCGATCTTCGAATAAATGGGTTTGAGGGCAAGCGGCAGCATTAATTTCACTGTAGTCACCAATTGATACGCAATCAAATTCAGTGATATCAGTTGTATCCAGATAGACGCCCTTCCCAATCTTTGCACCTAGCAAATTAAACGCTAAGGGTAGCCATGGTGTCCCCTTCAGATAGCGCATGAAATTGGGGACCGTAATTCCTTCGTACAAGTTTGTGATCGCCTCAGAAGACCAAACAAACCAAGTCCACATCGGGTGGCTACTCTGCTTGTATTTAAAGATCAGAATCCACTTCAATGCCGCTACAAACACGAAGCATCCAGCACCGTACAACAGGCCAGAAACGACAAGGTAGTAAAGCACTTCGGCCCAGCGTTCTTCGGCTGCTAAGGGCATCAAGTCAAGCACAATCACATAACCGATGGCGATTACCAAGGCATGCGGTGCAATAATCCGAAACGCCTCAATTAATCCACGTGCGATTTTGCGCCATAACGAAGGCTTGAAGGTTAGGTTTTCAGCGAATCCTTTGACCTCTTCACGTGCCGGTAGCAACATCGCTGGCGAACCTATCCAGGTGTCACCGGGTTTCATTTTCGAGTTCGCAGGTGTACTTGTATGTACTCCTATCAGGACATTTTCTGGAATGTGCGTACCATCGGGAACGTAAGCACCATTACCCACAAAACTGCGACGAGAAACGCTGGTCGCTTGCACTGTCATCCAGCCTTGATCAATCTCTTCATCACCTAACATCACCGCATCGGCAATGAAGCACTCATCACCTAAAGTCAGCATATCAGGGACCACACCTAAAGCCGTCGACACTTCAGCGCCTTTCCCTACTTTTGCGCCCAACAGACGATACCAAAATGGCGAGTAAATAGTCGCGTACACACCATGCAACACATTCAAACTCGATTCTTGAATTTGATTGACGAACCATTTGCGGCAATAAGTATTGCTATGAACAGGATAGCTTCCCGGTTGAAGTCTTCCCAAGAATGCCCAGCGGATACCTGCCGAAAGCAAGGCGGTACACACCACTAGAACGGCGGTAGCGGGGAAAGCGAGGATAAAGTAATCGATCAATTGAACTTCTACTTGGGCTTTTTGTATGAACTCCAAGGACTCCATCGAATCAAAGAAGTCGATCAACATAAAACTTGGGAACACTGGCAAGAAAAACAAAGCCGTCACCAACAAAGAACCCAACAAGAAATACATGCCCTCACCAAACCGTCTTGCCGCACCGACTTCGGCACGCTGCTTATTGGCATCAAGCATAAATGGCCCGACATCGCGTGCAGGAGAGCCACTCCACATTCGTGCTTGTGGCACCACTTGTGCCTCAACTAGCGCCGATTGCCCTTCCAAATGGGCCAGTTCTTCTAAACGCGTATTGCCTTCCAACACAGAATACGAGCCCACATAAGCGTTCTTGCACAGAGTGATCTGCCCCACGCGGAGCTGCCCATGTTCTACTCTCACATTTTCAAAATTGCAGGCATTGCCAATGCTGACACCATCAGCCAAGCTCAAACAATCTGGCGCTCGTAAAGTCATTGAGCCAACTAGCACATCAGCTCCAAGCTCTGCACCGAGCGCGCGCAACCACAGGTTATACAGTGATGATCCATTGAGCATATAAACCGGAACGGCTTCAATGATACGATCAACCAACCACCATCTAAAATAGGTCAGCCCCCACATAGGATAGACGCCAGGTTTTAAACGCCCCAGAATCAGCCATTTGGCTGCAATCGCAAAGAAAAATTCTGCAACAGTAACGCCGAGAAAAATCAGAATCGAAAAACCGATCGCAACCGGAATTGAATCACTTGGTTCGCCCGTAAAAAAGTGATAAGCAAAAAATGGCGCCAACCATTGCAGCATACGTATCGCCACCAGGCACGGAATCATTACTGCTTGTGCAGCACCACAAATCCATCGTTTGATATCACTCGCGGGCTCCCACTTTGCGACCGATTCCACGTGCTGATTCACGTCAATCGCCCCGGCTTGCATCACCGCAGCAATCTTCCCTAAGGCGCGAGACTGATAGATGTCGCTGATTTTAAAATAGGCATAGCGTCCATCTTGGCGCAGAGCAGAAACCAAACGCGCGGCCATCAAAGAATGCCCACCAAGATCATCAAAGAAGTCGGCATCGCGGCGCAAACTTTGGCCCGGGAATAATTTTGCTAATGCATCAAAAAGTACTTGCTCAGCATCGGTTTCAGCTTGATCGCTATCACTCGACTTTTCTTGCACCGACAATGGCCTTGCTTTCAACGTCTTACGATCAATTTTGCCCGAACTTAGACGTGGCATTTCTACTAAAAATTCATAACGACTCGGCACCATATACGCAGGCAGGACCTGGCTCAAAGCGTCTCGCAAACGATGGATGCTAACGCCCATGCTTTCGTTCGCGCTTCCTAGGTCGCGTACGATGAATGCGATAAGTTGATCGATCCCGTCTTCCTGGCGCAAGATCACGGCGACTGTTCCGACACCTTCTTGCTTTGCCAATACCGCTTCGATTTCACCAAGCTCAACACGAAAACCGCGAATTTTTACTTGATCGTCTGCACGACCCAAACATTGCACGCTGCCATCTTCGCCAATACGGGCCAAATCACCTGTACGATATAGACGTTGATACTTTTCAAGTGGCGCCCAAGGATTGTCTAAGAACTTCTCTGCCGTCAAATCTGGGCGCCCCAAATAACCTGCAGAGACTCCTGGGCCAAAGATGCAAAGTTCACCGGTCTCGCCTCGCGGCAGCAAGCGCAGTGGCTCGCTCGAATTCAGATCAACTTCTGGGTCGATCACGAGTAAGCCATAATTGGGAAGCGGAATACCGATAGTAACCGGCTCGCCAGCATGCAAAGCGGCCAAACTGGCAGACACAGTCGCCTCGGTCGGGCCATAAGTGTTGAACATTTGGCGCTGTGAATTTGTCCAACGTTCGACCAAACTAGGGGGACACATCTCACCACCGAGATTGCTCAGCCGTAAACATGGCACATCAATGCTAAACAGTGCGAGCAAAGTTGGCACGGCATGCAATACAGTAATCTTGTGTTCAATTAAAGCCCGTGGAAGTGCATCTGGATCTAATGCGACCTCTTTAGGGGCAATCCACAATGTCGCTCCCACCAGATAGCTAATCCAGATTTCTTCAAATGACATATCGAATGCCACCGAGAATCCTTGGTAGACGCGATCACTCGCTTGAATTCCGAGCACACTATTCTCACTGCGCAAGAATTGGCAAATACTTCCCTGAGTAATGACAATCCCTTTGGGCTTGCCAGTAGAACCGGAGGTGTAGATGACGTAGGCAGGATCATTTGCATTCGCCCGCGGTAAATCCGCGATCACTTCAACATCTTTCGCCAACAAATCTTCGGCTACATAAGTCGTAAAACTCAATGAACCCAAATCAGGCAGTGAGGACTGCTGCGTCAGCAACCCAAATGCATTCGCGTCTTGCAAACATACTTCAATACGATCGACCGGGACATCAGCATCAAACGGCAACCAAGCCGCCCCCGTTTTGGCGATCGCGGCTTGCATCACCAATAAATCAATACCACGCGACATCCACAAGCCAATGATATGACCAGGACGCAAGCCTGCGGCTAAGAGATGTGACGCGACGCGATCAGCCTGCTGTCCTAGTTGCGCATAGGTCAGTTCGCGCAGCACCGATGACAACGCGACTTTTTGTGGAAATTGCTCGATACTTGCATTGAGCAGATCGGCCAAGCATTCATCACGCAGCAGATCGGGACGGTCAGCGCCGTACAAAATGGCGGTCGTCAAATCAAAATCTTGATGTTGCGTATTCTCTTGTTGGTTCATTTTTTCATTCGATGCGATAGTCTCTCAAGTTAGGTGAGGCTTCGCATTCATTTATTGTTGTTGCTGTTTCTATGCAAAATCAGCGCTCAAATAAAAACAGGTTCTACGTCCAAAGAAACAGAAAACTTTTGTGCCACATCGGCCTGAATCTGTGCTGCGAGTTCCCGCACATCTTTACCTGTCGCACCGCCACGATTGACTAGCACGAGCGCCTGTTTTTCAAAGACACCAACGCGCTCAAGGCTTTTTCCCTTCCAGCCGCATTGCTCTATCAACCAACCCGCAGCCAATTTAAAGTGCTCACCCTCAACTGGGTAACTTACACATAGTGGGTAGGCCTGCACAATTTGGTCTCTACGTTCGCGACTCACCACGGGGTTCTTAAAAAAACTGCCGGCATTACCAATTTGTTTGGGATCAGGCAGCTTACTCTGACGAATCTCACAGATCACATCGCTCACGTCTTGAGGCGTGAATTGATCACCGCGCTGTTTCTGCAGCAGCTGCGCAACATCGCCATAGCTAATCTCAGGCTTCCATACTCGTGGTAATGCAAACTGCACTTCAGTGATCAAAAAGCGCTTGCCTGACGCAGGCTTAAAAATACTATCGCGATAGGCAAATCGGCATTCTTCTTTACTGAACTGACGAAACTCACCGGTCTCGAAATCAAATGCCGTCAAACGATAGAAAAAATCTTTTAGTTCTCGCCCATAAGCACCAATATTTTGTATCGGTGCTGCACCGACCGTTCCGGGAATCAAGGATAAATTTTCTAAGCCACCCAAGCCCCGCGAGATCGTCCATTGCACGAATTCGTGCCAATTCTCACCGGCGGCTGCGGCCACAATAGTGTGATCATTTGTTTGTGCAACAATCTGACGCCCTTTGAGCGCCACCTTTACCACTAGAGCAGAGATACGATCGGACAAGATTAAATTGCTACCGCCACCTAAAAACAAACGAGCCTTAGCTACCGTGGATGATTTCCAGGCACGGTACAAATCTTCAATTTGTGTGAGCGTTTCGAGAAGAACAAAATCATCGGCGATGGCATCAATACCAAAGGTATTACTAGTCTTGAGCGAGACTTGATGCTGAAGAGTGGAAAGCGTATTCATAAGTGCAAGATTATAGTCGTTAAAGCCCTAAGCGAGACACAAAAAGCCCATAAAGATCAGCTCAGTTTTTGTTAAAATGCAGCTTGAATCCCATATCGTGGCTCTGCGCCCTCTACTCCTGGGTTTTTGAGAGGAAAAGATGAGCACAGAGCGCAATAAACTTACAAAATAGGAAACATCATGCCTTCATTTGATACCGTCTCAGAAGCTAATATGGAAGAGGTTAAGAATGCGATTAACCAAACCAACAAAGTCATCACTAATCGTTTTGACTTAAAAGGCACCAGTGCCAAAGTCGAACTCAAAGACAAAGAACGCGAAATCATCCTGTTTGGCGACTCTGACTTTCATTTAGATCAAATCATGATTGAGGTCAAACAAACCTTAGGCAAACGCAACGTGGATGTGCGTTTCTTGGATATCGGCAAGGTCGAGAAGATTGGTGGCGACAAGGTCAAGCAAGTCTTAACTGTGAAAAACGGTATTCAAACAGAAGACGCCAAGAAAATCGTCAAGATCATCAAAGACAGTAAGATGAAAGTACAAGCGAGTATTCAAGGCGATGCGGTACGTGTTACCGGCGCAAAACGTGACGACCTGCAGGCGACGATGGCGTTGCTGCGTAAAGAAGTCAAAGATCTCCCTCTTGAGTTCAATAACTTCCGAGATTAATTGGCGCGACTTACCAGCAACACGCAAAGTTCAATGCGATATTAAATAAGAACGAGAGCAAGGCCAGGAGAAAAGATGAATTTGTTTCACCCAATTAAATTTTCTTTGGCCATGCTAACAACAACTCTCGTTTTGCTGAGCGCATGCAGCGATGCCTACGCAACGGATATCGATCTTGTTGCACTCAGCAATGGTAAAGCAATGCTAATCGTCGACGGCAAAGCACCTAAGAACTACAGTATCGGTACGAATATCACGGCGAACATCAAACTCATCGCTGCTGATCGCGACAGCGCAATAATTGAAGTCGACGGTAAGAAACAAATACTGCAATTGGGGCGAACAACACTCCAAGCAAGTCCAGATAATGGCAATCGAAAGGTCATCTTGCAAGCCAATGAACTGGGCCATTTTCTAGCGAACGGACAAATCAATGGCGGAAGCTCGGTTAGCATGTTAGTTGATACGGGCGCTAGTTACATTGCTCTACCAGCGAGCGAAGCACAGCGCCTAGGAATAGACTACCGCAAAGGTAGTTTGTCACGAACCTCAACCGCAAATGGTATCGTTCCGATTTATCGTATCAAACTCGATTCTGTAAAGATCGGCGATATCGAAGTATTACAAGTTGATGCTGCCGTGCATGAGAGCGAACTTCCCATCACGTTACTCGGCATGTCATTTCTCAAGCGTGTAACGATGTTACGCGAAGGTCAACAAATGACACTTACTAAGAAAAACTAGATACCCAGTTCTCACTGGGCATCTAGTTTTTGAGTGATATTAATTTGCCTTCACACGCCGTTGTTTTACAGCGTCAGCCAGACCCTGCAAAACTCGTTCACTATCAGTCCAATCGATGCAGCCATCGGTAATCGATTGACCATAAACCAGCTCTTTGCCTGCAACCACATCTTGGCGTCCAGCTACCAAATTGGACTCAATCATCACACCAACAATACGACCATCACCGTTGGCGATTTGTGATGCGATATCTGCGCACACAGGAATCTGATTCATCGGATTCTTGGAGCTATTCGCATGCGATGCATCAATCATGATACGCGCCTCTAAACCATTGGCCACAATGCTCTTGGCTGCGGCATCAACACTCTCTGCGTCATAATTGGGCGTTTTACCTCCACGCAGAATAATATGGCAGTCCTCATTTCCGTTCGTGGAAACAATCGCGGAATGACCACCTTTGGTGACTGATAAGAAGTGATGAGGTTGTGAAGAGGCTTTAATCGCATCGACCGCAATTTTTACATTGCCATCAGTGCCGTTCTTGAAGCCCACGGGGCATGACAATCCAGATGCTAATTCACGATGTACTTGAGATTCAGTGGTACGAGCACCAATCGCGCCCCAGCTAATTAAATCCGCGATGTACTGTGGACTGATCATATCCAAATACTCTGTACCCGCTGGCAAACCAAGTTCATTAATATTCAACAGCAACTCACGTGCAATACGTAAGCCATCATTAATACGGAAACTGTTATCCATATACGGATCATTGATCAAGCCCTTCCAACCCACTGTGGTACGTGGTTTTTCGAAGTAAACACGCATCACAATTTCGAGCTCACCTGCAAACTTCACGCGCGCCTCGGCCAATTTCTTAGCGTATTCCATCGCCGCTTTGGTGTCATGAATAGAGCAAGGTCCAATCACGACCATCACGCGATCATCTTTTGCGTGCAAAATATTATGGAGGGCAGTTCGCGCATTCGCGGTTACTTCCGACGCTTTGTCCGAGCAAGAAAATTCGCGGATCAAATGCGAAGGGGGAAGCAATTCTTTCATTTCGCGAATGCGTAAGTCATCAGTGCGTTGCATAGTATTTCCGTCGTTAGAGTAAGTAATAAATTAAATCGTTAAAATCGTCGCGCAAAAAAAAAACCGCCATCTTGGCGGTTTCTTTGGGATCGGTTTGGGTTCTGTTTTGCTTTATTTCGCTTTTACGTGAACTTACCGCTTCTCCACCGCCTTTGGGTTGGAATAGCTAAAGTAAAAGTGAAAGTAAAATCGTGCAGAAAACATGAATATCCTCGTGATCGAATGGATCGACTATAACAACATCTAACGACAATTGGCAAGCTTTTTATCGAAAATGCGGAAAAAGCTTGCCTTTAGACAGAAATTGCCATGCACACTCACAGAAAACTAGCAATTTGTTCGAGTGGTTTTTTCTTAATGTTAGGCACCATACAATCGGAAGCTGGATGGCCGACTACCAGTAAAATGTAAGGCTTTTCATTGTCCGGACGCCCCAATAATTCATTTAGGAATCCCATTGGACTCGGCGTATGGGTGAGTGTCGCGAGCCCCGCATGGTGTAATGCGGCAATCAGGAATCCAGTAGCAATCGAGACTGATTCGGGAACGTAATAATTTTTAACCGCCGTACCATCGTCCATCAAAGTGCTCTTCTGACCAAAAATGGCAATAAGATACGGCGCATCTTCGAGAAACGGTTTGTTCGAGTCCGTTCCCAACGGCGCCAAAGCATCTTTCCATTCTTGCGGTGCACGTCGCTCATAAAACTCGCGCTCTTCAATTTCCGCCTCAACGCGAATTTTGTGTTTCAGAGCTGGATCCGAGACCACGGCGAAATGCCAAGGTTGATGATTTGCACCCGAAGGTGCGGTACCTGCGGCCAACAAACATTGTTCGATCACTTCGCGCGATACCGGTGTCGATGCAAACTCACGTATCGTTTTACGTCGCGACAATTCCTGATAGAAGGCCCGCGCGCGCTGTTCCATTTCCTCAGGCGGGTAGGCCCGATAGGTAGACAATGGAATAAACTGCGGCGTGCCTTGATTGAATGATAGTTTGGACATAGGAACCCCTGTTGCGAAAGGCCCTACTCTACTGCTTAGCCATAGTGGACTCAATAGCCAAGCTTAACTTCCGTATAAGCGGTAAAAACCAGTCCGTTACGGTGAAAAAAATGCGGAAAAAGATGTATATACAAGAGGATGTTTGGAGGGGAGTCGAATGCCTTCCCCTCCAGGCGATGATTTTACGCAGTACCGCCAACAACAAGACCATCAATTCGCAAAGTCGGTTGACCAACGCCAACCGGCACACTCTGACCTTCTTTGCCACACACGCCTACACCGGAGTCCAAGCGCATATCGTTACCAATCATCGAGACACGATTCAATACTTCTGGGCCATTACCGATTAATGTTGCACCTTTGACCGGATAGGTCACTTTCCCGTCTTCGATCATATAGGCCTCGCTTGCCGAGAACACGAATTTACCATTCGTGATATCAACTTGCCCGCCACCAAAATTCACAGCATACAAACCATTTTTGACCGAAGCTAAAATTTCTGCCGGATCTTTATCACCAGCTAGCATATAGGTGTTGGTCATGCGCGGCATCGGCAAATGCGCGAATGATTCGCGGCGTGCGTTTCCTGTCACTGGCATTTTCATCAGTCGTGCATTCATGGTGTCTTGGATATAGCCCTTCAAAATGCCATCCTCGATCAGCGTCGTGCATTGCGTAGGGTTGCCCTCGTCATCAATATTTAATGAACCACGACGATTGGCCAAGGTGCCATCATCCACCACGGTCACACCTTTAGCTGCGACACGGTCGCCAATGCGCCCGGCAAATGTGCTCGACCCTTTGCGGTTAAAGTCACCTTCCAAGCCGTGCCCAATCGCCTCATGCAACAACACGCCTGGCCAACCAGAACCCAAAACGACCGTCATCGGCCCGGCTGGGGCTGGCCGTGAATCTAAGTTGACCAGTGCTGAATTGACGGCATCCTGCGCATACTGTTCGAGAATCGCGTCCGAAAAATAGGAGAAGTTATAACGACCACCGCCGCCACTAGAACCTGTCTCACGCCGACCATTTTGTTCGGCAATCACGGTCAACGACATACGTACCAAAGGACGTACGTCTGCAGCAATAACACCGTCGCTACGCGCGACCAAAACCACATCATATTCACCAGCCAAACTCGCCATTACTTGCACTACACGTGGATCTTTTGCTCGCGCGATCTTCTCAATCTTCTCTAGCAAAGCAACTTTTTGATTCGCATCCAACGAAGCTAGAGGATCATCTTGCAAGTACAATTGATGTCCCTGCAAACCTTGCATACTGCTCGCGACCTTGATTTTTCCGGCACCGGCTCGCGCAATGGTACGAGTCGCGGCTGCGGCCTCCAATAACGCGTGTTCAGAGATTTCGTCTGAATAGGAAAACGCAGTTTTGTCACCAGACACAGCGCGTACGCCAACACCTTGATCAATCGAAAAGCTGCCTGTCTTTACAATACCTTCTTCTAGGCTCCAACCTTCATTTTTTGTGAACTGAAAATATAAGTCAGCGTAATCAATCTTATGCGAGAACATGCTCTTCAGAGCTGAGTTCAATTTAGCTTCATCCAAACCAAATGGAGTCAACAGTATGTCTCGCGCAATAGCGAGATGCTTCAAGTTAGAATCAAACGGTGTCATAGCTTTTAACAATTCTCTCAATTTTATTTAGCAGGCAAGTTTCCTGTGCTTTAATGCAGGCAAATTCCTTCGAATTTTTTCCATCTGTACAGTATCAACCTCACCTAGGCAAAATCCTTCGCCTTCTTCCTTACAATCAATGATCTTGCCCCAAGGATCAATCAGCATACTGTGGCCCCAGGTACGGCGGCCATTGGCATGTAATCCACCCTGCGCCGAAGCAAGAACATAACATTGATTTTCAATGGCTCTCGCTCGCAGCAGTATTTCCCAATGCGCCTGCCCAGTCACATGAGTAAATGCAGCAGGAAGTATGATCAAGCCACATTGTCCCATACTTCTAAAAAGCTCGGGGAAACGGAGGTCATAGCATATACCGAGACCAACCTCACCGATTGAGCTCGAAAAATGCACGATTTCCTCACCTGGATGAATCGTATTCGACTCTTGATAGGATTCATCGCCATTGCTGAATCCAAACAAATGAATTTTGTCGTAACGTGTCAGCAGTCGCCCATCGGCGCCAAACACTAAACACGCATTAAAAATCTTCGTCTCATATTCTGAGCGCAGTGGGATAGTGCCACCAACCAAGCTTATCTCCAACTCCTGCGCCATCTTGGCCATAAAATTTTGCAAAGGGCCTTCACCAAATTCTTCGGCACAAGCAACTTTATCGGTATCTCGCATTCCCATAATTGACCAATACTCAGGCAACACTATGAGTTCAGCACCGGCTTGCTTGGCACTACGCAACAGCGCCGCAGCTGTCGACATATTCTGAATTGGATCAGGGCTTGATACCATTTGAATGGCTGCAACTTTCATCGTCATCCTCTAAGTCAAAACTAATCGTCAATCTACACACCAACAAAATGCAAATTCATCAACCACGCACAGGGGGGAAACTATTTATCCAAGGCTTCCAACGCAGATGGCTTGATATTCTCTCGCTTGTTTTGCTCTTTACTTTGTTCTGCTTTAATCTTATCCGCTTTCTGTTTTTCCAAAATCGCCTGACGTTCCTTATTTTCTAATTCCGTCACCACAGGATTCTGCCAAGTACCAGTTATCTTCAGCTCCTCGGTCGCAGCACGCTTAAGCGGGTCCTTAAACAGCAGTTGCGCAAGAAAAGTACTTAGGCCAATTGCTGGGTTGGCGATTAAACCGTACACCACAGACGCCGCACCAAAGTTTAAATTCGCGATCCTCGCCACATGTAAATCCTGCGTCTCTTTTACGATGTTCGCTGTGCCTTCAGCAAGCACCGTAGCGCTAACGCTACTCATCTTAAAATTGTCCGTAGTTGCTATGCCGTTTGCAATACGCGCGCTACCAGTTACTGTATCAAACGCAAAACCCTCCGCGAACACGTCTCTAAAATCCAAGAATAATCGCCGCGGAAGCGATTGCATATTGAGTACACCAATCAACTTTGCAACGCCTCCATCGACCTTCAAAAACTGTCCCGCATTCAATTTCAATTCGAGTTGTCCTGATAGGCTTGGCAAGTCCAATTCAAAAGGTAGGCCAATCCAGCGCAAATCGCCCTCAAGCTTTCCCTTACCCGACCGCAAAAAATCAACGAAACCCAAACGATCTAATAATTTTCCAGCGTTATTAATCTCAAGCGAATAGTTCAACTGGGTTTGGCTCAGTTCCTTAATTGCAGACCACTTACCTGTCGCATTCAATTCACCATCATCATTCTTTAGATGTAGACGATCAATATGCCACTCACGGCCGTCGCTTGTCACAGTATTACTCGCCAATAAATCTGCCTTACCAAACTTCTTACCAAATAGTTCAAATTGTTCCGCATGGATTTCTAAGGCGGGTAATTGTTTCGTCGTATTTTTGGCTTGCAAAAGTTCACTAACATCGGCCGCTGCCGACCTCGGGATGTACAGACGCCCCAATTTGGCAGAAATCAAACCATTTTGATGTTTTTCGTCAGGAGGAATCCATTCGATCGAACCGGAAGCCTGCTTCGACTCAACATTGCCTTGCCAAATTTTTCCAAGACGCGAGCCACCCAGAACAATTTTTTCAATTTTCTTGCCGAAAATTTGCAATTCATCGGTCACCAAAGAAAGACGTTGTGCAAAGATATACTGCGCCATTTCGGAATTCAAAATCGCAGTGTTCTCTTGGGCGGGAGAGGCCTTGCTCGGCAATGCGAGTAAGTTTTTCCAATCATCTAAATTTAGCTTGGGCAACTCGACTTGCAAAGACAAGCCTTGATCGGGCAAATTCGGCACAGTATTGACACCAATCGCCCCGCGCAGTACTTGTGTCTTCGCATTGCGATCTGTGGAACGCTTACGCTGATAAACGGCCTGCAAGAGCTGCCCCGCGTTCAGCTTTAGCGTGTCCCGCGTCTCGTTAGGCTCAAGCGCTAACTCAGGCGAAATCTCAAAATGCATTGGTAGATTTTCCGTTGGGCTCTTATTAAATGGTGCAGGTAAGTCAAGGCCAAAACCTTGCAAACTACTATCCACCAATAATTCCAATTGTCGACGTTTCACATTTATCTGTGCTTGGTAGCGACCATTGCCCGAAATCTTGCTAAGCAAAGGCGAAAAATCTGCTCCTTCGAAATGCTTTTGTATGCCGTCACTGGTTGCTAGACCGTCCAACTTGATTCGAATCACACCATCTTTTTGTGTCCCGCCTGTCGCGGTTAAGGGCCCGCCCAATGCATTGGCTTTAAGTGTGTTCAAATTTAAACCATGCTCATTAAATTCCAACCTCCCAGTAAGGCCAGTAATTTGTGGCAATCCCGGTTGTAATACGGTGTCGACTGCATTCATACTCAAGATGCCATTAACCTTCGAATCAATAATTGCATGTAGCGGCAACTCTAGCTTCAGTCCTAATTGCGCAGTACCGTTGGCACTAGCATCATGCAGAAAGTTTCCTATCCAATCATCGACTGGGCTTGCCTTTACGTAGCCAAACATCGTTTGCAACTGTCCCGTTGCCGTACCATCGATAGAAAGCACAGCGTCATGGCTTCTCAAGTCGGGGATAACGGCAGTCACTCTGGATAAAGGCACTTGGTTGGTCAATGCAGTTTCAGCACGGATTTCCATGCGCGCTTTATCAAATATAAAACTACCTTTGATACTATCGATGACTGGCCAAAATGGTGCCACACCATCCTTCGCATGAACGCCAGGCAAAAAATTCAATCGGCCGTTCGCGATGTTACCTCGAACCACAAACTCGCCACCCACTTTTGATTTAGGATCTTGCACTGCAAACGGAAAGTCCTGCAAGCGCCCCTTCAGTCGCAAGCTAACGTCATTTGCTTTCCCATCGAGAAGTGCATTACTCAGCCAATGTCGCAAATGCTCAGGCGTTTTCTCGGGAATAAAACGTGAGATTGTTTTTAGGTCGAATCCAGTCAACTCACCGCTTACATCCAGCTCTCCCAGATCAACTTGGCGCATCGAACGTCGATGGCTACCGCGCAAATGTGCTGTGGCGCCATCTTGCTCAAAACTCAAATCCTGAATCTCAAAACGAAACTCATCGTTATTTTGCAACTCCCAACTGGCTTGCATGCGCAAGTGTTCAAACGGCATATCCGGGTCAAGCAAATAGCTTGGCAGCTGCAAACGCAGCGCTTTGGAATCGACTACAAGGCGACCAACTTTCTCATTGGCGCTAATACGTCCACTCAGATTATCGAAACCGGGCGTGGCGGGGAAACCCGCCTTCGCTGCTTGCTTTCCTATCTTGGGGCGAGCCAGCTGTGCCTTCAACGGGCGCATCTTGAGATCGACAAATTCCCCTTCGATTGTATAACTTGAGATTTCGGGAAAGCTTCCCTGCCAACGCGCTGTAAAGTCACGCAACAAACCTTTCGGTGCGACATCGATAAGAACTTGACGTTGATCCAAAGGTATTGGTAGATGCTCTGCAAAGTTAGCCAGAGAATGGAGATCTAATGACTTCGCATATAGTTCGACTTTTTCGGCCTGCCCTTTTGAAGCAGGGATATACGTTTCACGCAAGGTCGTAGCAGGAAGATACAAACCATCGCGGGTTAACATCGTGAGGTTTTCAACTGCAACGCTATGGCCTGTTTGTCCGAAAAGATTGGGAAGGTAGGGGTAATCTTTGATGACTCGTTCTGACGCGATTATTCGCCCACTTACACTTGCCATATCCAGTTCTGGCAAATCCTTCCGAAATCGACCATAAACATCTTTCAAGCGAACATCGGCGGTAAAATCAGCCAAGTGGCCATGATCTAGCCGCACCCAACAGCGCAAGGATCCGATTCCTTTTTCCAATTTGATTGGAAATGGAAAGTAACGATGAATGGCCGGGATATCAGCCTCACCTAAGTCAGTGTACAGCTCTCCAGACCATGAAGCGAGATCCAATTTTTTCTTTGCAAACACCGATTGTTTTAGGCTACCGCGAAGATCGAATGGTGCAGCTAAAGAGGTCGGAGGCGTCGCTTTGAGAGCGAATTGATGGTCACGCCAACGATTTTGCAAACGGAAATGTACATCCCTCAACTCCAATATGGGCAGTGCTGAAAACTGGTCATCCCAAACGATCTTGCCACCATTAATACTTAACTCTGATTGTGCCAACAACCATTCAATTGTTTTTTCGTTGTCGCTTTGTTTTCCATTTACATTAATTTTAAATCCCGCCAGCTCAATGCTGCCGTCGCGATTACGCAAAACCTGCAAACTGGGCGAGACGAGCTCCAAACGCGAAAAACGTAATTCAAATACGAATAATGACCACCAAGAGATCTGAGTATGAATCTCAGGCAGTGCCAGGTCTGCCCCGCCTTGGGCATTTAAAATCTGAAAATCTTTGATATTGATCTCTGGATGCCAACCATGCCACTCAGCTTTAAGACTGGCAATTTTGGTTGGACGATTTAACTGCTGTGAGACGTATTGTTCGACCTCAGGTTTATATCGTTCAACATTGGGCAAAACGACAAAACGTAAGAACAGAAATAGGAGCGCAAATAGAAAATACGCGATGACAAGTAATTTGAAGCAAATTCTAAAGGCATGACGCACGCCTCGTCCGCTATGCAGGGCCGTCAAAAGACAGAAGCCGCGCAATGCTCGCCACGACTTTTTCAGTGTCGAAATTGAGAGCAAATCTGATGCAGGCGGATCTGCCGATACTTTTTTATCGGAATGCATCAGCAAAAACACACATAAATTAGCAACAAATCAAACCTCAACTGAACAACTTAGATTTTAAGCAAGATACAACACATTACTGAACTATCAGTACACACTAGCGCGATTCATCAAAATCACAAGGGGGCAATCGCTTACAATCATTACAATGAGCAACGAAGTACTGCAGCCAATCCCATTTCTCGATTACCCAGACATTAGCATTTTGCAAGCATAAATTCAATGAACACCCAACATATTCAAAGCCTTGATGGCTATCAGGCATCCCGTTTCATCAGCCGCTGGATGGCTGCCAAGCCGGAACGACACGCGCTGTTACTCCAAACGTCAGCATTATCGATGAGTAAAGATGTTTTTGCGAAAATTTTACAAAATGAAATAGATTCAGGAGCGCCCCTCCCCTCTGCAATGCGACGTACACGCAACTTGGTCATGGCAAGCCTCATTAAACGTGATCTAGAAGGTAAAGCAGAACTGCATGAGGTGGTAACGACGGTCAGTGAATTTGCCGATTTTGTAGTGCAAACTCATCTTAAATCGTTGATGGAAGAAATGGTCATAAACCATGGGGCACCGATTGGCGAAGAGTCAGGGGAAACACAAGAGCTAATCGTACTGGGCATGGGAAAACTTGGTGGTTTCGAACTCAATGTCTCATCTGACATCGATCTGATCTTTTGTTACAACGAAGATGGCGAAACCAAAGCTGGCGATGGACAACGCGAACTCTCCAATCACGAGTTTTTTAGCCGCCTCGGTAAAAAACTGATTGCAGCTATTTCCGAAATTACAGAAGACGGCTTTTCGTTTCGCGTTGACATGGCCCTACGACCAAATGGCGCATCAGGTCCGCTTGTCGCTAGCTTTGGCATGATCGAGGACTATTTTTTGGTTCAAGGCAGAGAATGGGAAAGATACGCCTGGGTTAAAGCGCGTGCATTAACCGGAAAGGCAAGCGACATTGCCGCACTCGATAAGATGATCTTTCCCTTCGTCTATCGCCGTTATTTGGATTACGGGGTAATCGATTCACTACGCAATATGCACCACCAAATCAGGGCTGAAGTCATTCGTCAGGAGACGAGACATCCAGACCGAGGTATCAATGTAAAACTTGGACGAGGTGGTATTCGTGAAGTCGAATTTTTAGCTCAGGTATTTCAGTTAATTCGGGGCGGACGCGAAGCACATTTGCGTGACCGCTCAACGCGCTCAACGCTATTGTGTTTAGCTGAAAAAGGCATCCTCGACGGCTTACTGGTAGACCAGTTACTCCTTGCTTACAGTTTTCTGCGCAACGTTGAACACCGCCTTCAATATCTCGACGACGCGCAAACGCATATCTTCCCAGCGAATCTCGGCGATCAAGAAATTGTCGCTAGAATGATGGGATACACTAACGTCGCAGCATTGAATGAAGTTCTGCTCCAACATATGCAATTTGTTGCCGAACAATTCGATGCAATCTTTAAGGACAAATCAGAGAACGAAGAGCATCACCTCGATGCTGCTACGATGTCTGATCTGGAGGCGCAAGAAAATATCGTCAGCCATCTGGAGCAGCTGCAATTTAAGGAAATCAACGAAGTTGCTAAGCGCATTGCCAACACCTGGCAGTCCAATAAAATACAAGCCCTCAGCGAAGCAACCCAGCAAAAAATGGCAAGTTTGATCAATGCGGCCCTTCTTAGCATTGCTAAACAGACTGACTCACAGCTAGAAACAATTAGTCGTTTCCTTGATTTTCTCGAGCAAATTGCAAGACGCACCGCTTATCTTTCCTTACTCACCGAGTTTCCGCACGCGCTCGAGCGCGTAGTGCGAATGATGGCAGCGAGTGATTGGGCCGCAAAATTTCTCAATCGTCATCCTATCTTGCTCGATGAACTCTTAGATGAGTCTGTTTTACATCAAGTGCCCGACTGGAAAGAATTTGAAAACGAGCTCATGCAAGCTCTCCTTTCACAAGAGGGGGACATTGAAAGCCAGCTCGACACCCTACGTGAATCGCATCATGCACTGCTGTTCCGCTTACTTGCTCAAGACCTAGAAGGACGCGTTTCAGTCGAACATCTTGCCGACCTGCTTTCAAAACTCGCAGACATTATGGTCGAGGCGGTGGTACAAAGTGTTTGGAAAACGATCCCCAATCGTCATATCGAACGACCGCGTTTTGCCGTAATCGCCTATGGAAAGCTCGGCGGAAAAGAACTTAGCTACGCCTCTGACCTCGATGTAATTTTTCTCTATGACGATGAGGATCAAGATGCGCCCGCTCTATATGCAAAACTCGCACAACGTTTCATCACTTGGATGACAACCCACACTTCTTCGGGCGTATTGTTCGACATCGATATTGCACTCAGGCCTGATGGAGCAAGTGGCTTGATGGTATCCTCGATCGCGTCATTCGCCCGTTACCAAGAGAAGTCTGCATGGCTTTGGGAACATCAAGCACTCACCAGAGCGCGATTCTGCGCTGGCGACGAAGGCATAGGAGAAAAGTTTGAAGAGATTCGTCATCAAGTTTTAAGTCAAAAGCGCGAAACAGAAAAGCTACGCGAAGAAGTCGTACAGATGCGCAAACGGATGCGGGATGCCAACGTCAATCGCAGCGAATTATTCGATTTAAAACATGATGAAGGCGGCATGATCGATATTGAATTCATGGTCCAATACTTAATCCTTCGCTACGCCAACGAACACCCTGAACTTACGGGCAATCTCGGCAATATCGCCCTCTTGAAACGATGCGGCAAACTAGGATTGATCGAGGATGGTCTGGCACAAGATACCGCCAACACCTATCGAATCCTGCGTAAATATCAGCACAATATCCGTTTGCAAGGCGAAGAACGAGCGCGAGTTCCCCAAAACAAAGTATCGAACATTTGTCTTGCAAGCATTCAATTATGGAACAGTCTCTTTAATTCCCCAGACACCTAAGACAAAAAAAAGAGGCTACGAATAATTCGAAGCCCCTTTCTCCATCTGTGCTGTTTCGCTGGTTTATACTTCAACTCACCTAGCCATCATTACATGTATTGTTTTGCTGGAAGATGCATCGTGTTTTGTATCCACTTTTTAATTCGACCCGCATCGGCTAGACGCGAATATTTACCCTTCGAATCTAAGAAAACCATCACAACCGCCCGACCTTCAATGATCGCCTGCATCACCAAGCAACGCCCCGCCTCGGCAATGTAACCGGTCTTTTGCAA